>CAZGTQ010000092.1:0-37221 GCA_964528575.1 uncultured Planctomycetaceae bacterium | reverse complement strand
GCCAACCACGTCGTCGCCGTGCGCCTCGGCAGGGCTCGTAGCACGAGCTACACTGCGCCGCACGGTTCAGCGGCCCCCTCCCCCCCTTTCGCAGAAGGCAGCGCATGCGTCCGCTCTTTCCATCCGTTCGCTTCTTCGCCCTCTTCCTCACCTGTGGCGCGGCATACGGCCAGTCGGGGCCCGTCCCTCTCGCTCCTTGGAGGCCGATCGGCCAGGCGTACTTCCAGGGCGGTGTGACCATGCTCGGCTCCGCCGCGGTCGGCAACCTGACCGAGGACCACGTGCTCGATCTCGCGCTGATGCGGGACGACGAGGCGGTCGTGATGTACGGCCCGTCAGAGCACAGCGGCGGGTTTCCCGTCGCAGATCCCGCTGCCTCCGTGACCGTCTTGCCGAGCCAGACACCGGGCGAGCTCGATACCGTCGTCGTCGGTACGTGGCGGGGCCTCGAGCTCTACGACAAGTCGCCCTACGGACCGATGGTCCTGACGACGACGATCGCCGGGGCGACGGGCGACGTGCTCGGCAGCAGTCCCGAGATGCACGTCGGCGACTTCGACGGCAACGCGATTCCCGACATCGCTGCACTGCGCGCCGATCGCCTCGGCATCGCGATCGTCTACGACGCCGGCACGCCGTCGCAGTCCATCGCGACGCCGATCACGTCGCAGGTGCAGATCCACACGTTCCGGCCGATCGACTTCTCGGGCGACGCGCGCCACGAGGTCGCGATCGTGGCCCAGGGCATCACCGCGGTCATCGACACGAACATGAACGTGCTCGCCACCATCCTGTTCGGCTCATCCAGCGATTTCCTCGGCGTGCTCGACCGCGCGGGCGATACGCACCAACGCCTGTTGCACCTGGTCTTCCTCGCAGGACCCGACACGTACCACGCCATCGTGGGTGACGCGAGCGGGTTCGAGGCGGCGGTGTCGTTCGGGGCACAGCCGTTCCGTGGAATGACCATCGCGGATGCCGATCTCGACGGGAACGACGACGCGATCCTGGGTAGCCGCGGAACGGGCGAGATGACGATCCTGTTCCAGCAGTCGAGCGCTCCGAGCTTCGGCCCGAGCCTCGTCGAGGTGCTCGACGTCTGCGCGTCGAGCACGCCGGACACGCTCGTCCTGCCGATCTGCGCCGACCTCGATCGCGACGGCGACAACGACTTCGTCGGCATGCTGCCCGCCGAGGGCCGCATGGAGGTCGCGTTGAGCGAGGTCGTCCCGGCACCGGCCTGGATTCCCGAGCTCTTCGGGGGCGAGGTCGAGGTCGTCATGAACAGCGAAGACCCGGAGAACGACACGACCACGTTCTTGTTCGACGTGCGCCTCGGCGCGACGCCGCCCGCGGAGCTGACGCAGCTCCAGGTCGTCCTGTGGGACGCCGCCGGCGAGAACTTCACGGTCGAGTCCACGGCCATCGCGAACGCTATCTTCACGCACTACGGCGCGACGGAGTTCGGAGTGTCCCTGACGGTGCCGGGCGCGTTCGTCCTGGAGACCATTTACCACGCGCAGGTGCGACTGGTGCACTGGGACGTCCAGGACGAGGACTTCCACTTCGTCTCGCCGTCGAGTCTGTGGAGGACGCGGAGCACTCTCTTGGGGACGAACGGCACGACGACCAGCCCCATCGACATCGTCGCGCTCCCCGAGGGTTCGTGGCCGACGGGCGAGAGCGGAGTCGTGACGAGCGAGGAGCCGGACCTACCGTGCTTCGCCGACGAGGATCCGCCTCCGCCTCCGGATCCGCGACGGCCGGACGACCCGACCGACTCCGGTGGCACGAGCGGATCGACCGAACCCTGATGCTTCAGGCGCGCTCGCGCGCTCGACGGCGCGCGAGCGCGAACGCACCCGCGACAGCGACGGCAACGGCGACGAGAGCCGTCCCGGCCCATGCGGTCGTTCGCCCGCGACGCTCGGAAGCCGCATGCGTCGCGTCGACGACGGGCCGGTGTCCGAGCCCCACGACCTGCACGAGCCCATCGAAGAACGGATCGTTCCAGCGGTCGTCCGATGCCAGTTCGGCGCGCGCCGCGCGGAGCGCCTCGGCGGGCGAATCGCCGGCCGCGAGACGCCGGTTCAGGGTCTGCGAGAGGCGGATGGTCGGCTCGAACAACAGATCGCCGCGCGCGTGCACGACCGCGTCCGCCCCGGCCGCCAGCAGCGGCGCCCAAAGGGTCGCCGCTCCCTCGTCCCCGTTGCGCAAGGGAGCACGGCCCGAACCGCAGCTCGTGAGAACGACGAGTCGTGGCATCGAAACGAGCTCGTCCAGGTCCTCCGCCCACAGGACTCCGTCGTCGGTCGCGCTCTCCGCGGACAGCACGAGCCCCGCCGGCCGCTCGCGCGTCGAGTCGACGATCCCGTGCACGAGGAGTTGTAGCACGAGCGCCCGGGCGACCTCGGGCAGGCGCAGGGCGGCGGCGGTCGCGCCGTCGGCGAGGTGCGCTCGCGTGCGGCCCGCCGGATAAGCCGACAAGAGCGTCTCCCGCTCGTTCGCTCCCAGGGGGAGCGGCCCTACGCGCGGCCACTTCGCGATCGTCTCCTCCGAGGGCGACGGCTCGGCGACCAACACGAAGTCGAGCTCCCCGCTTCCGTCGTCCTCGGGCCGCGCGCGATTCGCGAGAGCCAGTCCGGCAGCGGTCGACGGCAGCGCGTCGATCGCGATCGTCCGGCCGAGCGGCCGACCGTCGAGCGGAAGACACTCGAAGGGAAGCGCGCTCATCCATCCGCAGGAGACCACTGTGACGGCAGACCAGCGGGAGAGAGCGTCGCGCACGGCTCCCGGCAGGACGAGCGCGGCCGTCTGCCGTCCGAGATCGTTCAAGTCCGCCGCGCGCGCGGAGCGTCGATCCGCCTCCATCGGCGGCGGCGCGAGAAGGAGAGCCATGAACCGCCGCTGGTACGCGTCGATGTCCGTCGAGGCCCCGAGATCCAGAGCGAGAGCGGTCTCGTCGTCGAGCAGCAGACAGTGCACGCGCTCGCGTGCGGGCAGGTACAGGAGCAGTCCGTGGTCGGGCCCCAGCAGCCCGGCGCGCAGAGCTTCGACGCCGGGCGCGCGGGCGCCGAGCCGGCGGCTGAGCGAGGCCAACACCTCGGCGCGGCCGACGTGCGCGAACGCGCCGACGGCGCCTTCCTCCGGCCCCTCGAGATGCACCTCGAGCCGAAGGAGCTCGCTCAGCACCGCAGCGCGATCCAGGTCGTCGAGATAGCCAGTGCCTCCGGCGCGCCTTGGAACGCGCGACCAGAGCTCGAGGAAGGCGCCATACGCGCTCACGAGTTGCTCGCGTGCCGCGATCAGCTCGTCGCGCGACGCGTCGCTCTCGAGCGCCAGCCGCGCGCGCATGGTCGCGAGCTGAGCCTCCTCGAGACGAGGCGGCAACGCTTCCGCCGTACGCCACGACGCGATTCGTTCGGCAGCCGCATCGGCCCTCTCGCGCGCCTCGTCGAGCCTCCCGTCGCGCAGCAGCAACCAGGCGAGCCACAGCTCGCCCTCGAACGCGACGCGCTCGGGAACGCCGGCCATGTCGAGAGCGCTCGTGAGGAGCACCTCGGCCCGAGGCGTGCGCGTCGGGCTCTGCGCCTCGAGCCGCGCCGACGCGATCCCAGCCATCAACTGCAGTTGCGCGCGCGCCGGGGGCTGCTCGGCGTACAGCTCCTCGTCCGCGAGCGCTCCGTCTGCGAGAGCGATCGCACGCTCGAAATCACCTTGAAGCAGAGCCAGTCCCACTCTTCTCGCGTCCGCGTTGCGTACGAGGGCGGCGTCGCGGAGCCCGCGCGCGCGCACCACTTCGGCGATCGCCTGCTCCGCCGCGATCGCGGGCGCCGCCTGGTCGGGCAGCCCCAAGTCGAGCCACACTTGCGCACGCCGGCCCGGGATGGACCAACGCACGGCGTCCCATGCCTGGCCTTCCGGGACGCCGCTCTCGGCCTCGTCGAGCGCGGCCAATGCGCTCTCGTACTCGCCGAGCTGGCGCTGCGCCTCCGCGAGAAGGAGCAGCATGTGCGTGCGCGAGCGCCAGGCTCCCGGGAGCGCGTCGAGCGCCTCGCGCAGCGCGTCGCGGGCGGCGGCGAGACGGCCGGCAGCGAGCAGGAGCCGCGCCTGGGACCAGACCGCGCGCGCCTCGCACTCCTCGTCGCCGAACTCCTTGGAGACCGCGCGCGAGTCGTGCAGCAACGCGCACCGCTCGTCGAGGGACGCTTCGTCGTCGTACGTGCCCAGGTCGTACGTCGCGCGCAAGAGCGCGAGCAGATCGCGGCTGCCTTCGCCGCGGTCGAGCTCGGCCGCGCGCAGCTCGGCGAGGAACGCGCGCAGCTCGCTCACGGCACCCTCCTCGCGCGCCTGCACGCGCGCGCGCAACGCGTTCGCGCGGTCGAGCCAGGTCGGAGCGCTCGCGGCCGGCACCGCGTCCTGCGCGAGCGCCGGCGCGACGAGGAGCACCGCGAGCGCGATCAATCGCGCCGCGTCGCCCAAGCCTCGGCGCTGCCGACGAAGGCCCCGCTCGGGCCGAAGCCGCTCACCGTCCATCGAATGCGTCTCGGCCACCATGCGCTGTCCTCGGCGGTCGGCTCCCAGCGCGGGACGTTCAGGCGGCCGCTCTCGACGAGCGGCGACGCTCCGCCCAAGGCCTCCGCATCGTAGACGTAGACCTCGAACCATGCGGCCTCCGCCGCGTCGAGCGTCCACTCGAAAGGCGACCACGCATCGACCAGGCCCGCCGGGCGCACGATCTCGAGGCCGCCCGCGCCCATCCACTCGGGGTCGGGCCGCGGTGGCGCGCCCGGATCCCAGCGCAGCGCGAACACAGCGACGAGCGCGGCGGCGGCGACCGCGATCCAGCGCAAGGACGCCGGGGTGCGCGCGGCCAGACCGCGCGAGCCGTCCGGACCGGCCGCGCGCCCCGCGGCGGCGGCCCGGCCGACCGTCGCGACGTGCCCCTCGCCGGGCGCCGTCTCGAGCTCGCGCGAGGCGGCGATCGTCGCGCGCTCGTCCTGCCCCGCGGCGTCGAGCGCGCGCTCGAGCTCGACGAGGGTCTCGAGCTCGTCGCGGCACGCCGGGCAGCGGCCGAGGGCAGAGCGCTCCGCGGCCGCGACGCCCGACGCGAGGTCGGGGCAAGCGCGCAGGATTTCGAGGAGCTGCTCCTCGTGCCGCGGGCCGTGCTGGGGGCTGTTCACGGCGTGTCCTCCCGGAAACCGGACCGGGTCTTCGTCGGAACGCCCAGGATGCTGCGCAGTTTCAGCATCCCACGGTAATAGCGCGTCTTGACCGTGTTCGGCGACACGCCCAGCCGCGCGCCGATCTCGTCGAAGGTCAGCTCCTCGAGGTGCTTCGCGCGGATCGCGTCTGCCTCGTCGGGCTCGAGCCGCTCGAGGCCGCGGTAGACGTGCTCGAGCTCGAACGGGCCGGGGCGCTCGCTCGTGATCGCGGCGGGAAGCGCATTTTCGACGTCGGTGAGCGGCGCGGGCGTGCGACGCGCTTGGGCGACGCGGCGCACGAGCTCGAGGAAGCAGAAGCGGTAGAACCACGTCTCGAGCGCCGCGCGGCCCGCGTAGGTGTCGAGCTTGCGCCAGATCGCGTAGAGCGACTCCTGGACGAGGTCCTCGAGCTCGGCGTCGTCGAGCGGGCGGCCCATGCGCGCGTTCTTCGCCGCGAGCATGCGCGGGACGCAGCGCATGCGCGCGATCAGGCGCTCGACGGCTTCGCGCCGGCCCGAGCGCGCCGCGCGGACGAGCTCGAGGTCGGCGCCGTGCAGACCTCCCGGCGCGCTCGAAGCAGGCGTCTCCGACTCCATGGAGACGGCGATTGTACGTCCCGCATCAGGCGAGACGCGGGTTCGGCTTCTCCGCGTCGATCGCGAGCTCGCGAGCCGCGCGCGCGACGACGTCCGCCGAGACGCGCTTCTCGCGCGCGAGCGCGACGAGCGCCGAGTACGCGATGTAGCGCGCATCGACCTCGAAGAAATCGCGCAGCTCGGCGCGCGCCTCGCTGCGGCCGAAGCCGTCGGTGCCGAGCGACGTGAGCGGGCCCGGCAGCCAGCGGGCGATCGAGTCCGGCAGCGTCTTGACGTAGTCGCTCGCCGCGACGAACGGGCCGCGCACGCCGTCGAAGCTCGTCTCGAGGTGCGAGCGCCGCGCCGGCTCGCCCGGATGGAGCCGGTTCCAGCGCTCGGCGTCGAGCGCTCCCTCGCGCACCTTCTTGTAGCTGGTCACGGACCAGACGTCGGACTCGACGTCGAACTTCTCCGCGAGCAGGTCGCTCGCCGCGACGCACTCGTTGAGGATCGCGCCGCTGCCGAGGAGCTGGACGCGGGCGCCGTTCTTCTTGCGCGTGCCCTCGCGGAAGCGATAGAGCCCGCGCAGGATGCCCTCGCGGCTGCCCTCGGGCATCTTCGGCTGCACGTAGTTCTCGTTGCCGACGGTGAGGTAGTAGAAGACGTCCTCGTCGTCGCGATACATGCGGCGCATGCCGTCTTCCATGATGACGGCGATCTCGTAGGCGTACGCAGGGTCGTACGCCTCGCAGTTCGGCACGGGCAGCGCGAGCAGGTGGCTGTGGCCGTCCTGGTGCTGCAGACCCTCGCCCGCGAGCGTCGTTCGGCCGGCCGTCGCGCCGACGAGGAAGCCGCGGCAGCGGATGTCGCCGGCGGCCCACACGAGGTCGCCGATCCGCTGGAAACCGAACATCGAGTAGAAGATGTAGAGCGGGATCATCCCGACGCCGTGCGACGAGTGGGACGTGCCCGCGGCGATGAACGACGACATCGCGCCGGCCTCGGTGATGCCCTCCTCGAGGATCTGGCCGTCCTTGGCCTGGCGGTAGTAGAGCAGGCTCTCGCTGTCGACCGGGTCGTAGAGCTGACCGACGCCGGAGTAGAGGCCGACCTGGCGGAACAGCGCCTCCATGCCGAACGTACGCGCCTCGTCGGGGACGATCGGGACGATGCGCTTGCCGATGCCCTCGTCCTTGAGGAGCTTCGTCAGCATCCGCACGATCGCCATCGTCGTCGAGACGGCGCGGTCGCCGGTGCCGTCGTAGAACTCGCCGAACAGCTCCTCGCCGGGGACCGGGAGGTTGCAGCGCACGCTGGTGCGCGTGGGGACGAAGCCGCCGAGCGCGCGCCGGCGCTCGCGCATGTACTGGATCTCGGGGCTGTCCTCGCGCGGGCGGAAGAACGGCACCTGGCCGACGTCGGCGTCGGAGATCGGGATGTCGAAGCGATCGCGGAACTCGAGCAGCTCCTTCTCGTTCAGCTTCTTCTGCTGGTGCGTGATGTTCTTGCCTTCGCCGGCCTCGCCCATCCCGTAGCCCTTGATCGTGTGGGCGAGGATGACGGTCGGCCCGCCGCGGTGCTCGAACGCCGCCTTGTACGCGGCGTGCACCTTGAGCGGGTCGTGCCCGCCGAGCCGCAGCCGGAAGAGCTGGTCGTCGTTCAGGTGCTCGACCATCTGCATCAGCCGCGGGTCGGAGCCCCAGAAGTTGCGGCGGATGTAGTCGCCGCCGCGCACGCGATAGTTCTGGTACTCGCCGTCGACGACCTCGCCCATCCGGCGCACGAGGATCCCCTCCTCGTCGTTCGCGATCAGCGGGTCCCAGTCGGTGCCCCACAAGAGCTTGATCACGTTCCAGCCGACGCCGCGGAACACGGCCTCGAGCTCCTGCACGATCTTGCCGTTGCCGCGCACCGGCCCGTCCAGCCGCTGCAGGTTGCAGTTGATGACGAAGATCAGGTTGTCGAGCTTCTTGCGCGCCGCCATCGAGATCGAGCCGAGCGTCTCGGGCTCGTCCGTCTCGCCGTCGCCGATGAAGCACCACACCTTCGCGTCGCTCTCCGGCTTCAGCCCGCGGTTCTCGAGGTAGCGCATGAAGCGCGCGCGGTAGAGCGCCTGGAGCGGCCCCAGGCCCATCGAGACCGTCGGGAACTCCCAGAAGTCGGGCATCAGCCACGGGTGCGGGTACGAGGAGAGCCCGCCCTTGGGATGCAGCTCGCGCCGGAACGCGATCAGCCGCTCGTCGTCGAAGCGCCCCTCGAGGTAGGCGCGCGCGTAGATGCCGGGCGACGCGTGGCCCTGGAAGTAGACGAGGTCGCCGCCGCAGGGGTGGTCCTTGCCGCGGAAGAAGTGGTTGAACCCGACCTCGTAGAGCGTCGCGGACGACGCGAAGGTCGAGATGTGGCCACCGATGCCCGCGCTCTCGCGGTTGGCGCGCACGACCATCGCCATCGCGTTCCAGCGCGCGAGGCTCTTGATGCGCCGCTCGATCGCGCGGTCGCCGGGATACGGCGGCGTCGCCGACGGCGGGATCGTGTTGATGTAGGGCGTGCGGGACGTGACCGGCAGCTTGACGCCCGCCTCCTGCGCGCGGATCTGGAGCGCGAAGAGGATCTCGCGGACGCGCTCGGGCCCCGACAGGTGCAGAACGTCCTCGAGCGACTCGATCCAGTCGCGGGTCTCCTGGACGACGCCGGGGTCGCGGACCTCGACGCGGGGCTCGGGCTGCTGGGCGGCGCTACGGCGATTGTCCTGGGCGATGCTCATCGGGCGGAGGGCACGGGGGGTGTCATCGAGAGGCCGTCCGCTGGGAATGAGCCGCCGGACCGCGACCCGCCCGGCGCGGCGATCGCGCGCCATCCGCCCCCGCAGCGACAGGCGCGGGGATGGGTGCGAGGCCCCGCGGCATTGTCGGACCGCCAGTGGGCGCTCGCGAGCGCGGAGCGGTGAAAGTCTCGCGAAACCTGGCGGGGGGAGCGGGGGCGGGAGGGGGAGTGGGAGTGGCGCGGCGGGGCGGCGCGGGGGACGGCACGGGGGGGGGTCGCGCGCGCGCGCGCATGCGTACGCGCGCACGACCACCCACCACCCCCCACCCACCCGACCTGGGGGTGACTTCACCGCGCGCCAAGAGGTGGCACCCCCGCTCCGTTCTCCTTGCGTATCACCCGCCCTCGCACCCACGCCACGTTGCTCGCCATGCACCTTCCGCTCCGCACCGCGTTCCTCGCCCTGTTCGCCCTCGCGCCCGCCGCGCAACAGCCGCCCGGCGACCGCGCGCTGCGCCACGAGCCCGAGCTCGTTCACGTCACCGCGCTCGACGTCGACCTGCGCGTCGACGGGCCGACGATGCGCGTGGAGCAGCGCGTCACGCTCCACAACTCCGACGTACGGCCGCGCGAGTTCGACCTGATCTTCCCGCTCGGCGACGGCAGCGTCGTCTCCGGGCTCGCGCTCCACACCGCCGACGGCACGCTCGAGGGAACCGTCCACGGGGCCGACGAGGCGCGCCGCATCTACCAGAGCATCGTCCGCCGCACGAAGGACCCGGCGCTGCTCGAGCACTACGGCGAAGCGATGTTCCGGGCGCGCGTCTTCCCGGTCCCGGCACGCGGCTCCGTCGACGTCGTGATCACCTACACGCGCGTCGTCGAGCCCGAGGCGGACCGCATGCGGCTGCACCTCCCGCTCACGGCGTTTCGGCGCTCCGCGGCGGCGACCCGGCTCACGATCGACGGGGAGATCGTCGCCGATCACCCGATCACGACGCTCTACTCGCCGACGCACGAGCTCGACCAGGGCACGACCCGCGAGCACGGCGCGAGTCCGGTCCGCTACCGCTCGACGTTCCGCGTCGACGAGACGAGCGCGGTTTGCGCGCTCGACTTCCTCGCCTACTTCAAAGCGCGGCCGGTCGGGAGCGAGAGCCTGCTCGACGTCACGTTGCTCAGCGAGCGGCCCGACCCCTCCGAGGACGGTTACTTCCTCGCCGTCGTCAACGGCATTCCGACCGAGTCGATCGAGCCCGAGCCGAAGGATGTCGTCTTCGTGCTCGACCGTTCCGGCAGCATGCAGGACAAGAAGATCGAGCAGGCGCGCGAAGCGCTCCGCTTCATGCTCGAGCGCCTGCGTCCCGAGGACCGCTTCAACCTCGTCACCTACTCGACCGGCGTGGAGCTCTTCGCCGCGCAACTGCAGCCGCCGACGGCGCAGAACCTCGCCGATGCGCGCGCCTTCCTCGACGGCGTCCGCGCGGAGGGCGGCACGAACATCGAGGAGGCGCTCGCCCAGGCGCTCGCCCAGCTCCCGGCGGCTCCGCGCCTCGCCCAGCTCGTCTTCCTGACCGACGGTCTGCCGACGGTCGGCGAGCGCGACGAGCTCGCGCTCTGCCGCGCTGCGCGCGAGGCGAACAAAGGCGACGTGCGCATCGTCGCCTTCGGCGTCGGCTTCGACGTCAACGCCGCGCTCCTCGATCGGCTCGCCGTGCAGAGCAGGGGCCTGTCGGAGTACGTGCTGCCGAGCGAGAGCCTCGAGGCGAAGGTGCCGGGCTTCTACGCGCGCATGCAAGCGCCGCTCGTGCTCGACGCCACGATCGCGTTCGAGGGCGTCACGACCTACGACGTCTTCCCGCGGGAGACCGGCGATCTGTACGGCGGCCACCAGCTCCTCGTCAGCGGTCGCTACCGCGGGTCGGGCCACGGCGCCGTGCGCATCGCGGGCCGCCGCGGTGGTCAGCCGTTCGCCGCGCATTTCCCCGCGCACTTCGCCGCCGACGCGCGCACCGGGTCGCGCGACCTCGTCGCGCGCATCTGGGCCGCGAAGAAGGTCGGCTTCCTCGTCGACGAGATCCGCCTGCACGGCAAGGCGCAGGAGCTGGTCGACGAGATCGTGCGCCTCGGGACGCGCTTCGGGATCCTGACCGAGTACACGAGCTTCCTCGCGGCGCCGGAGACCGATCTCCTGGCGTTCGACGACGTGCGCGTCCGCGCGCTGCACGAGCTCGAAGAGCGCGCCGACGAGGTGACGGGTCCGGCCGCGGTCTCGGGGGCCGCCAACAGCAAGCGCCGCCAGCGCGTCGCGCGCGCCGAGGTCGACAACCGCTACTACGACGAGAGCGGCGAGCTGGTCACCATCGGCGGCGTCCAGTCCGTCCGCGGCAAGACGTTCTTCGTGCGCGACGGAGTCTGGAGCGAGGCGGACCTCGACGCGACGCAGGTGGACGAGGAGATCGAGCTGTTCTCCGACGTCTACTTCGCGCTGCTCGACGCGCACCCGTGGCTCGGTCCGGTCCTCGCGCGCACCGGCGAGGTCGTCCTCGAGGTCGGCGGCCGCACGGTGCGCGTCGCCGGCTCCGCAGTACGATGAGCGCATGACCCGCGTTCCCGTCGGCGCCGACACGAGTCTCGCCCGCGGCGACCGCGCGTTCCCGAGCACGTGCTGGTCGCGCGTGCTCGAGAGCGCGCGCGCCGGCACGACCGAGCAGCGCGCGTCGTTCGAGGCGGTCGCGTCGAGCTACTGGAAGCCGGTCTACGCGTACGTGCGCACGCGCTGGGCGAAGACGAACGAGGACGCGAAGGATCTGACGCAGGACTTCTTCGCGTGGATGCTCGAGAGCGGCTTCGTCGAGCGCGCCGATCCTGCGCGCGGCCGCTTCCGCGCGTTCGTCAAGGTCGCGCTCGAGCACTTCCTCGCCGACGACGCGCGCAAGCAGCGCCGGCTCAAGCGCGGCGGCGGGCTCGCGCTGCGCGCGCTCGACGCCGAAGAGGCCGAGGAGCTGCGCCGCTCGCTCGCGACCGAGCGCGAGCCCGAGCCCGGGGCCGTGCTCGACCAGGCATGGCGCCGCGACCTGCTCGCGCGTGCCGTCGACGCGCTCGAGGAGCGCTACACCGCCGAAGGCCGGCCGACGTACTTCCAGGTCTTCCGCGACTACTTCCTCGACGCGAGCGAGGAGCTCGACTACGCCGCCGTCGCCGCGCGCTACGGCATCGGCCGCGTGGACGTGTCCAACTACCTGCAGCACGCCAAGCGCCGCTATCGCGCGACGCTGCGCGACCTCGTCGCCGAGACGGTGACGGACGCCGACGCGCTGCGCGAGGAGCTCGATTGGCTGCTCGGCGGCTGACGCCGGCCGCGCTCAGCGCTCCAGCTCGTCGATCGTCTTCGGCCAGTCCTGCTTGAGCAGGCGCGAGAGCGCGCGGTCGGCGAGCAGCCGTCCCTCGGTCTGGCAGCGCGCGCAGTAGTTCGTCTCGTTGTCGCGGTACGCGATGCGCTGGACCGGGGCGCCGCAGTCGGGACACGGCTGGCGATAGCGGCCGTGGACCGCCATCCCCTCGCGGAACGCCGTGACCTTCTCGGGAAAGCCCTCCCCGACGTCGGCGCGCAGCCGCTCCGTCCATTGCGTGAGCACGCTCCGCGCGGCCGCGAGGAGCCGCGCGAGCTCCTCGTCCGCGAGCTTCGACGTCAACCGCAGCGGCGAGAGCCGCGCGCGGTGCAGGATCTCGTCGGAGTACGCGTTGCCGATGCCGTCGAGGATGCGCGGATCGGTGAGCGCGCGCTTGAGCGTGTGGTTGTCGCGCCGCAGCCGCTCGGCGAACTGCTCGGCGCTCGCGCCGAAGACGTCGAGCCCGCCCGGATCGTGCTCGGCGAGCCCGCTCTCGCCGTGCACCGCGTGCAGCCGCGCGCGCCTCTTCGTCCCCTCCTCGGTGAAGAGCACCGTCCCGCGCGCGAAGTCGAACGCCGCCAGGCCGCGCCGGCCGGGGAGCGCCGCGCCCTTCGCGCGCCACCGCAGCCGTCCCGCGATCATCAAGTGCATCACGAGGAACAGCTCGCCCTCGAACGCGAGCACGACACGCTTGCCGATCCGCCGTGCGCCCGTCACGACGCGCCCCTCGAAGTCCGAGAGAGGCGGCGCGACGCTGCGCAACAGGAACGGGCTCGCGAGCCGCACGCGCTCCAGCACGTCTCCCACGACGTGCCGCCGCAGCGCGTCGACGTAGACCGTCACGTCGGGGAGCTCGGGCATGGCGCCGCAGAGCGTAGCAACGCGCTCACGAGCGGAACGTGTCGCGCCACGGGACCGCGACGACCTGGTGGCGGTCGCTGTAGAGCACGCGGCCGGGCTTGGCGGTGCGCAGCCGCTCGACGGCGAGCCCGTGGCGGCGCAGGAACGAGACCGCCCACCAGACGCTCTGGAGCGGCTCGCCCGCGTCGGCGCGGAACCAGGCGATCGCCGGCTCCCGAAAGACCCACGCGTAGGGCACCGTCAGATTGCGCTCGTACCACGACAGGAGCTCGTCGAGCTCCGCGCGGGCGTGGCGGTCGAGCTCGCCCTCCTCGCGCAGGTCGTAGCAGGCGGTCAAGATACCCTGGAGCTGGCGCGTCCACGGATCCCGCCGCGTCGTGACGAAGCGTAGGTACACGGCGGCCTCGCATGGCTCACGGCGTCGCGGACGCCGCGGCGCCCTCGTCCCAACTATCCTGCCGGCGCGCCGCGGCGCGCACGCTCTGGCGCGTGACGAGCTCGTGGTAGCGGCCGCGGAGCGCGAGCAGCGTCGCGTGGTCGCCCTGCTCGACGATGCGCCCGCCGTCGATCACGAGGATCCGGTCGGCCTTGCGGATCGTCGAGAGACGGTGCGCGATGACGAAGCTCGTACGCCCCGCGAGCACGCGCTCGAGGCCGCTCTGGATGCGCCGCTCCGTCTCGGTGTCGATCGACGACGTCGCCTCGTCCATGACGAGGACCCGCGGGTCGGCGAGCACCGCGCGCGCGAACGCCACGAGCTGCTTCTGGCCCGTCGAGAGGCGCGCGCCGCCCTCGCCCACCTTCGTGTCCCAGCCGTCCGGCAACGACGCGACGAGCGCGTCCGCGCCGACGACTCGCGCCGCCGCCTCGACCTCGGCGCGCGTCGCGTCCAAGCGGCCGTAACGCACGTTCTCCTCGATCGTCCCGCCGAACAGGTGCGGCGCCTGGAGCACGACTCCGAGCTGCGCCTGCCACCAGGCGAGGCTGCGCTCGCGGTAGTCGACGCCGTCGATCTCGATCGCGCCCGCCGTCGGCTCGTAGAAGCGGCAGAGCAAGCTGACGATCGTGCTCTTGCCGCCGCCGGTCGGTCCGACCAGCGCGATCGTCTCGCCCGCGCGCACATCGAGGTCGAAGCCCTCGAGGACGCTCTTGCCGCCCGCGTACGCGAAGCCCACGCCGCGGAACGCGATCCGCTCGACGCGGTCGGGGAGCCCGTCCGCGGCGAGCCCGTCGCCGGTCCGCACCATGGGCGCGGCGATGTGATCGGCGATGCGCGCGCGCACGCTCGGGCGGTCGGCGATCGCCGGCACCTCGTCGATCAGCCCGACGATGCGCTCGGCCGCCGCCTGTGCCATCTGCAGCTCGGCGTAGCGCGCCGCGAGCTCCTGCACCGGCTCGAAGAGCGTGCGCGCGTACGCGAGGAACGCGACGAGCGTCCCGAGCGTGAGCGCGCCCGCCGCGATCTCGCCGCCGCCGACGCCGACCGCCGCCGCGGTGGCGACGCCGGCGAGCATCAGCACGAGCGGCAGGTAGAGCGCGCTCTGCAAGTGGTTGCGCACGGTCGCCGCCTCCATCTCGGCCGCGAGCGCGCCGAACTCGCGCGCGTTCTCCCGCTCGCGCACGAACGCCTTGCTCGTCACGACCGCGGCCAAGCCCTCGTTGTACGCGGCGGTCAGCCGCGAGCTCGTCCGCCGCACGATGCGGCTGCTCGCGAGGATCTTGCGCTGGAACAGGACGCTGACGACGGCGAGCAGCGGGACGACCGACAGGACGACGAGCGCGAGCCGTGCGTCGAGCGCGAGGAGCACCACCGAGATCGACGCCATCACGGCGACGCCCCACGTGAGGTCGAGCAGGCCCCAGACGAGCACGTTCGCCAGCCGCTCGCAGTCCGACGTCATGCGCGCCATCAGCCAGCCGACCGGGCGGCGGTCGAAGTACGCGAACGGGAGCCGCTGCAGGTTGTCGAACCCGTCGCGGCGGATGTCGTAGCCGATCGCCGTACGCAGGTGGCCGCCTGCGGAGACGAAGCCGAGGATCGAGCTCACCAACACGACGACGAGACCGGCGAACGCCAGCGCGTACCGGACCAGCCCGTCCGGACCGCCGCCCGCCGCGACGTGGTCGACGACCGCGCGCGTGACGAGCGGGAACGACGCGTCGCACGCCGCCACCAGCAGCGCGCACCCGACGAAGCGCACGAGCTGGCGCCGGTAGGGCTTGGCATAGCCGAGGAGGCGCTTCCACAGGCGCGGGTCGACCCGCGCCGCGCGCGGCTCGCCTTCGAAGTCTCCGTCCGGGCTCATGGCGTCCCTCCTTCCGCTCCCGCGGCGCAAAGATCCTCGTCGAGCTCGCTCTCGAGCTCGCTCTGCACCATCCACAGCCGCCGGTACGCCCCGTCGGCTCGCGCCAGCTCGTCGTGCGTCCCGCTCTGCACGACGCGGCCGCCGGCCAGCACGAAGATCCGGTCCGCGTGCAGGATCGACGAGAGCCGGTGCGCGACGATCAGCGTCGTGCGCCGGCCCGAGCGCGCGCGCACCGCCTCGACGATGTGCGCCTCGGTGCGCGTGTCGACCGCGCTGAGCGCGTCGTCGAGCACGAGGATCGGCGCGTCGGCGAGCAGCGCCCGCGCGATCGCGATCCGCTGCCGCTGGCCGCCGGACAGCGTCACGCCGCGCTCGCCGACGACCGTGTCGTAGCCGCCCTCGAACGCCTCGATCGACTCGTGCACGCACGCGTCGGACGCGGCGGCGACGAGCTCCTCGCGCGTCGCGTCCGCGCGGCCGACCCGCAGGTTCGCCTCGATCGAGCGCGAGTACAGGAACGGCTCCTGCAGCACGGCCGCCACGCTCGCGCGCACGCGCTCGCGCGGCAGGTCGCGCAGCTCGCGGTCGTCGAGCCGGATCGATCCGTGCTCGTAGTCGTAGAGCCGCAGGAGCAATTGGACGAGCGTCGACTTGCCCGCGCCCGGCGGCCCGATCAGCGCGACGGTCTCGCCGGCGCCCACGGACAGGTCCAGCGAGCACAGCGCGGGCGCTTTGCCGTCGTACGAGAACGTGAGGCCGCGCACCTGGAGCGCGCCCGACGGCTCGAGCTCGGCGGCGGCGAGCGCGGCGCCGGGCGCGTCGCGCTCCTCCTCGACGTCGAGGATCTCGTTCAGGCGGCCGATCGACACGGTCGCCTTGCCCGACTCGGTCAGGACGCGGCCGAGCTGTCGCACAGGCCAGACGATCATCGCCTGGTACTCGAGGAACGCGAACAGGTCGCCGATCGACAGGCTCCCCGCGCTCACCTCGGCGGCGCCGAACAGCAGCGTCAGGCCGATCTGGCCGAGACACAAGAGGTCGGTCCCCGCCCAGTACACGCCCAGGCGGCGGATGAGCACGACGGACAGGTCGCGGAAGCGCGCGTTGCGCTCGGCGAACTTCGCGCGCTCGTGGTCGCCGCGGGCGAACGCGCGCACGACGCGGATGCCGGTCAGGTTCTCCTGGAGCACGGTCGTCAGCTCGCCCTCGGCCTCGTCCGCCGCCAGGAACAGCCGCTGGACGTGACGGAAGAAGATCGTCGCGACGACGACGATCGGCCCGAAGAGCGCGAGCGAGACGAGCGCCATGCGCGCATCGAGCCAGAACAGGACGGGCACGACGGTCACGACGAGCAGCAGGATGCGGCCGATCTCGACGACCTGGCCCGTGAGGAAGTTGCGTACGGTGTCGACGTCGGACGTGCAGCGCTGGACGACGTCGCCCGTGTCGGCGGCGCCGAGCCAGCGGCACGGGAGACGGCCGAGATGGACCCAGAGCCGCTCGCGCAGCCCGCGCACGATCGCTTCGGACGCGAGCGCCGCCCAGCGGCCGCGCAGGTACTGCAGCGCGCCGGCGGCGGCGGTGAGCACCACGATGCACGCCGCGCCGCGGACGAGGAGGTCGTCCGTGCGTTCGCCGGGCCCGTCGACCACGCCATCGACCGCCACGCCGTCGACCGCCACGCCGTCGACGACCACGCCGACGAACACGCCATCGACCACGGCGCGCGAGACGAGCGGCACGCCGAACAGGCAGACGATCGACGCCCACTGCGCAGCGACGGCCGTCGCATACCGCAGGCGGTGACCGCGCGTCAGGTCCCACAGCGCTCGATGTCGTGCTCGACTCACCTCTCGGCTCCGCTCCCCCTCGCCCGGAAACGCAAGACGCCCGCTGGTCGGGCGGGCGGGTCTTCTCGAGGGCGAGGGTGCGCACGAAAAAACCCGCTCGGTGGCGAGCGGGCGTTTCCTGCGGAGGCGACCGAGAGTCGCGCTAGTACCGCATGCCGTCCACGCTCACCGGGAGCTCGAAGGCTCCGCGAGGTCGGTTGACGTGGACTTCCATCGGTGGGTGCGTCTGGGGACGAGGGGGACTAGGACGTGGCGCGCTGCGGTGGCGCGGGGCGCTGCGGTCGGTCGCGCTCGAACTTATCGACGAGTCACGAGGACGCAAGACCCGAAAGCGTAGAAAACGGGCGGCCGCTCACGACGGCGGCGCGCCGCTCCGCTCCGGGCCGCTCCGGCCTGGACCGGAGTGGAGCGGAGCGGCGCGGCGCGCCGCGCGGACGTTCGGACCGCGTGTCGTGCTCCCTTACGGGAGGAAGTCGATCTGGATCGCGTTGGTGATCGCGAACTGGTCGGGCAGGCTCGGGTCGAACGCGGCGGCCTGCACGAACAGGCTCGCGGGACCGTTGCCGCCGGGGATGCCGGGCAGCGTCGCCGTCCCGCTCACGTCGGTCGCGAGCGGGAACAGGTACGTCGGCGGGACCGGGACGATCATGCCGCCCAGGAGCGGCGTCGGGCTGCTGACGAGGCCGGCGACGAGCAGGACGGGCGTGTTCGGCGGACCGTTGTACACGATCGCCTCGGCCGTGCCGCCGGTGGCGAGCTCGTCGCCGCACACGCGCAGCCGCGTCGAACCGGGGCCGCCGAAGCCGAGGTTCGGCTGGCAGACTTCGCTGTCGTTCTCCCACACGAACGTGCCGGAGCAGCGCCCGAGGACCATGTCCATGTCGCCGTCGTTGTCGATATCGAAGATCGCGACGTCGTGGCCGCCGGTCAGATCGCCCTGCGTCAGGCCGACCGCACCGATCCAGCCCGCGCCCGACGTCTGACGCTCCTCGAGCAGCACGATCTCCGAGCCGACCGCGCCGCCGGGGTTGTGGTAGATGTGCACCCGGCGGCCGCAGCCGCCGATGTCGACGTCGACGTCGCAGATGATGATGTCGTTCCACCCGTCGCCATCGAGGTCGACGATCAGGTTGTTGCTCCCGAAGCCGTCGTCGCCGCCGGAGAGGAACTGGAACTGGCGCGCCGGCCCCCACTGCGGGATGCCGAGCACGTTGTTCGACAGGTTGTAGCGGACGCGGTCGCTGCCGTCGTCGCTGATGACGACGTCGGGCCGGCCGTCGTTGTTGAGGTCGCCCGCGTCGACGTGGTAGTTCGCCGAGGTGTTGAACGCGTCGAAGAGGTTGAAGAAGCCGACGTTGCTCGGGTCGTTCAGGCTGACCGACACGTAGGTCGGCGAGTTGAGCGCGGTGTCCTTGACGATGTCGTTGAGGCCGTCGAGGTTCATGTCGATGATCTCGACCGCCGTGCCGAACGCCGACTTGAGCATCGTGTCGGTCATGCGCAACTGGCTCTCGTCGGCGAAGAAGCCGTTGCCGTCGTTGACCAGCAGCCGGTCGTTGAGGTCGTTCGACGAACTCGAGCTCATCCCTGAGTCGTAGTCGCCGAAGTACAGGTCGGCGAAGCCGTCGCCCGTCACGTCGCCGGCGCTGACCGAGCAGAACCGCGGGTTCTGCATCGAGCCGTTGCCGAAGTGGAAGAACTGCGGCGTCCGCGCGGCTTCGAAGCGCAGCCCGAGCCACGCGTTGTTCACGTCGAAGCCCTTGTTCATGTAGATCCGCGGGTGCCCGATCGCCTTCGGATCGCCGTCGCTCAGCGTGGTCGCGGTCACGACGTCGAGCAGACCGTCGTTGTCCACGTCCACGATGACGACGTCGCGGTCGTTGGTCGGCGTGAGGAAGCCCTGGTCCCCCGGCTCGTCCGAGTCGGACGCGTAGACCGCGGTGCGGTCGACGAGAACCCCGTTCTCGTTCATCAAGAGCATGTTCGTCCGCTTGCCCGTGCTCGTGAACGGCTGCTTGCGGACGACGACGAGGTCGACCCAGCCGTCCTGGTCGAGGTCGTCCCAGGCGAAGTCGACCTCGATGTTGTTGTTCGAGACCTCGGTCGCCGCCGGGCCGAGGCGGGCCGAGGTGGCGTTGAAGTACTCGAGCCACTGATTGTCGAACTGGGCCGACGCGGGCACGGAGAGCATCCCGCACAGCAGCGCCGCAGCGAGCGGCGTGCTGAAGAATCGTTGCGGAGTCATACGCTCATCCTCTCTGGAAGCGGTCAGGGTCTGGAAGCGGTCGGGGGAAACGGAGCATCGGAACGCGAATCAGAAGACTTGGCCCGTGAACGCGCGCTGGAACACCTGCATGTCCGCCAGGTCGACGTCGCCGTCCTGGTCGACGTCGAGGTACGCGTCCGGATCGTCGGGCGTGACGGCGCTCACCGGCGCGGGGCCGGTGAAAGCGCCGTTGAACCCCATGAAGAAGAAGTCGAAAACGTCGACGTTGTTGTCGTCGTCCTCGTCGAACTCGGCGCGGCCGAGCGAGCCCAGGAAGGCGAGCAGTTGGTCGCGCTGCACGCTGCCGAGCGCCGCGTACGCGTCGCGCGCCGGGGCCGCGTCGCCCTCGTGCGCGAGGATCGCGATGTCGACGATCTGCTCGAACGTGCCGCCCGCCGCGCTCCCGTCGTGCAGGAACGTCTGACGCTGCGACATGCCCCACAGCGGCGCGGTGCGCATGCGCGTCTCGGTCCCGGCGCCCTGGACGATGCCGTCGCCGAGGCTGCCCATGTCGTGCAGCAGGAAGTCCGAGTACGCCCTGAGCTCGACGCCCGTCAGCGCGGCTTCCGCTGCGACGCCGGTCGTGAACGACGGCACGTGGCAGTCGGCGCAGCCGACGCTCGTGAACACGCTCTCGCCCGTCATGCCCGAGCGCGGCGTCTGCGGCGGCGGCGCGAGGAACCGCTGGAAGTCGGTGAAGCGGTCGATCTTGTCGAAGCCCTGCAGGTCGGGACCGTCTTCCGGATCGGGGACGGAGTCGCACGCCGCGAGCGCCACTTGGTCGCCGTTGGGCGCCTCCTCGACCATCAGCAGGCGGTTCGTCAGCCCCATCTCGTTCAACGCCGCGTCCGCCGAGAACGTCAGGAGCGTCGCGACCTGCGACTTCCACCCGAAGCGGCCGACGCGCTGCGGCCCGCCTTCGAGCGGCTGGACCATGTGCGCGACGCCCGCCTGCGGGAGCGAGGGAGGCGGGTTCGTCACGTACGCGATCAGATCGGCGTCCGGGATCGCCTCGACGAGGCCCGCGCCGAACACGTGCGGCGTCATGCGCAGCGTGATCACGTCGGCCGACGCGGGCACGATCTCCTGGCAGCCCGGCGAGATCGCGGTGTCCTGCAGGAGGGAGCCGCCCTCGACGACGAGCGGGTCGAACGGCGGCCCGCTCTGGCCGAAGCGGGTGACCGAGGTCGTGCTGAAGCCGCCCGGCTGCGGGGTGCTGTGGCACACGCCGCAACTGTCGTCGTTGAAGATCGGCCCGAGGCCTTCGGCGATCGACAGCGACTGGTTGAACGCCACGCCGCCCTGCGTGAAGCGGTCGAGCTGCGCCGGCGTCAGGCCGCGGATCGGCTCGCCCATGCGCGGTTGGTATTCCTGTGCGCCGATCGGCGCGGCGCAGGAGGCGAGGGCGGCGACGAACGCCGCACGTCGGATCGCGATGCGCATCGTCGGCCTCCTCAATTGACCAGTTGGACGGACACGGGATTGCTGACGAAGTCGATCGGCAGCAACAGGCCGAACGCGTGCGTCGCGGTGAGCCCGATCAGGTTCGGGTTGCTCCCCGCCGGCAGCGTGAACGTCGTCGTCGCCTGCCCGCTCGCATCGAGCACCCCGAACGAGCTCGTGAGCGGCGGCTGGTTCGGCCCGTTCAGCGTCCACGCGAGATACGCGTCGAAGTTCAGCGGCAGCACGACCCCCTGCCCGAGGTCGATGCCCGGCTGCGAGCCCGACAGCGAGCCGAGCAGCAGGTAGAAGCGGCTCTGGTTCGCCACGCCCGCGTCGAGCGAGAGCACCTGGCTGCCGCCGCTCCCGATCGACACGCTCCCCGGCGTGCCGCTCAGCGCCTCGACGACGACCGTCAGGTTCGTCACGGTCCCGACGCCGGCTTCCTCGACGCGCCAGAACGGCACGCCCGTCTCGCCCTGGCGGATCACGTTCGCGCCGACCTCGCTCGCCGCGAGCTGGTACGTGCCGGCGCGGGTCGGAGCGACGAGGCTCCCGCTGGCCAGCACCTGCGGCATCCCGTTCGCCGCGACGCCGGTGACCACGCCGCCCTTCAGCGAGGCCGAGGGCAGCGTGTTCTTGATGGTGTTCATCATCCCCCCGACCTGCACGAGGGCGCCCGCCACGATGGTGCCGCCGAAGCCGTCGGGGTTGTTGAACCCGTTGGGCGCGGCGAACTCGTCCATCGGGCTCGTCGTCGGCGTCGCCGCCTGCGCGAGCGGACCGCCGTCGAACGCGAGGTCGAGCCGGAACATCGCCAGCCCCTCGTTCGCGCCGTCGGTGAGCTCACCGACGACCTGGTACGGCACCGGCGAGCCGGGTGCGACGACGACGAGGTTCTGGCCGCTGCTCTCGACCGAAACGTCGAGATCGCTGGCCAGGACCGCGGGGGCGCTCCAGGCGAGAAGGGCGGCGGCGCCGAAGAGCTGCCGGAGAGGTAGCTGCCGAAGAGTCATCATTTGTTCCCTTCTTTCCAAGAAGGGGACGGCTGCCACTGGGCCGGTGTTCCACGCGGGGGAGGAGCGCGCGGAACGAGCGGCATCCGAACGACGAGCCTACCCGCTGGACACCGGAACGTCACAGTCCGCCTCGAGACACCCCCGAGACGAACTGTAAGGTCCGGGTGTCGAAGCTGTGTAGGCGGCTCCCAGGGCCCGCTGGTGGCGATTCCGGCCTGGGCTGGCCCTGGCCAGGTCAGGGGGCCAGCTCAGGGCAGCAGCTCGACGCGCACCGCGT
Source organism: uncultured Planctomycetaceae bacterium (assembly GCA_964528575.1). Classification (GTDB taxonomy): domain Bacteria; phylum Planctomycetota; class UBA1135; order UBA1135; genus CAZGTQ01. The sequence goes on along the minus strand of CAZGTQ010000092.1, from coordinate 15,268 downwards.
TCGTGAACGCGAGCAGCTTCGGCAGGCTCGGGTCGAAGACCGCCGCCTGCACGAACAGCTCGGCGGGGCCGGCCCCGCCGGGGATGCCGGGGAGCTGGGCCACGCCGATCGCATCGGTCGTGAGCGTCAGCAGCACCGCCGGCGGGAACGGCACCACGGTGCCGCCCAGGAGCGGCGTGGGATTGGACGCGAGGCTCGCGGCGAGGAACACGGGCGCGTTCGGCAGTCCTTCGGCGAGCACGGTCGCCGTCGCGGAGCCGCCCGCGCCGAGCGCGTCGCCGCACACGCGCAGCCGCGCGTCGCCCGGCCCGCCGAAGCCGATCACCGGCTGGCACACCTCGCTCACGTTCTCCCACACGAACGTGCCGGCGCACCGCCCGAGCACCACGTCCATGTCGCCGTCGTTGTCGAGGTCGAACACCGCGACGTCGTGGCCGCCGGTCAGGTCGTCCACGGTCAGTCCGACCGCGCCGATCCAGCCCGCGCCGGGCGCTTGGCGCTCCTCGCGCGGCACGAGCTCGGCGCCGATCGCTCCGCCGCGGTTGTGGTAGACGTGCACGCGCCGGAAACAGCCCGAGAAGTCGACGTCGACGTCGCAGATCACGACGTCCTTCCAGCCGTCGCCGTCGAGGTCGGCGACGAGGTTGTTGCTCGCGAGGCTGTCGTCGTTGCCGGACAGGAAGTCGAACGTCCGCGCCGGCCCCCACACGGGGATGCCGAGCGGGTCGTTCGACAGGTTGTAGCGGATGCGGTCGTTGCCGTCGTCGCTCACGACCGCGTCCGGCCGTCCGTCGTTGTTGAGGTCGCCGGTCGAGACGTGATAGTTCGACGACTGATTGAACGCGTCGAAGTAGTTGAAGGTGCCGACGTTGCTCGGATCGTTCAGGCTCGCGGTCACGTACGTCGGCCCCAGAGCGGTGCTCCGCACGATGTCCGCGCGACCGTCGAGGTTCAGGTCGACGATCGACGCGGCGGTGCCGAACGCCGATTGCAGCATCTGGCTCGTCATGCGCAGTTGGCTCTCGTCGGCGAAGTACCCGTTGCCGTCGTTGACGAGCAGGCGGTCGTTCAGGTCGTTCGACGCGCTCGATCCCGGCCCGAAGTCGTAGTCGACGAAGTACAGGTCCGGGTGGCCGTCGCCGGTCACGTCGCCGGCCGCGACCGCGCAGAACCGCGGGTTCTGCATCGAGCCGTTGGTGAAGTGGAAGAGCTGCGGCGTGCGCGCGGCCTCGAAGCGCAGCCCGCGCCACGCGTCGTTCGCGTCGAAGCCGAGGTTGACGTAGATCCGCGGGTGACCGATCTCCTTCGGCGCGCCGTCGCTGAGCGTCGGCGCCGTCACGACGTCGAGCAGCCCATCGCCGTTCACGTCGACCAGGGCGACGTCGCGGTCGTTCGTCGGCGTCAGGAACCCCTGGTCGCCGTCGACGTCGGACGCGGACGCGTACTGCGCCGTGCGGTCGACGAGCACGCCGCTCTCGTTCATCAGGAGCAGGTTCGTCCTGCGCCCGGCGGTCGTGAACGGCTGCTTGCGCGCGACGACGAGATCCGTCCACCCGTCGCGGTCGAGGTCGCCCCAAGCGAAGTCGACCTCGTTGTCCCCGTTCGAGACCTCGCTCGCCGCCAGCCCCAGCCGCGTCGCGGTGGCGTCGGCCAGCTCGAGCCAGCGGTCGTCGAACTGCGCGCCGGACACGGCGCCGAACGCAACGCACGCGAGCCCGGCGATCGGACCCGTGATCCCTCGACGTCGCGGAGCCATCGGCTCCTCCTTCCACGAACGCTCACCGCCCCCCGGTGGCCGGTGACGAGCGCGTGGAGCGTCGTCGGGAGGCGGTCGGCCGAGGAGAGCTACCGCGGGGCGACGGGCCGGGTGACGGGCGCGCCGGTAACGATCGGGTCAGTCGCGTGTCAACGCGGCGCCCAGACGAGCGCCGAGCCGTCGACCGCTCCCGTCGCGGCGCGCGCGCCCGCCGCGTCGAACGCGACGCACAGCACCTCGCGTCCGTGGTCGCCGAGCGAGCCGAGCGCGCGCCCCGTGCGCGCGTCCCACAGCCGCGCGCCGCGCTCGCTCGTGCCCGCCGCCGCCAGCACGCCGTCGCGGCCGAACGCGAGCGCGCCGACGCGCCCGCGATGGTCGAGCAGCGTGTGCCGCGTCGCCCCGTCCTGGGGCGCGAGCACGCGCACCGCCGCGCTGGCGAGCCCGACGGCGAGCGCGTCCTGGGACGCCGCGAGCGCCGTGACCATGCTCCCCAGGCCGCCCGAGCGCCACAGCTCCGCCCCCGTCGCCGGGTCGAACGCGCGCACGTCGCCGCCCGCGACGAACAGCGGCCCGCCGCGCGGCGCGAAGCGCGCGAAGAGCATGAGCCCGCTCAGCCCCTCGTGCGCGCGCACGAGCTCGCCGTCCGCGACGCGGTGCACGCGCACCGTGCGGTCCGCCGACGCGGTGACGAGCGTCTCGCCGTCGGGCGCGAAGTCGAGATCGGTCACCGCGGCCGTGTGCCCCTCGAGCGCCCGGACGAGCGCGCCGCTCCTCGGATCCCACAGGCGCGCGACGCCGTCGACGCCGGCGGACGCGAGGAGCGCGCCGTCCGGCGACCAGCGCAGCGCGTACACCTGCCCGCGGTGCGCCTCGATCGCGCGCACGTGCGCGCCGTCGGCCGCGCTCCAGAGGCGGACCGAGCCGTCGATCGAGCCCGTCGCGACGCGCGCGCCGTCGGGCGACAGCGCGAGCGCAGAGACCGCCCCGAGATGGCGCGGCAGCGGCACGAGCTCCCGTCCGCTCGGGAGCTCGAACGTCGCGAGCGCGGGTCCCGCCGCGGCGGCGAGCTTGGTCCCGTCCGGCGCGAACGCGAGCCACGCGACCGGGAAGCGGCCGGCCGAGAGCGTGAGCAGCGGCTCGCCCGCCCCGACGTCCCACACGCGCACCGCGCCCGTGCGGTCGCCCGCCGCGACGCGCCGGCCGTCGGGCGCGACCGCGACCGCGCCGCACTCGACGCCGCCGCCCGCGTACGTCGCCGCCGGCGCGCCCGCGCCCGCGTCGTAGCGCGTCACGTTGCCCGTCGAGTCGGCGACGAAGAGCGCGCCCGCGCCGAACGCGACGTCGAGCGGCGCCGCGCCCCACAGCTCGATCACGCGCGGCTCGCTCTCGTCCGCCGGCCGCCACACGACGACCGCGCCGTCCGGCTGGCTCTCGGTGCCGCCGCGGCGTAGCTGCTTGTTGCGGTTCACGCACGCTGCGGCGAGCGCTGCCCCGTCGCCCGACCAGCGCAGGCGGCGCACGACGTGCGGTGCCTCGTACGCGCGCTGCGTCGCGCCGCTCGCGCGCTCGACGATCTCGACCGCGCGCGCTCCGTCGCCGACCGCGACGCGCGCGCCTGCGGGGGCGATCCGCGCGAGCGGGCCCCGGCCGCTCCACTCCACGAGCTTCGCGGAGCTCGTGGAGCTCGCGAGGTCCCACACCGCGGTCGCCGGCGCCTGCGTGCCGACGGAGACGAACAGCCCTGTCGACGACGCGCCCGCCGAGACCGGCCTCGCGCCGCCCAGGTCGACGCGCGCGAGCTCGCGCCCGCTCGCGACGTCCCAGCGGCGCGCGGTGCGGTCCGCGCTCACCGACAGCAGGGCGAGCCCGTCGAGCGAGAACGTCGTGAACACGACGTCGTCTCCGTGCAAGCGGCGCAGCGAGCCCAGCCGCGCGATCGCGCCGGCGGGCAGCGGATCGCCGTAGCGGTCGCGCGCGGGCGCCGGAGGATCCTGGGCCGCGGCGGGCGCGCACGCGGCGAGCGCGGCGCACGCGGCGAGCGCGAAGGCGAGCGCAGCGGTCGCGCACGCGCGAAGACGCGCGCTCACCGCCCTTCCGCCGCGTCCTTCGGCGTCACGCTCACCGTCCAGGTGCGCCGCTCCTCGAGCAGGTGCTGCTCGTCCTTGAGCACCCACTCGATCGGGTCGGCGACGCGCGCCGTGATGCGGTACGTGCCCGGGTCGAGTCGGTCGAGCGGGAACGTCCAGCGATCGGGCTCGTCGCGCTTCCCGCGCTCGCGCTGGGCCGCGCGGCTGCGCTCGCCCGCGGGCGGCTCGTCGTACGCGTCGCGCTTCGAGCGGTGGCGCGTGCCGCCGGTGTAGCGGCCGCCGAAGAACGGGTTGCGGTAGCGCGACTCGGGCGTCGCGTCGAGCGCGTCGGCGTACGGATCGCGCGGCTCGACGGGCGCCAGCTCGACGTGCTCCTCGACGAACCACGTCACGTCGAGGTCGTGCTTCGGCTGCATCGGCACGACGAAGAGCTCGCGCTCGCTCCCCTCGACGATCGCGAGCGGCGTCGCGGGATCCGGCCCCCACGCGTCGATCGGGTCGACGTAGCGGTAGATCGCCAGCACCGCCGCCTCGCGGCACACCGGACAGAACGACTCGTTGCCCGCGGAGTTCATCGCGCAGCCGTTCGCAGGCCGCCAGACGCCCTTGCGGTACGTCGCGCCGCCCTCGTGGACGTCGACGCCGCGCACCTTCGCGCGCAGGAAGTGCGCCCACGGCACGAGCTCGGGATCCTCGGTCGTCGCGGCGTTCGGCGCGTCGATCGGCTCGCTCGGCGGTCCCTCCTGCGCGACGTACTCGTCGAGCAGGCCGGCGAACGCGTGACCGAACTCGTGCACCGTGATCGACTTGTCGGGCCGGCCGACGTTCGCGACGCCGCTGCCGCCCATGCCGAGCCGTCCGAACCGCGCGAACGCGATCGCGAGCCCGTCGCTCGCGCACCCGGGCGCGTCCCCGTCCGCGATCCCGAGCCACTTGTAGACGAGCGAGCGGTTCGCGTAGACCTGGCCTCCGGGCGCCGACTTGCAGTCGAGCGCGGTCGAGAAGTCGACCTTCTTCTCCTTGCGGCGCTTCTTGTTGCGCTCCTCGATCTTCTGCTTCTCCTCCTCGCTCAGGAACGGATCGACGCCCTCCTCGAGCGACGCGAGCCGCACGAACCAGAAGTTGAAGTACGAGCGGTACGCGTCGAACACGTCCTCGTTGAAGAGGACCTCGAGGCACAGCTCGGCCCACTCCTCCTGCAGGTCCTGGTCGCCGCCGTCGACGGTGAAGCCGTCGCCCATCACCGCGACGTCGATGCGCCGCTCGGACGGCCCGCTCTTCGATACCGGCGTGCACCCGAGGAACGCGTTGTCGCCGCCGCGCTCGAGCGCGGCCTGGAAGTGCACCGACGAGGGGAAGTCCTCCATCAGCTTCTCGAGCTTGCGCTTGGCCGACTCCCAGCGGCCGCGCCGCTGGAGCTCGAGCGCCTCGTGGAAGAGCTCGGAGGACTCGTCGCGCGAGGGCGCCGGCGCGTCGGGAACCGGCGCCTCGGGAGCCGGGGCGGGAGCGGGAGCCGGGGCGGGAACGGGATCCTGCGCCGGCGCGAGCGCGAGCGCCGACGCCACGAGGACGGGGATCACGGAGCGCATGGGCCACCACGATACCCGCGCCCGCCGCGCAGTCACCCCGTTCCGCGCGCAACCGTTCCGTCCCGCGCGCCTATCCTCATCTCCATGCTGGCTTCGCTGCTCGTCGCGGCGCCGTTCGTCGCGCTCGGACCCGCTGCCGCCCAGGCGGTCGAGCCGCGGCCCTGGCCGCACGAGGTCGCCGGGCTCCCGCCGCACCCGGACGTGCGCTTCGGCGCGCTCGACAACGGCGTCCGCTACGCGGTGCGCGCCTTCGACGACCCGGCCGAGCACGTCGACGTGTGGCTGCACGTCGCCGCGGGGAGCGCCGTCGAGCGCGAGGGCGAGCGCGGCATGGCGCACTTCGTCGAGCACATGGGCCTGCGCGGCACGGCCCGCTACCGCGACGGCGCGCTGATCGACTGGGCCCAGCAGAACGGCCTGGGGTTCGGGCGCCACCTGAACGGCTTCACGAGCTACGCCGACACGACGTACGTCCTCGCGCTGCCCCGCAACGACGAGCGGCTCCTGCGCCAGGCGCTCGAGGTGCTGCGCGACTACGCGGCGGGCATGCGCTTCGAGCCGGACGCGGTCGCGCTCGAGCGCGGCGTCGTCGACGCGGAGGAGCGCGAGCGCGACGCGGCGGAGCAGCGTGCGCAGCTCGCGCTCTGGAGCTGGATGGTCGCGGGCACGCGCATGGCCGAGCGCGACCCGCTCGGCGTCGCGAGCGAGCGCGCGCGCTTCGACGCCGAGGCCCTCGTCGCCTTCCACGCGCGCTGGTACGTGCCGCAGAACCTCACGGTCGTCGTCGTCGGCGACCTGCCCCGCGGCGCCGTGCGCCTGCTGCGCGACGTCTTCGGCCGGCTCGGCGCCGACGCGCCGGCGCCGCCCGTGCCGGAGCTCGGCGAGCCGAGCCTGAGCCCGCGCACGCTCGTCTGGTCCGACCCGCGCCTGCACGACGACGTGCTCCGCCTGCAGTCGGTCGCGGCCGCGCGCTACCGTCCCCGCGACCTGGACGAGCTGCGCGCGCTCCAGCCGCTCGCGGTCGCGCGCAAGATCGTCGACGAGCGGATGTCGGCGCTCGCCGAGACCGCTCCGTCCGTGCGCTCCGCGTCGCTCGCGCGCCTCGAGCCGGGCCCGGCGCTCCCGCTCGCGGGCCTCGAGCTCACCGTGCGCGCGGCGCCGGGCCTTTGGCGCGAGGCGCTCGCCGAGGTGGAGCAGGAGCTGCGCCGCGCGCTGCGCTTCGGCTTCGACGAGAGCGAGGTCGCGCGGGCGCGCGACCTGCTGCTCCTCGAGCTGCGCCAGCAGGTCGAGCACGACGCGACGCGGCGCAGCGAATCGAAGGCGCGCTGGCTGCTCGCCGCGGCCGGCGGCCACCAGACCGACCACGCGCCCGCGGCTCTGCGCGACGCGCTCGGGCCGCGCATCGCGGCGGTGACCGCCGAGGAAGCGCAGGCCGCGCTCGCGCTCGCCTGGGAGGGCGCCACGCTGCGGCTCGCGTGCGTCGGGCCGACCGATCTCGGCGCGCAGCCGGACGAGGCGCTGTGGCGCGCGTACGAGGCGAGCGCCTCGGCGGCGGTCGAGCGCCGTGCCGCGCCGGCGGTGCGCGCGTTCGCGTACGCGTCCGCTCCCGACAGGGCCGGTCACGTCGTGCGGCGCGAGGACGACGTCGCGTGGGCGCTGACGACGGTCGACTTCGCGAACGGCGTGCGCGTGCACGTGCGGCCGCAGAGCCCGGCGCGCGTCGAGGTGCGCGCGATCGTCGCCGGCGGCTACCGCACGCTGCCCGCGAAGGCGTGGTTCCTGGGCTGGGTCGCCGAGTGGCTCTTCACGTCGTTCGGAATCGGCGAGCAGGGCCGCGAGGCGTGGCAGCGCGCGATCGCGGGCCGCGACGTCACCCTGCGTTTCTCGGTCGAGCACGACTCGTTCCGGCTCGGCGGCAACACGACGCGCGGCGAGCTCCTCTTGCAGTGCGAGCTGATCTGCGCGCACCTCACGGACCTCGCCTGGCGCGCCGAGACGTTCGACGAGACGCGGGCGACCTACGGCGGCACGTGGGACGCGATGATGCGCGATCCGCAGCGCGTGCTCTCGGTCCGCTTCGGCGAGGAGCTCGGACATCCGCACAGCACGCCTGCGCCGCAGGAGATGGACGAGCTCGAGCTCGACGCGCTGCGCGCGTGGCTCGATCCGCAGCTACGCGGAGCGCCGCTCGAGGTCGTGATCTGGGGCGGCGTCGACGTCGAGGAGACGATCGCGGTCGCGGCGCGCACGTTCGGCGCTCTCCCGCAGCGTTGGCCGCGCGCGGCGAGCACGCTCGGCGAGATCCCGCCGCCGCGCCCGGGCCTGCGCTGCGAGTACGAGGTGCCCGACGCGACGAACGCCCTGATCCGCGTCGTGTACCCGACCGACGACGGGCTCGAGCCGCTGCGCCGCTACCGCGCGAAGCTGCTCGAAGCGGTGCTCGAGGATCGCATCCGCTCGCGGCTGCGCGAGGAGCTCGGCCTCGTGTACGCGCCGCACGTGGGCTCGTCGTCGAGCGAGGTGTTCGAGGGCGTCGGCATGCTGCACGTCACCGTGGCGTGCGCCCCCGAGCTCGCCGAGCGGGTCGTCGCGCTGTGCCTCGAGGTCGGCGAGACGCTCGCGCGCGACGGCATCGGGCGGGACGAGCTCGAGCGGCTGCGCAACCCCGTGCTCGAGGCGCACGACGACGAGTACTGGATCGACGTCCTCTCGCGCCTCGCGCGCGACGAGGACGCGCTCGAGGACTGGCGCCGCGGCCGCGACGTCCTGTGGCGCACGCGCCCGGGGCGGCTCGGCGCGCTGGCGACGCAGTGGCTGACCGCGGAGAACGCGTCGATCGCGATCGCGCGGCCGGCGCGTTGAGGCGGCGGCTCGAAGCTCACTCGGCGGTCGGCTCGTACGCCGCCATGCGCTCGAGGAACGGCTCGACGAATTCGAGCGGGTCGTCGTCCGGATCGAACACGAGCCCCGTGACGGTGATCTCGATCACCTTCTTGCCGCGCTTGGCGAGCAAAGACCAGCCGACGCGCGCGCCGTCGTCGTCGAGCAGATGGCGAAAGCGCGAGCGATCGCCCCAGTTGAAGCCCTCGTCCCGCTCGGTCTCGAAGTCGCTCGGCTCGAGCGCCGTCATGTGGTAGAGCGCCGCCGCGTCCGCCGACGTGCTCTCGACGTCCAGGCTGCTGTAGACCCAGACGTACTCGGTGTCGTTCTCGTGCTCGCCGACGAACTCGAGCCAGAGCGTGCCGTCGGGGTAACGCCGTTTCGTGTACGTCGTGACCGCGGCATCGAGGTCGACGACGACGTCCCACGCGGCGGCGACGTCGGCGACGTCGAACATCGCCTCGCGGTCCGCCTGCGTCACGGGGATCTCCTCGACGTTCGAGACGTACCAGTACGCGCCGCCGGCGACGAGCGCGACGATCAGGAGGCTCACGACGACGCAGCCTCCGACCGCCGCGACGAGCGGCCAGCGCGACTTCTTTCGCGCCGGCTCCTGCGGCGCGGTCGTCTCGTACGGCTCCATCCGCGGCGGAGGATATCCTCGCCGCCGTGAGCACGGACCTGTTCGCCGACATCTTCGGCGCGCCCGACCGCGATCGCTGCGTCGGGGCCGCGCCGGTGATCTCGTACCGCGACGACGACGAGCCCGCGTTCCTGCGCGCGATCGACGCGCGGGCGGTCGAGCGCGTGCGCCTCGCGCGCCGCGGCGTCGACCACGGCGCCTGGGCGGTGCTCGCGCCGCACGACGAGCGCGGCGACTCGTTCGCCGCGCGCTGGGCGGCGGCGCGGCCGATCGTGCGACCCGGCATCGTGCGACCCCGCATCGTGAGACCCGGGGCGTTGCGCGCGCACGGCGCGCTCGAGCAGCGCGCTCGGCGTTGCGACGCCCGGCTCGCGCTCTACGAGCGCCTGCGGCGTCCCGGCGGGCTGCGCGCGTGGCTCGCGGAGCTCGAGCTCCCGGCCGGGCTGCGCGTCGCGCCGCGCGAGGCATCGCTCGCCGACCCCGAGCGCGACGTCGAGCGCGTGCTCGTCGACGACGGGCCGCACGCGGCGAGCCTGTGGCTCAAGTCCGCGCGCCTGTCGACGTTTCCCGCCGATGCGTCGCTGCGCGTGCGCGTCGCCTTCGGCCGCGAGATCGACGACGATGCGTCGACCGACGAGCGCAGCCACGCGCGCGTCGCCGCGCTCGCCCGCGCCGTCCTGCCGGGCGCGGACGAGGTCGTGCCCGCGGCGCCGATCGGCGCGTTCGCGGCACGGCTCGCGGGGCGGCCGCTCCTGTTCACGCAGCACATCGCGTACTGGAACGCGCCGCAGGGCGGAGCGCTGTTCCACCACGACGCGTTCGACCAGCCGCACGAGCGGCGCCAGCTCGGCGTGCTCTACGTCCAGCTCGCGGGGCGTACCGCGTGGCTCGCGCTGTCGAGCGCCGACCTCGCCGCGCGGGTGCGCGAGCTCGAGGGCGAGGGCTCGGACTGGCCGGACGAGGAGCTCGGGGACGAGCTCGCCGCGCCGGGTTGCGGCCGGCTCGCGGGCGTCGTGAACGATCCCGAGATGACCGGCTTGCTCGCCGACGCCGGGCACGCGTGGGTGCTCGGCGCCGGCGATGCGATCTTGCTGCCGAACCACGGCCATCGCCGCACGGCGATGCACTCGGTGTTCTGCGCGGACGAGCGGCCGACGTACGGCCTGTCGATGGCGTTGCGCGGCGCGTGACGCGCTCGGCGACGCGCTAATGCGCGCGCTGCGGCTGGTCCTCGAGCGCGATGATCGTGCGTTGCACGCGCAGCGCGCGCGGGTTGCCGGGCTCGAGCTGCAGGGCGCGCGCCGCTTGGGACGCGGCCGTGTAGTGGTTGCCTAGCTCGAGGAGCAACTCCGCGTGCTCGACGAGCCACTCCGCGCGCTCGTCCTTGCGCCTGATCTCGAAGTAGTGCTCGGACGCTTCGGCCTTGCGGCCTTCGCGCGCGAGCGCGCGGGCGAGAGCGAGATGATCGACGGGGGATGCGGACGCGGCGGTCCCGAAGCGGGAGCGCCACCAATGGGCGAGACTCATGGCTGGAATGCGTGAACGGATGGAGGGTCGGACGGAGGAACGGTGCGTCTCGCTCCGCTCCGTCAGGCCCGCGCTCCGTGCGCGTCCGCCGATCCGTTCACGCGCAGGAACGCCTGCGCCTCGGGCAGCTCGCCGCGGGCGAGCCCGCCGTGCGTGCACTGCGCCGGCGGCGCGACGCCGCGGGCCGATGACGCGCTCTCGACGCGCGCCGCGACCGGCCCGTCGTCGTCGCCGGACGCGCTGTTGCGCGGTCGCGGCCGCGGCTCGTCGGACGGCGCCTCGGCCTCGGCGGCGGGAACGGGCTCCTGCGCCCGCGCGTGCAGCGGCGCGCCCCGCCGCGCGTCGACCCAGCTCGGCCCGTCGCCGTGCCCCCCGGCGAGCACCGGCCCGACCGACGTAGGCCCCCCGGCGGCGGAGAACGCCGTCGCGACCAAAATCGCGAGGACGCGAAGCCAGGCGCGCATGCTGGCCAGAATCCTAGCTCACGCCGCCGAAGGCGGTAGAGCCTCGTTCGCGCGACTTCAGGAGCTGCGGTGGAACAACGCGTCGGACCAGGTCAGCGCCGCCTTCGGAGCGTGGTACACCCGGAAGGCGACGAGCGGCGCCGCGACGACGAGCGCGCCGGCCACCGCGGCGCGTCTCATCGCTCCGCGCCGAGCACGAGGCCGGCGACGGCGGTGCTCGACTGGGTCACGAGCACGCCGCCGGCGGACGCGAGACTGCCGGGACCCGCCGGCCAGGGGAGCGCGAGCCCGGGGAGCGGCTCCAGCGTCGCCCGGTCGTACGCGGCGATGCCGTCGGCACGCGGGACGAGGATCGCCGCGTCCGTCAGCAGCGCGCGCGGCATGTCGGTGCCGTCCCCGCCGAGGTCGACGCGCCTCGACGACCTCAGCGGGTCGCCGCTCGCGAGCCCGCTCGGATTGGGCCACGCGACGAGCTCGCGCTCGCCCGCCAGCCAGATCGTCGTGCGGTCGGCGCCGAGCAGCGTGTCCGCGTGGTGCGGGTGCGACTCCGCCCAGAGCCGCGCGCCCGACTCGACGTCGAACGCGACCAGATGGGGCGAGTCCACCGGCGTGGCGATCACCGCGCCGTCGACGACGAGCGGGACGGCGACGCGCCAGTGCGGCCGGCCGGCGTCGGGATCCCAGCCCCTCCCTCGGCGCGGGGGCAGGCGCTCGTACACCGTCGACCACAGCAGCTCGCCCGTGTCGACGCGCAGCGCCGCCACGACGCCGCAGCTCGTGACGGCGAATGCCCGCTCGCCCTCGACGACGAGCGGCGGCGTCGCCAGCGCCTCCTCGCGCACGTCGGACAGGTCGACCGAAAGATCCGCGACGACGACGAGCGTGCTCCAGACCAGCTCGCCCGTCGCGAGCTCGTAGCACGCGACGTGGTAGTCGGCGAGCGGCTCGTCCACGACGCCGCGGCGCGCCCGATCGACGAGGCCCCAGCACGGCACGAGCACGCGCGATCCGGCTGCGACGGGCGAGCCCGCCACCCGCGCGCGCACGGCGAACGAGCCGGTCGTCGCGTCCCAGTCCGCGGGCGGCCGGTGGTCCCAGAGCGGGCGCCCGCTCTCCAGGTCGAACGCGTGCAGCCGCCGCTCGGCGACGATCGGACGGATCGGCGCGCCCTGGTAGACGAAATTCGAGGACGCATCGGGCAGCGGGACCTCGAGCGCCGCGACCACGACGGCGCCGGCCACGAGCGGCGCGACGAGGTCCCGGCCGTGGTCGAGCGTCAGGGCGCTCCGCCGGTAGACGGCTCGCTTCCACGAGGCGTTCAGCTCGCTGCGCCAACGCACGGCGCCCGAGCCCGCGTCGACCGCGACCAGCTCGACCCCGTCGCTGGCGAGGACGCTCCCCTGCGCGATCGCGGGGAACGCGCCGAAGCGCGTGCGGTGCGCGAAGAGCCGGGCGAACGGCTCCGCGGGCAACGCGACGCTCCAGATCAGCGGCCGGCCGAGGCCGACGACCGCGACGTCCGACTGCGCGACCAGCACGTCGCCCGCGAGCGCGAGGTTGCCCGGCTCGTGGGCGAGCGCGCGGTCGGGGAGCCGCTCGCCGTTCGTGCGGTCGAATGCGGCGATGCGGTCGGAGCGCGGGACCAGGACCGCGTCGCCCGTGACCAGCGCGCGCGGCATGCCCGGCTCGGCGTCACCGAGGTCGGCGCGCCACGCCCGCTCGAGCGCGCCCCCGCCCGCCAGGCCGCCGGGCTTGCGCAGCGCGACGAGCGTGCGGTCGCCGCCGAGCCAGATCGTGGTGCGGTCGGCGCCCAGCAGCGTGTCCGCCTCGGGCACGTGCGGCTCCGACCAGAGCGGCGCGCCCGTCGTGAGGTCGAACGCGAGCAGGCGCAGCGCATCGGCGGGCGCGGCGATCACGGCGCCGTCCGCCACGACCGGCGGCGCGGTCCGCCAGTGCGTCAGGCCGAGCGGCTTGTCGCCACGCAGCCAGTCCGGAGCGGGAGTGCGCCCGAGACGCTCGTACTCGGTCGACCACGAGAGCTCGCCCGTGTCGACGCGCAACGCCGCGACGACGCCGCAGCGCGTGACCGCGATCGCGCGCTCGCCGGCGACGGCGAGGGGCGGCGTCGCGAGCTCCATGAAGCGGCGACCGAACATGTCGAGCGGCGGCTGCGTCCGCGCGACGGCCGTGCTCCACACGAGCTCGCCGGTCGCGAGCTCGTAGCAGGCGACGTGGTAGTCGTCGACCGGCTCCTGCTCGAGGAGTTGCTCCGTCCGCTCCGAGAGCCCGTAGCACGGCACGAGGACGCGCGAGCCCGCGACGACCGGCGGACCGGCGACGCGCGCTCGCTCGGCGAACGCGCCGCCGGTGCCGTCCCAGGTGGGAGCGTGGCTCCACAGCGGGCGGCCGCTCGCCAGGTCGAACGCGTGCAGCCGACGCTCCGGAGCCACGCGGCCGAGCGGCACGCCGAGCTCGTCCCAGAGCAGCGCTTCGTCGGGACGCGGGACGAGGAGGCTCGCGACGACGATGCCCTGCGCGACGGCGGGAGCGACGACGCTCCGCTCGTCGTCGATCCCCAGCCGCGTCCAGTGCTCGCTCGTCCAGCGCGAATCCCGCTCGCTCGTCCAGAGCAACTCGCCCGAGCGCGCGTCGAGCGCGAGCACCTCGAGCGACGTGCTGACGACGACGCGCTCGCCGGCGATCGCCGGGGACGCGCTGGCGCGGCCGAGCGGGCTCGGCGGGAGCTCGACGCGCCATACGCGGCTGTCCTGCGCCGCGGCGGGTGCGAGGGCGAGCGCGACGGCGGCGAGACGCGCGAGGTGCTGCGGCGCCTGCATGGGCGCCAAGGTAGCGCCTACGGCTGCTGACCGCTCGGGGTCTGCTTCTGGAGCCAGGTGTGGAAGGCGCTCTTCAGCTCCGAGACGTCGACGCCCTCGCAGCTCGTGCGCAGCGCCTCGTCCTCTTCACGGCCGGCGAGGGCGCACTCGAGGTAGCGCGCGGGGATGTCCTTCCAGCGCTCGTTCTCGGCGACCTCGTTCAGGAAGTAGAGCAGCGCGCCGGACATGCGCAGGTCGGGCGGGTCGGGCGCAGCCGGCGCGGCGGGCAGGTCGGGCGCGGCGAGCGCGCGCGCATCGACTTGGACGCGGCCGTCCTCGACCGCGGCGCTCGCGAACAGCTCGGCGAGCCGCTCGTCGGCCCAGCGCGGGACCTCGCGCTCGCCTCCCGCGCCGACGTACTGGTGGAAGCCCTCGTGGAAGAGCGCGACACGCTGGCGCTCGAGCTGCTGGTCGGCGCCGTCGCCCGTCGGCGCGAGCACGAACAGCTCGCGGCGCTCCGGGCTCCAGTGGGCGCTCGTGCCCGGCTCGCCGCCGAAGTCTCCATACTGCTCGGCGTCGACGAAGATGCGGACGGCGTAGGCGCGCTCGCCGGACTCCGCGCTCGGGAGCAATCGCTCGTAGGCCTGGCGGCGCACGAGCTGGAGCTGGCGCGCGACCTGCTCGGCGATCGCCGGGTCGGCCGCGTTCGTGTTGAACGCGTAGTCGGCCGTCGCGAACGTGTACCACTCGCCAGCGCCGTCGGCCGCGGCCTTCTGCTGCGCGACGACGTCGTTCAGGTCGACGACGACCGCGCCTTCGGGCAGCTCGGCGAGGCGCGTGGGCCGCGTGCGGAAGCGCAGCACCTGGGCGGGCTCGAGCTGCGAGATCAGGGTCCAGAGCACCTCGCCGTCCTGCGCGCGCGGTCCGTCCCGCCACAGGGCATTGCGCTGGTTGGGGAACTCGCGCGTGCGCTCCATCAGCAGGCCGACGAGGTAGCGGCGCAGATCGTCGGCGTCCTCCTCGTCGAGCTCGGTCGCGAGCTGGTCGAACGTCGAGCGCAGCCGCAACGCGTCGCCGGCGCGGAAGGGGCCCTCGGGGACCGCGTCGCGCAACTCCCCCATCGCGTTCGCGAGCGAGACCGCGGCTTCGCCGCCCCCGTTCGCCGCGCGCCCGAAGCCTTGGACACCGACGAGCGTCGCGCCGGATGCGAGGACGACGAGCACGAGCGCCGCGAGCGCCGCCGCGACCGCCGGGTTGCGCCGCGCCCACTTGCGGGCACGCCGCACGACGCCGGTGCGCGCGGCGAGGATCGGCTCGTGCGCGCGCACGCGGCGCAGGTCCTCGGCGAATGCGAGCGCGCTCGGATAGCGCCGCTCGGGGTCCTTCTCGAGCGCCTTCTCGAGCACGCGCTGCAGGTCGAGCGAGACGCGCGGCTGGAGCTTGCGCGGATCGGGCGCGTCGTCGGTCAGGATGCGCCGGTAGAGCACCTCGAGCGCCGTCGCCTCG
>CAZGTQ010000091.1:0-8131 GCA_964528575.1 uncultured Planctomycetaceae bacterium | reverse complement strand
CGGGCCTCGCCGCGTTGTCGCGCGTCGAGGCCCGCCGCTGGAGCGCGCTCTGGAGCGAGCTCGAGGAGCTGCTCTTCGAGGAGCGTTAGAGCGTGACGAACGCGCTGCCGACCTGCGTCGACGCGAGCGGCAGCGCGAGCGAGGCCGCGTCGAAGACGACCGCCTGGAGGTAGACGGTCAGCCCGAACGGCACGCTCGCCGGTACCGGGTACGTCTCGAGCGACGTGCCGTTCGCGCCGATCACGTTGCTCGACAGCACGAGCAGCGACGCGCCGCCGTTGCCGATGTCGATCGACAGGATGCCGGGGATCACGGTCGGGCTCAGGCTCGTCGACGCGCCGACGACGTAGACGTCGCCGGGCTTCGCGCCGAGGCGCACTTGCCCCGGGATCGACGTCGAGATCGCCGGCGTCTCCAGGCGCAGCGTCGGCGGCGGCGCGACGACCTCGATCGCCGCCAGCGCCAGCCCGAACGGCGTCTGGACCGACAGCGGCTGCGACCCGAGCAGCTGCGGGAGCGGCATGTCGAAGACGAGCGCGTTGTCGCTCAGCACGTCGAAGCCGACTCCGGGCAGGAGCGTCTGGCCCGCGACCATCAGGCTCGTCGCGCCCGTGAAGCCACACCCCGCGACGACGACCTCGTTCTGCGCCGTCGGGACGAGCGCCGGGATCAGCGCCGGCGTCGTGCCGGCGATCGCGACCGTCGTGCCGCCGTTGCAGACCGACTGGATGCTCGGCGACTCGATGCCGCCGAGCGCGAACGTCACGGTCGAGTCGCCGACCGTCGCGATCGGGATCACCTCGACGCGGTAGACGCCGCTGCTCGTCGCGTCGAAGCGGATCTGCTCGACGTTGTCGAGCTGGCTCGCCGACCAAGCGATCACCGTCCCCTGCGGGTTGCGCACGCGCAGGTCGAGATCGTCGATCGGGTCGAGCAACGTGTCCTCGCGGTTCCACACGAGCGTGAGCGCCACGCTCTCCCCCGCCGCCGCCGGCCGCAGGAACGTGCGGATCTGGCCGACGCTCACCGTTTCGGTCACCGCGCGGCGCGCGATCGCCGCGTCGACGGTCGCCTCGACGTCGAGGTAGCCCCAGCCGGCCGCCGCGGGGTTGCCGAGCACGACTTCCTGGCTCTCGTTCAGGAGCAGCGCCTTGATCTGGAGCTGCGTCGCCGCCGGCCAGCACTGCACGACGAGCGCGCCGGTGCCCGCGAGCATCGCCGCCGACGCCGACGCGCCGTAGCTCGCCTGCGAGCTCGCCTCGTCGTCGAGCTTGGCCGTGACGACGTTCGTGCCGACCGCGAGCATGTGCGGGTAGCGCCGCCCGTCGGGCAGCGGCCCGATCGCGCTCGTGAAGATGCCGGGCACGACCGCCGGCTGCTTCGTGGTCTTCAGCGACGCGCCGGCGACGAGCGCGTTGTACGCGCCGTGCGCGACCGACAGGTCGGCGCCGAAATTGCCGCCCGACAGCGTGACGAACACGCCCGCGAGCGTCGCGGCGTCGATCTTGCGGTTCAGGTTCGTGCCGGGCAGCGAGCTGCTGTTGTTGTAGCTCATGTTCGCGACGCGCACGTCCGGCATCGCGGCCGCCGCGTCGAACGCCTTGCCCATGCTCACCGTCGACGCGAGCTCGCCCACGCCGTCGTCGCTGATCTTGAACGAGCGGATCCACACGTCGGGCGCGATGCCGTCGGCGACGCCGGGCTGGGCGTTCCAGCGCGCGCCCGCGAGCACCGCTCCCATCCGCGTGCCGTGGCCGAACAGGTCCTCGTCGACGCTGGGCGGAGGGAAGCCATAGTGCTCCTCCGACAGGAGCCGGCTCCCGCCGATGCCGCCGCCGGTCAGGTCGTTGGGGTCGCCGCCCGGGTAGAACGCCGCGTGCGGCCGCCCCGTCCCGTTCATGTTCGAGTCGACGCCGCTGTCGATCAGCGCGACCGTCACGCCCGTCCCGCGCACGGGGACCGAGCCGAGATAGAGCGCGTGCGCGCCGACCGCGTCGTGGTGGTCGGCGTCGATCGCGTCGGCCATGAGCTGCGCCTCGAGCAGCGCGTCCGGCTCGACCGAGAGCACGTCGGGCCGCGCCGCGAGCGCCGCGAGCGTCGCGGCGTCGGCGTTCTCGATCGCGAGCCCGGGCGTGAGCCAGAAGCGCTCGATCACGCGCGCGCCGCGGCCCTCGAGCCACTCCTCGAGCGGCGCGCGGCGCTGGTCCTGGGCGGCTCGGCCGGCCGCGAGGCGCTCGAGGAAGCGCTCGGCGTCGCCGGCGCGCCGCTCCCGGGCCAGGTCGGAGAGGAAGGAACGGTGTTGCGCGCGGTCCACGCGCAGGGTGACGACATGGCGCTCGCCCTGGACCTCCGCGCTGGGCGCTGCCGCCAGCGCCAGGAGGGCCATTGCAGGGGCGAGCCGCGAGATGCGATCGAGCATGTTCTCGGCTCCGAGGTCCTTCGGGGGCGGAAGGGTCCGCGGAGCCTAGGCGCCGTCCTCGACGCGGTCACGCGAGAGCTCAGCCCGGCGGCGAGAGCGCGCGCAGGAAGGCGAGCAGGAGCTCCGCCTCGCGGTCGGTGAGCGCGAGCGGCTCCATCTGCGGGTCGAGGTTCGCGTTGGGCCGGCCGCCGTCGCGGTAGAACGCGACGACGTCCGCGAGCGTCGCGAGGCTCCCGTCGTGCATGTACGGCGCGGTCGCGGCCAGGCCGCGCAGCGTGGGCGTCTTGAAGCGGCCGCGGTCGGCCGGGTCGCCGGTGACGGCGAAGCGCCCGTCCTCGGGCTCGCCCTCCCGCGCCCCGACCCCCGTGTTGTGGAAGCCCTCGTCGGTGAACAGCGCGCCCGCGTGGCAGCGCCAGCAGCGGCCCTTGCTCTCGAAGATCCACAGCCCGCCGCGCTCGTCGGGCGTCAGCGCGCCGAAGCTGCCGGCCTGGAAGCGGTCGACCGCCGTGCCGCCCGAGAAGATGCGGCCGACGAACGCCGCGAGCGCGGCCGCGAGGCTGCGCTCGCTCACGGGCCCCTCGAACGCGTGCTCGAACGCCGCGGCGTAGCTCGCGTCCGCCGCGAGCCGCGCGACGGCCTCGTCGAGCGGCAGCGCCATCTCGTCGGGGTTGCGGATCGGCTCGACGACCTGCTCCTCGAGCGTCGCGAAGCGGCCGTCCCACATCTGCGCGCGCCCGAAGCCGCGGTTGAGGAGCGCCGGCACCGAGCGCGCCGTCCGCCGCCCGTGCGCGCCCGCGGGGAAGCGCTCGGGATGCGCGAAGCCGTGCTCGGGCCGATGGCACGACGCGCACGACGTCGAGCGGTCCACCGACAGGACGACGTCGAAGAACAGCCGCCGGCCCAGGTCGAAGCGCGCGCGCTCGAGCGGCGGCGCCGCGTCCGCGGGCAGCCCGAGCGGCACCTCGAGGAAGCGCTCGAGCTCGAGCTCGTCCACCGGCGGCGGCCCGACGTCCTGCACGACAACGTCCTGCAGGTCGGCGTCCTGCACGGCCGCGGCGGCGCCGAGCGCGGCGAGCGCGAGCGGGACGAGCGCAGCGCGCATCAGCGCCGCCGTCCGAGCTCGCGGATGCGCTCGCACAGCGCGTCGACGTCGCCCTCGTCGTGGTAGACGCCGAAGCCGAGCCGCAGCACGTCGCCGCGGTGGTCGGTGATCACGCCGCGTTCGAGCAGGCGCGCGTGCAGCTCGCCCGCCGCCGGCGTGCGGAACGCGAGGAAGTGGCCGCGGTCGAGAACCTCGCGGCCGGGGACGAGCGCGGCCGCGTCGAAGCCCGCCAGCTCGCCCGCCGCGACGCGCTCGAGGAAGCGCGCCTGCAGGCGCCGCACGTGCGCGTGCACGTCCTCGACGCTCACGCCGAGCTCCGCGAGCCAGTCGAGCACCGCGCGCAGGCGGAACAACGGAGTCGGGTCGAACGTCGCGCCGAGCAAGCGCTGGCCGTGCGGCCCGTACGCGACCGCGTCGTCCGCGCCCGCGCCCTCGAGCGCGTCGAAGTCGGCGAACCACCCGGTGTCGACCGGACGCTCGACATAGCCGTCGGGGCAGTGCGCGAAGCACGCGCCCTCGCCGCTCATCGCGTACTTGTAGCCGCCGGCGAGGTAGAAGGCTCGCGCCTCGACGTCGCCGAGGTCGGTCGGCAGCGCCAGGAACGCGTGGTAGCCGTCGAAGACGACGACGGTCGAGCGCGGCACGCGCTCGACGACCTCGCGGAAACGGCCGAAGACGAAGCCCGTGCGGAAGAAGACGTGACTGACGAAGATCGCGTCGTGCTCGGCCGCGGCCGCGGCGTCGAGGAAGCGCTCCTCGAACGACGCGAACGGCTCGACGGGCACGACGTCGAAGCGCGCGCGCCCCGCCTCGCTCCAACGCCGCCGCTGCCGCTCGAAGCTGTGGAACTCGCCGTCGGTCGTCAGCACGCGCGCCGGCCGCGGCAATCCGGAAAAGATCCGCGCGACGAGCTCGTGCGTGTTCGGCGCGAGCGCGACCGTCGCGGGATTCGAGAGCCCGAGGATGCGCGCGACGTGCGCCTGCACCGCGGGGGCGAGCTCGCCGAAGATGCTCTTCGCCCACTTCTCGTCGACGAGCTCCGCAGCGACGCTCCAGGCGCGCGCGTGCGCCTCGCGCGTCACGTCGGGCCACAGGTGGTGGCTGTGCGCGGCGAAGTGCAGCCGCGAGCCGAGCCCGCGCAGGAAGCCCGTGAAGCCCGCCTTGAGGTCCGTCGCCCGCGTCTGCATGCGAGCGCAGTATGGAGGCCGGGCGACGGCCGGGGAAGGGCGCTACTCGCGCGGTCCGACGTCGCGCCAGCGCACCGCCGTGCGCTTCTGGCAGCCGAGCCCCCAGCGGCGCGGCGGGAGCCAGTCCTGCTCCATCTCGGCTGCGAGCACGTGCTCGCCGCCGACGAGCACGCGCAGCGCGCGCTGGTCGACCTCGACGCGGAACGGGACCGGGCCCTCGGCGGCGGTGCGCTCGCTCGCGACCTCGCCGACGAGCCGCCACTGGTCCGCCTCCGCGCGGCTCGGCACGTGCTCGAACAGCGACACGCCGAAGCTCCGCTTGAACGCGACCATCAGCCAGCCGCCGCCCGGCAGCTCGAGGTGCACGTTGCACTGGTCGCCGACGCCGTCGAGGAGCTCGAACTCTCCGCCGACCGCGAACGGCGTCGCGAGCGGAGCGCCCTGCGCCCACGCGAGCGCGCGCGCACCGCCGAACGCCGACTGCAGCCACGGCTCGCCGGACGTGTCGAGGTTGCGCCACGGCTGCTCCCAGCGCGGGTCGCTCGAGCGGATCCACTCGAGCAGGTCCGCGTCCACGCGCTCGAGCTCGCGCTCGCCGAAGCGCTCGAGCGCGCGCTCGTGGAGCGCGGCCGCGAGACCCGCGTCGCCAGGCAGCCGGCCGAGCTCCTTCGCGAGCGCGACGAGCTTCGCGCGGCGCCGCCCGCCGTCCTGCAGCGTGCGGAAGAGGCCCCACGCGAGCGCGTAGCCCTCGTCGAAGCCGAGCGCGGCGCCCGCGTCGGCGAGGAGCTCGTCCGCGCTCGGCAAGCGCCCCGCGGCATCGAGCCGGCGCAGGATCACGAGGAACGTCGACGGGATCGGGTCGAGCTCGACGCCCGCGCTGATGCCGAGCTCCTCCGCGACGCGCTGCTCGACGAAGCACGAGAAGCCCTCCGCGAACCAGTGCGGATGGAAGCGATAGCTCGCGAGCGTCTCGTACGACGCGAGGTGCGCCGCCTCGTGCGCGACCTGGCGCAGCGTCTGGGTCGGCAGACCGAGCTCGGCGAGCACGGCGTCCGACACCGGCGGCTGCACCATGACGTGCGACGAGCGCTCCTCGTGGCTGGAGAACGCCTGGTTGCGCCGGAACGTGCCCCGGGTCAGGCGTTCGTCGGCCGCCTCGTACTCCGCGAGCTCGCGGTACAGGTGCACCTCGCGCTTGTCGCGCAGCTCGTGGCGCTGCGCGCCGAGCAGCTCGACCGCGTGCGGCCAGACGCGCTCGGCCGCGGCGAGCGCCTGCGCGGCCGCGCGCTCGTCGTCGAAGTGGCACACGACGCGGAAGTGCTCGCCCTCGGCGACGGCGCGCAGCTCGGCCGGCGCCGGCGCGAGCTCTTGCGGAGCGGCGGCGAACGGCAGGAGCGCGATCAGCGAGCAGACGAACATGCCCAGAGCATGCGCCACGCCGGTCGCGGCATCCAGGGCGCGCATCGTGCGGCCGACGCACCCGGCGTCTCCGCCGCTGTCGCGGCGCCCGCTGCGTAGCCGGGGAGATACCGGCGCCGCGTGATCGGATGCGCTGGTAGCCTGCGCCGCGGAGGGAACCATGATCGCAATCTTGATCGCAGCGCTCCTCGTCGCTCGAGAGCCGGACGAGCAGCCGTTCACGACGCTGGTCGTCGAGTACGAGACGGGCGGCACGATGAGCGAGCGGATGGGCGGCGCCACGCGCAGAACGCTGTTCGTCGATCGCGCCGGCGACCGCTCCGCCCAGCACTCCGAGTCGTCGATGGGCCGGTCGCTGGACGTCCGGATCGGCCGCTGGCGTTACTCGATCGACGTCGAGGAACGCACCGGCACGAAGCAGTGGATGTCGCGCACGCTGCTCTCGATGCAGCCGGGCGTGGTGACCGAGGCCTTGCTCGCCGAGAGCGGAGCGGAGAAGGTCGGCACCGACGAGATCGCGGGCCTGACGTGCGACCGCTGGGAGCGCCGCGATCAGGTCTCGACGACGACGATGTGGGTCTGGAACGGCGTGTCGATGGGCGACGAGATGAAGATGGGCCAGATGGAGACGCGTACACGCGTCCTGCGCGTCGCGGTCGACGAGCCGATCCCCGAGGAGCACTTCCGCGTAGCGGACGTGCGCCTCAGCGAGGTCAGCTTCGTCGGCGCCGAGTTGCTGCGGGCGCTCGAGTCCGGAGCGGAGCCCGCGGGCGAGCGGACGTTCGATCGCTCGACCCTGCCGGCCGGCGAGCGTCCCTTCGAGTGGCCGGGCGTCGAGCCGTTCCGCAGCTCGCGCCTGTGGGAGCCGATCCTCGAGAACGGCGGCGTCCTCGACGTCGACCGGATCGTGACGCTCGTCGGCATCCGGCTCGGAAGCGTCGCCGAGGCGGAGGCCGGGCTGGCCGAGCTCTTCCCGAAGGAAACGACGGACGAGCCGAGCGCGCTGCTCGAGCCCCTCGTGCCGCTCGCCGACGCCGTCTGGTGGGTCGTCGTCCCGCGCATGGTCACGGCGCTGGGTCCGCTCCACGCGGCGCCGACGTGGACCGACGAGCAGCTCGAGACCGCGCGGCTCGCGGCGCGGTTCCTCGCAGTGCAGCCGTTCGCGCCGCGGCTCTCTTTCGAGGGCGACGAGAGCGCGCGGCGCGCCGAGCTCGAGGTGCTCGGCCGCTGGTTCCGCGCGCAGCTCGAACGTCCCGCGCTCTACGCCGCCATGATCTGCACGGCCGACGACGGGCCTTTCGCGGGGCTCCCGCACGAGGGCGAGGAGCTGCTGCCTGCGGCGGGCTCGGTCGACCTGGACGGCACGAGGAAGCTGCGCCTGTGCGAGCTCGACGACGCCTTCGTGCTGCAGTGCGTCGACGGCGAAGAGCTTGCGTGGTCGCGGCGGCTCTCGCTCTCGCCGAAGGGCCGGATAGGCCACGCGCGCTTGCTCGAGCGCCCTCCGGACCGGCTCGGACCGTACGGGTGGAAGGTCCACCTCGTTATCAGTTGGGAGTTCGGCGAGGAGTACGCTCACCTCTACCTCGACCGGAACGCGGACCTGCTCTTCTACTTCGTCGGCTGGTGAGCGCGCCGCGCGGCCGGGCGCTCAGCCGCCCCCGTCGCGCTTGGCGAGGTGGTCCAGGATCGCGTGCGGCGCCGGAGGCCAGGGTCGCATCCGCGTGAGACGGCGGAGCCCGGAGCCTCTTTACGGGACGAGTGTCAACGGCGCGGCGTTCGTGACGAATCCGAGCGGGCCCGAAGGGGTGAGGGCGACCGCCAGGTGGTGAAGCGTGAGGCCGGCGAGGCTCGCCGCGCCTCCCGGTGGCAGGACGATCGACGCCGATCCCGAGCCGAGCGGGTCGATGACGCCGAGCGTCCCCACGAACGGACCCTGGTTCGCGCTGGTGAGCGAGAAGTACGTGTAGGCGTCGAAGGTCAGCGGCAGGAGGAAGTCGTCCCAGG
>CAZGTQ010000090.1:0-1671 GCA_964528575.1 uncultured Planctomycetaceae bacterium | reverse complement strand
CCGTTCCCGTCGACGTCGTCGATGCGCGCGACCGCGCTCCCGAACCTGTCCGCATCGTCGAGCGCGCCGGACGGGAACCCTGCGACTCCCTCGGCGATCTTCTGCTCGCTCAGCAGCGTGCCCACGCTCTGTGCCCCGGCGGCACCCGCGAGACACGTCGCGGCCGCCACCACCCAACCCATGATCGCTGCCTTCATTCCAACCTCTGTTCCTGACTGGCTTCGTTCCGTGTTGGTCGGCCTGCTCCGCCGGCCTCGCAGGGCCCGTTTCCGGCCTTCCGACGGCGGATTCGGGCGTGCGCAGGGCCTGCGACGGTCCGCGTCGGCGCCGAGAGCACCGGATTCGGGCTCCAGCGGCGCGGCCGCGACACCCCACCAACACGGAAGGGAGCCAGTCTCGTTCGTCCTACTCTGGTGTGCGTCCCCGCGCCGGCGTTCGCCGCCTGGGTTCGAGGGTAGGCCCGATCGTGCCGAGCGAAAGGCCCGCGAGCGCTTTTCGCGCTCCGCTCCCGAGCGCGCGCTCGTCCGGCCGTTCGCGTCGTCGCCGGATCGGCGCCGTTCGCGTCGGCGCCGGATCGGCGCCCGCCCGGATCCGATCGGATCAGGGGAGCAAGTCGACGGCGACCGGGTTGCTCACGGCCGCGAGCGGAGACGGCTGGGCGTCGAGCACGAGGTAGGCGTGCGCGAGTTGCAGGCCGACGAGCGCGGGCGGCGCGCCGGCCGGCACGGTGAGCGCGGCAGTAGCGCTCCCGCTCGCGTCGAGCACGCCGAGCGAGCTCGCGAGCGGCGGCTGGTTGGGACCGACGAGCGTGGCGATCAGGTACGAGTCGATGTTCAGCGGCAGGACGAGGCCGTCGATCGTGACGCCGGGTGTCGTGCCGCTCGCGGAGCCGAGGAGCAGATGGACGGAGCCCGCGTGGTCGGCGCCCGCGTCGAGAGCGAAGCTCTGCGTGCCGCCTGTCGTGACGGAGAGCTCGGTCACGTCGCCGGCGAGCCACGCCTCGGTCTCGTGGACGTACACGGCGCCCATGTACGGCACCGCCCCGTCGGCGGATTCGTCGCCGAACGCGAGGAGGCCGTCCCCCAGCGCCACGCTGCGCCCGAACATGATGCTCGACGCGTCGTCCTGGCGCACGAAACGGGCCGCTTGCACCCACGCTCCGCCGGGCGCGCGACGGAACGCGTAGGCGGCGCCGGAGGGCGTCGGAATTCCCACGCCTGCCGCGCCGATCAGGATCGTCTCTCCGTCGAACGCGAGCGCGCGGCCGAACCGCGCGGACTCGACGGGATCGCGCGGCACGAGGACCGAGCCGAAGATCCACCCGAGCGAAGTACGCTCGAGCACGTACGCCGTGCCCGAGTCCATGAACGGAGCGTCCGTGCCCTGCGCCGTGGCGACGGCGACGTCGCCGCGCAGCGCCACTCGCAGCCCGAACCGATCGCCGGCGTCCGCGCCGGGAGGAGCCAACCGGGCCTGTTGCGTCCAGGTGCCCGCGATGCGCTCGAACACGTAGACCGAGCCCGCGACGGGCGTCTCGCCGGCCGCGCCGACGATCAGCCGATTGCCTTCGAGCGCGACGCTCGCGCCGAAGCGCTCCTGCGCGATCGGGGCGTTCGGGCTCAGCACCGCGACCTCCGACCAACCGCCGGGGCCGAGCTCGAAGATCGAGAC
>CAZGTQ010000089.1:0-18999 GCA_964528575.1 uncultured Planctomycetaceae bacterium | reverse complement strand
GGAAGTGCAGCTCGAAGGCGAAGAGGAACGAGCGAAAGCCGGCCAAGCGCCCCAGGAAGACCAGAGCAGCAGCGACACCGGCAGCGACGCTCAGGGCGCCGAGCCAGCGTGCGAGTCGCGTCTCGTGTGGTCGAGCCAGTGCCATTCGTCGGCTCATGCGCTTTGCAAAGCTCCTTCGGCGCGTGGCCAGTTGGCGATGTGCGGCGCGCGCAGTCCATCGTACGGCCGTCGTCGAGCCCGCGGGTCGACGTGGGCCCGGCCGGCGCATCCGGGCTCTCTGGAGCGCCCCGGCGAGCGCAGCTCGTAGCCCGACTCTTCTCCTGTAGCCGTCCGGCGGCCAGACGAGGGACGAGCGCTGCGGCGTGAGCGAGCCGTCTGGGTCGCCGGTGTCGTCGCGACCTCGTGCGGCACCTCCTCGACGAGAGCACGAACGAGGCGGCCGGCACGCGTCCTCGCCGCCGCGATCGCTCGCGAAGTGCAGCCCCGCGGACGTGGCGGAGTGGATACGCGGCGCGCGCCTCCCGCTATCGGTCGAGTCGTTTGTGGACGATGTGCGCCCCGCCCTCGGCCACCGGCCAACTCTTCACGGCCACGTCCAATCCCAGCAGCACCTTTTTCGTCACGCCCGGGCCGCACGCCACGAAGGCCTCGGCCGCGGCCTCGAGATCGTCGGGGCGATCCTCTCCCAGCACCTCGAGCAGCAGGGCGGCCTGGTGGAGGTCCTTCCAGCTCTTGGCCTGCTGCGGGATGGAGCGCGTCCGGCTCACGAGAAGCTTGTGGAGCGCGAAGCGCGCGGGCGCCGGCACGACCACGAGCGTCGCGGTCGCGCCGTCCACCGCGAGCGCGGGCTGCGCCCCCTCCATTGCGATCGACAGATGCTTGATCGGCGCCGCCGCCGCCTTGAAGCGCGGGAGCGGGATCGGCTCGAGGTCGCTTTCCCGTCCGGGGGTGATGAGGTCGACGCGGAGTTGCTTGCCGCGCACGCGGAACGACGTGGACGGCTGCGCGGGATCGAGCTGGGGGACGGGGACGAAGCCCATCTCCAGGCTCTCGAGGGTTCCGGGCACGTCGACCTCGGCGGCGGGAACGGCGAGCAGGAGCGAGCCGGCGATGTCCACGTCCTGCGTGCGCCACGACGCGCCCGGCCACGTGACGCCGAGCACGTTGCCGAGAACAGGGAACGCGTAGCTCCCCATCAGGATGCCGCCCGACGCGAAGAGCCCCGCATCCCTCAGCGCGCGGACGACCCGGGCCGGACCGTGCGGCAGGAGTGCCGCCCCGGCGGCGCAGCACGCCGGCGAGACGTGCGATCCGCGCCAGGTCCTCCTCGTGTCGAGCGCGCCCGGCCTCGTACGCCGCGACGATCGCATCTCTCCCGACGGAGAACTGGCGCTTGGTCCCGCTGGTTATACGCAGACCGCATGCTTTCTGCGTATAACGCCAGCCCAAACACCGGCACCCCGAAAACGGAAGCGCGCCGCAGCGTCGGCCTCCAGAGCAGCGGGGACGCGTTGATGCCGATACGATGGCGCTCCTGCTCGCTCGGAGTACTGGAAGTAGACGTACTCGGCAAGCGTCGGCGGCCGCGGAGCCGGTCACGACTCGGACAGACGTCGCAAGGCGCATCGAAGGGCCGCGACGTGCACGAAGCCGAGCGGAAGCGAGACGAGCAGTGATTGCAGGTAGGCGACGGCCGCCATGGCGGGCACCGACCACAGCCCGATGTAGAGCACGGAGAGGACGTAGTCGGTGCCGTGGCGTTCGACCTCCGAGACCAGTCGAGCGGGCGCGGCGACGTCCGAGAGGTACACCAGCGCGCAGAACAGGACCGTGCCCAGCATCGGGAGCGCGATGGAGCAGAGCGCTCTTCTGTGTCGTGAGCCGAAGCACGACGGGAGCAGCGTCGTCAGCACTCCGGACGTGACGAGCAGGAGCAGCAGCAAGAGCAGCGGCGACCGTCCGCCGTCCCCGAGAAGAACGCGCCGCGTCCATGCGGGGATGAGCAAGGCGCCGTACCAGCCGGGTCCGAGTGCGAGGCCGATGACGAAGTTTCTGAGCATCGAATGAAGTCGGGTGGCGCCGCGCCCATTCGATCGAAAGCTACACGTCTTGCCGCCGCCGCGCCAAGACGTAGAAGCTCGAGTCCACGCTCGGGAACCATCGGCTCAGGACCGGCGAGACGCGCTTCTTCTGCGGCTTGAGCGAGCCGCCGACGCGCAGCACGTCGAAGCCGTGGCGTTCCTCGAGCAGCCGGCGCAGCGGGGACGGCGCGAAGTAGACGACGTGGTGGTCGCACGCGTAGTGCTTGCCGCGCTTCGCGCCGCGCAGGCCGAGCTTGCCGAGGGCGGTCTTGGCGCGGTTCGAGAGCGAGCCGACGTTCGGCGCTCCGAGGAAGAGCACGCCGCCGGGGCGCAGGAGCGAGGCGATCGTCCGCAGGTACTCGCCCGGGTTCTTCAGGTGCTCGATCACCTGGTCCATCACGACCGCGTCGAACGGAGCGCTGCGCCCCGGCAGGTCGCGGAAGTCGCCCGTGTGCACGAGCGCGCCGTAGCGGCTCGCGACGCGCGCGGTCGCGTCCGGGTCGACGTCGTAACCCTCCGCCGTCCAGCCCAGCTCCTGCGCCACCGACAGCTCGATCCCGTCGCCGCAGCCGACCGAGAGCAGCCGGCCCGGCGCGACGTAGCGGCCGACGAGCTCGAGCGAGCGGCGCTTGCCCTCGACGCGCACGCTCTTGCGCTTGCGCATCGGCAACGACGTCTCCGGAGCGTCCAGCAGGCCGAAGTCGAGGAAGTGCGCGTAGAAACGCACGCGGTCCGCGTCCGTGTACTGCGGGTTCATGAACTTGATCCCGCAACAGCCGCACGCGTCGATCGTCGCCCCCGACGCGTCGCGGTCGTAGGGCCGCAGAACGTGAGAGCCGCAGAGCGGACAAGCCTCGATGCGCCGGTCGTACTCCGCCGCCGCGTGCGTTGACCCCATGACAACCTCCTGCGGAGCACGGTAGCAGAAGGCCGGAGCTTCTTTCCCAGCGCCGAACTCGCTGCCGGCCTTTCGTTCCGCCGCCTCTTCGGAGCGCCGCCCCCGAAGCCGGCGCGCGGCCCCCCGCCCGCCGTTCCCGCGCTTGGCCCCCCCGTTGCTCCCCTGGTCCCGTGAACTTCGGACTCTACAGCGCGGTCTCCGCCATGGACGCCGCCGAGCGGCGCCTCGAGGCGGTCGCGTCGAACCTCGCGAACGCCTCGACCACCGCCTACAAGCGGCGCGGCGCGACGTTCCACTCCTACGAGACCGCCCGGCGCGACCCGCTGCAGCGCGTCGTCGCGACCCGCGCGCGCATCGATTCGTCGCAGGGCGAGCTGATTCGCACCGGCGCGCCGCTCGACCTCGCGCTGCGCGGCGAGGGCTTCTTCGCCGTCGAGCAGCCGAACGGGGAGGCGTACACGCGCAACGGCCACTTCCGGCTCACCGACGAGGGCGTGCTCGTCACCGACGACGGCTTCCCCGTCGCATTCGCCCGCAAGTCCGGCGCGATCGACCCCAACGGCGAGGCGATCAGCATCGACGCCGAAGGCGCGGCGTTCCAGGGCGAGAACGAGATCGGCCGCCTGAAGCTCGTCGCGTTCGAGAACGCCGAGAAGCTCCGCCAGGACGAGCTCGGCTACTTCCACGCGCCGCGCGGGCTGCGCGAACAGGCATACACCGCCGAAGTGCACCAGGGCACGCTCGAGGGCTCCAACGTGAATCCCGTCGAGGAGATGGTCGCGTTGATCGAGACCCAGCGGTCGTTCCAGACCGCCGCGAACGTGCTCTCGAAGATCGAACAGAGCTACCGCCGCCTGACCGGCAGCCAGTGACAGCAGGAGAGACGACAGGGCGATGAGCAGAGCGATGCGCACCGCGGCCACCGGCATGATGGCCCAACAGACGTTGGTCGATTCGATCGCGAACAACATCGCGAACGTGAACACCGCCGGCTTCAAGATGAACCGGCTGAACTTCCGCTCGCTCCTCTACCGCACGCTGAAAGAGCCGGGCGCGACGACGTCGGGCGCGCAGGTCGTCCCGACCGGCCTGCAGATCGGCAGCGGCGCGGAGGTCTCGAGCTCGAACAAGGTGTTCGTGCAGGGCGACCTCGAGCCGAGCTCCAACCCGCTCGACGTCGCGATCAACGGCCAGGGCTTCTTCAAGATCGCGCTCGGCAACGGCGAGTTCCGCTACACGCGCGACGGCAGCTTCCGCACCGATCAGAACGGCGACGTCGTCACCGTCGACGGCTTCAAGCTCGAGCCCGGCGTCCAGATCCCGCAGGACGCGCTCGACGTCGTCATCGGCCAGGACGGCGAGGTGCTCGTCACCACCGCGACCAGTCCCACGCCCGCGTCGGTCGGCGAGATCCAGATCGCACGCTTCGCGAACCCGTCCGGCCTCAAGGCGAAGGGCGACAACATGTTCAGCGAGAGCGCGAGCTCCGGCCCCGAGATCCTCCAGCGCCCCGGCGAGGCGGGCGCCGGCGTGCTGCGCCAGCGCTTCCGCGAGCGCTCGAACGTCTCCGTCGTCGAGGAGCTGATCGAGCTGATCCAGGCGCAGCGCAACTACGAAGTCAACAGCCGCACGATCCGCGTGAGCGACGAGATGCTCCAGCAGGTCGGCAACCTCATCCGCTAGGAGCGCGCGCCATGATCCTGACGACGTCCGTGACGATCCTGGGCGCGCTGGTCCTCTCCGGCGTCACCGTGACGTTGCCGATGGAGACCGAAGTGCGCGGCACCGAGATCACGCTCGGCGAGATCGCGCGCATCGACGGCGAGCCCGCCGACGTGGCGCGGGTGAGCGCGATCCCGATCGGCTACGCGCCTTCGCCCGGCTACAGCCGGCTCCTGCGCGACGACCGCCTCGCGGAGACCGTCCGCCGCGCCGCGCCCGGGCTCGCCGTGCGCTTCGCCGGCGAGCCCGCGTGCCGCGTCTGGCCCGCCATCGAGACGATCCCGTCCGCGCGCCTCGTCGACGCGGCGCGCGCGGCGCTCGACGAGCTCGCCGCCGGCGTCGACGCGACGGTCGCGCCCGCGAGCCCCGTCGCCGACCTGCGCGTGCCGCTCGGCGCGGCGCCCGCGACGCTCGTCGTGCGCCGCGAGCCGCGCGAGCTGCGCACCGGCACGCTGACGATCCCCGTCGAGGTGCTCGTCGACGGCACGACGTACCGCACCGTGTTCACGTCGTGGCGCGTCGAGCGCTTCGCGACGGTCCCCGTGCTCGCGCGCGACGTCAGCGCCGGCGAGGTGCTCGGCCCGCAGCTCTTCGAGCGCCGCCGCGTGCGCCTCGAGAGCTTCCAGGACGGGAGCGCGTTGCCGGGCGACGTCGTCGTCGGAGCGGTGCTCGCGCGCGACCTCGTGGCGGGCTCGACCGTGTCGCGCACCGACGTCGAGCGGCCGCGCATCGTGTTCGCGGGCGACGTGCTCGTGCTCGAGGTCAAGAGCGGCGCGATCCGCGCGCGCGTGCCCGCGGAGGCGCAGGAGTCCGGCTCGATCGGCGACCGCATCCGCGTCGCGGCGAGCGGACGCGAGCTGTCGGCTGTCGTCCGCGGCCGCGACTTGGTGGAGATCGACCTGGGAGGGAGCACTCGATGAGACGCACAGTCACGATCCTCCTCGCCGTTCTCGCCGTGGCGGCCTTCGGCGCGTCGCACGCGCACGCCCAGCGGCCGGGCTCGATCTACGATCCCGAGCGCGGCCCGCGCAACCCGATCACCGACAAGACCGCGCGGCGGCCGGGCGACGTGCTCACCGTCCTGATCTCCGAGAGCCAGGACGTGCAGAACCAGGAATCGACCGACACGACGCGCGAGTCGGCCCTCGACTACCAGCTCGCGAGCTTCAACATCGCGCCGAACGCGTTCAGCGTGCTGCCCGACCTGACCGCGAGCTCGTCGGACGAGTTCCGCGGCCTCGCGACCGTGACGAAGCGCGGCGCGTTCACCGCGCGCATGGCGGTGCTCGTCGTCGACGTGCTCCCGAACGGCAACCTCGTCGTCAGCGGCCGGCGCGAGATCCGCGTCGACCAGGAGACGAAGCTGATCGAGTTCACCGGCATCGTGCGCCGCTTCGACGTGCGCGCGGACAACACGGTGGCCTCCGAGCTCGTCGCCGACGCGCGCATCTCCTACCAGGGCATGGGGAACGTGAGCCATGCGACCAACCGCCGCGGGCTGAACCGCTTCCTCACCGAAGCGATCGCCTGGCTCTGGCCCTTCTGATCGGGAGCGCGACTCATGCTTCTCTCCACGCTCCTGTTCGCCCTCGCCCAGGATCCCGCGCCGCGCGGGCAGCGCCCCGCGCCGCCGCCGCGTCCGGTTCCGGCCGAGCGCGCCGAGCTCGCGGAGCTCGACGACCTCGACGTGCTGACCGGCGGTGTCGAGGCGCCGACGCAGCCGAGCGGTGCGTCGAGCGCGACCGTCGTCCGCACGCCGCGCCCCGCTCCGGCGGCCGCGCGCACGGCCGCCGGCGCCGTGCGCGTGCGCGTCGGCGACCTCGTCGCGGTGCGCGGCCAGGAGGACAACGTCGTCCACGGCATCGGGCTCGTCACGGGCCTGTTCGGCACGGGCGACTCCGGCAACGCCGCGCGCCAGGCGATCCTCAACTTGCTGCTCACGCAGAACGTCGTGCTCGACCTGGGTCAGATCACGTCGAAGAACGTCGCGGTCGTCTGGATCGAGGCGTCGCTGCCGCCCGGCCTCAAGCCCGGGCGCAAGATCGACGTGCGCGTGTCCTCGCTCTACGACAGCTCGAGCCTCGCCGGCGGCACGCTCGTGCACGCCGAGCTGACCGACTCGAGCGGCCAGGTCGTCTACGCGACCGCGTCGGGCCCCGTGACGACCGGCTCGTTCGTCGCGACCGGCGACGGAGCGAGCGCCGTGCGCAACCATCCGACCGTCGGCTGGATCCCCCAGGGCGGCAAGGTCGAGCGCGACGTCCCCTCGCGCCTCGTCAGCGACCACGGCTGGCTCTACCTCGACGCGCTCGCACGCAAGGGCTCGTTCGGCAACGCCGTGCGCATCGCCGAGTCGGTCAACGAGCTCTTCCCCTCCGCCGCCGTCGCGCAGGACGCGATGACGGTCAAGGTGCGCGTGCCCGACGACCTCCCGGAGGCCGCGCACGTCGCGTACGTCGACGCGATCCTGCAGCGCGAGATCGAGCCCGTCACGTTCGCGCGCATCGTGATCAACGAGCGCACCGGCGTGATCGTGCTCGGCGAGGGCGTGCGCATCGGCCGCGGCGCGGTGACGAAGGGGAGCCTGACCGTGACGATCGCCGAGACGCCCGAGGTGAGCCAGCCGGGGCCGCTCTCGGACGGCGAGACGCAGGTGGTCCCGCGGACCGACCTCGTCGTCGAGGAGGAGGACCGTCCGCTGTCGATCGTCGGGGGCGCGGTCTCGCTCTCCGAGGTCGTCGAGGTGCTCAACGTGCTCGGCGTCACGCCGCGCGACATGATCCAGATCCTGCAGGCGATGGCCCAGTCGGGCATGCTGCACGCGGAGATCGTCGTCCTGTGAGCGGCCTCGGCGACATCGCGCGGCTGCCCGCGGTCGACCTCGAGGCCCTCGCGCGGCCGACGGACGAAGCGCGCCTGCTCGAGCGCGCGCGAGAGCGGACGGACGAGGCCGCGACCGCGTTCCAGACCGTGTTCACGCGCCTGTTCGTGCGCGAGATGCGCCGCTCGCTCGACGTCGGGCTCTTCGACGGCAGCGGCGCCGACACGTACAGCGCGTGGTTCGACGAGCACGTCGGGGACGTCCTGGCCGAGCGCGACGCGCTCGGGCTCGCGGGCATGGTCAAGGCGGCGATCGGCGCGGGCGCGCAGGAGCCGCAGCCGTGAGCGCGCCCGACGTGCAGCCGCTGCTCGGCCGCCTGGAGGCGAGCGTGCAGGAGGAGATCGAGGCCCAGCGGCGGCTCCGAGCGCTGCTCGCCGACGAGGCGCGCGCGCTGCGCGGCTCCGATCTCGCGGAGCTGCGCGCGGCGCTCGAGCGCATCGGCGCCGAGATCGACCGCCGCGTCGCGCGCGACGCACGGCGCAAGCCGCTGCTGGCGGCGCTCGCCCGCGCGTTCGGCGTCGGCCGCGACACGCTGACGCTCGGCAGCATCGCCGAGCGCGCCGGCGAGCGCGGAACGCGCCTCGCGCGGCTGCGCGAGGAGCTCCGCGCGGCGCACGCCGACGCCGACGCCGCCGCGCGCCGCGCCGCGACGCTCGTGCGCATCAACCGCGCCGCGCTGCGCGACGTCGTCGCGCTGCTCGCCGGCCACGCGCCCGACGATCCCGTTCCCGCCGGAGGCTTGCTCGACGCGAGGGTCTGATGTCGTTCCTGTCGCTCCACACCGGCCTGCGCTCGCTGCTCGCGAGCCGCACCGTGCTCGACACGATCGGGCACAACATCGCGAACGCGAACACCCCCGGCTATTCGCGCCAGCGCGTCGACCTGACGACGTCGATGCCGCTCGGCATGCGCGGCATGCTCATCGGAACGGGCGTCGACGCGACGAGCATCCGGCGCAGCGCCGACGCGCTCCTCGAGCGCCGCACGCTCGCGCAGCACGGCGTCGCGGGCCGACTGGACGCGCTGCTGCTCGCGCAGCTCGAGGTCGAGTCGCTGTTCGCGGAGCCCGGCGGCGCGAGCGTGAGCGCGCAGCTCGGCGGCTTCTTCGCGAGCGTGTCGAGCCTGTCGACGTCGCCGTCCGACGCCGTGCTCGCGACCGGCGTCGTCGAGAACGGCGCGCAGCTCGCGGCGACGCTGAACCAGATCGCGCAGAGCCTCGGCAAGCAGAGCGGCGACGTGCGGCCCGAGGCGCAGGCGGTCGTGCAGCAGATCAACGCGCTCGCCGAGCACGTCGCCGAGCTCAACGTCGCGATCGGCCAGACCGAGAACACCGGCCTCGACGCGAACGACCTGCGCGACCAGCGCTCCGTGCTGCTCACGCAGCTCGCGCAGCTCGTCGACGTCACCCCGGTCGAGGATCCGACCTCGGGGATCGTGCGCGTGCTCGTCGCGGGCAACACGCTCGTCGGCGAGTCGAGCGCGAAGAAGATGAGCCTCGACACGAACCCGGGCGGCGCGCTCGCGATCCGCGTGGAGGGAGCGACCGGCTTCGCGCCCGTCACCGGCGGCAAGCTCGGCGGCCTGCTCGCGCTCGCCGGCGACTTCGTGCCCGGCTTGCAGACCGATCTCGACGCGTTCGCGCGCAACCTGATCCTCGCGCTCAACCGCGCCCACAGCACCGGCGTGCCGAGCTCGGGCGCGTTCACGCAGCTCACCGGCTCGAACGCGCTCGTCGACGTCGACGAAGACGGCAAGGTGACCGACGAGCTGCTCGCGAAGTCGGGCCTCCCGTTCGACGTGCAGAGCGGCGAGCTGTGGGTCAACGTCACGAACCAGGCGACGGGCGCGCTCGAGAAGCACTCGATCGCGATCGACGCGAAGAAGACGACCGTCGGCGACCTGCTCGCGGCGATCAACGCGATCGGGAACGTCTCGGCCGAGGTCGACGCGTCCCAGCAACTGCGCATCTCTTCGTCCGCGGGCTTCGCGTTCGACTTCAGCGCGCAGCTCGACACCACGCCCGACGCGGCCGGTACGTTCGGCGGCGGTCAGGCGTCGCTCGGCACGCCCGGCGCCGAGCCGTTCGCGCTCGCCGACGGCGACGTGCTCGAGCTCGCCGTCGGCGGGGTGCCCGTGTCGATCGCGTTCTCCGCCGCGGACTTCGCGGACGTCGGCGCGGCGGGCGCGAGCGAGGTGGCGGCCGCCATCAACGCGGACCCCGACGTGCAGGCGAACGGGCTCGTCGCGGTCGCGGTCGACGGGCGCGTGTTCGTGCAGACGCAGGACGCGGGCTCGGGCGCGTCGTTCGACGTCGTCGGCGGGTCCGCGCTCGGCGCCCTCGGCCTGGGCGGCTTCGCGGGCCAGCAGATCGCGGGGCACGACAACGCGGTCGACGTGACGATCGGCGGCACGTACAGCGGGCAGGGCAACGATGCGTACTCGTTCGTGCCGACGGGTGACGGGATCGTGGGCACGACGCCCGGGCTCGCGGTCGACGTGTTCGACGCGGCGGGGAAGAAGGTCGCGACGCTCGACCTCGGGCCGGACTACGCGCCGGGCAGCGAGATCGCGGTCGCCGAGGGCGTGACCGTGTCGTTCGGGCTCGGCGAGCTGTCGGCGACGCACAACGACCGGTTCGCACTCGACCTCGTCGACGACGCGGACACGTCGGACGTGCTCGTCGCGCTCGGGCTGAACTCGCTGTTCACGGGCTCGTCGGCGAGCGACATCGCGCTGCGCGAGGACATCGCGAAGGACCCGACACTCGTCGCGAGCGGCGTCAGCGGCGCGGCGGGCGACAACCGCGCGCTCCTCGACCTGCTCGCGGTGTCGAGCGCGCCGCTGGAGGGCCTGGGCGGCGCGACGCTCGAGGGTGCGTACGGGGCGATCGTCGCGGGCGTCGGCTTCGACGTCGCGGCGACCAACCACGCGCTCGAGTCGAGCGAGGCGGTGCTCGACAGCTTGCAGCTCCGCCGCGACCAGGTCGCCGGCGTGAACGTCGACGAGGAGCTCGTCGACCTGATTCGCTACGAGCAGGCGTTCGGCGCCGCCGTGCAGTTCATCTCGACGGTCAACCAGCTCCAGGACGACCTGCTCAACCTCATCTAGCCACGCTCATCCAGCCGCGCTCATCCAACCGCGCTCATCCAGTCACAGCGAGATCAATGACCCTGCGCATCACGACCGCCAGCAAGTTCACGAGCGTGTACGACGGCATCGCGACCAACCTCGGTCGCATGCTGCGCGCGCAGGAGCAGCTCGCGTCCGGCCGGCGCATCCTGCGGCCCTCGGACGACGCGCTCGGCACGGCGCGCCTCCTGCGGCTGAACGGGCGCCGCGCGGACCTCGCGCGTTTCGCCGCGGCGGGGGGCGCAGCGCGCCCGCTGCTCGACGCGGCCGCGTCGTCGCTGCAGGACGCGAGCGGCGCGCTGACCAAGGCGCGCGAGCTCCTGATCCAGGGCATGAACGGCACGCTCTCCGCCGACGACCGCGAGGCGATCGCGACCGAGCTCGACGTGCTGCGCGACCAGATGATCGAGCTCGCGAACGGCGACCTCGGCGGCACGTTCCTGTTCGGCGGCACGAAGAGCGGCGCACAGCCGTGGAGCGAGGTGACCGTCGGCGGCAAGCAGCTCGTCGTCTACGGCGGCAACGGCGAGTCGAACGGCGCGCTCGTAGGCGACGGCGTCACCGTCGCGGTCGGCGTGCCCGGCTCGGACGTGTTCGCCAAGCTCGAGCACGCGGGGACGGCCTTCGCCGGGCTGACCGGCGTCGCGAGCGGCACGACCGCGGACGAGGGCGTCGGATTCGCGGACCTCGAGCTCGCGCACACCGCGACGAGCGCGCCGACGCTCGGCACGGCCGGCGTCGCGCTCGCGAACGGCGGCGCCGACGACACGCTGCTCGGCGAGCACGAGCTCGTCATCGACCCCGTAGCGGGAACGATCCAGCTCGGCTCCGGGCCCGCGCTCGCGCTGCCCGACCCGACGACGCCCGACGCGGCCGACTTCGTCGTCGAGAACGAGCACGGCGGGTCGCTGCACCTCGATCTCTCCGGCTACGCGGGCGCCGCGTACACGGGCACGGTGCGCGGCGACGGCACGATCGCGCTCGGCGGCGGTGCGTCCGTCGCGCTCGATTTCGCCGCGACCGATCTCGAGCTCACGGACGACGCCCGCGGCACGGTGCTGCACGTCGACCTGACGTCGGTCGGACGTGCCGGCGTCGAGCGGGCGCAGTTCGCGGGCACGGTCGACGTGTTCGAGGCGCTGCAGAGCGCCGCCGACGACCTGCGCAACGGCGACGGGCTCTCCGCGCAGGATCTCGTGCGGCGGCTCGAGCTGAGCCTGGGCGAGATCGAGCGCAACCACGAGAACGTGCTCGGCGGTCTGTCGACGCTCGGGGCGCGCAGCGCGCGGCTCGCGGACGGCGAGGAGCGGCTCGCCGCGATCGACGCGCGGCTCGTCGGCCTCGTCAGCGACGTCGAGGACGTCGACGTGGCCGAGGCGGTGATCGAGCTCGCGCAGGCCGAGCAGACGTTGAACCTGGCCCAGGCGACGGGCGCGCGGCTGATGCAGCAGTCGCTGCTCGAGTTCCTGTAGCGAACGACCGAAGGAGCCCGAGGATGTCACCCGACGCCACCGATCCCGCGCGCTCCGGCGCCGCGCCCCTGCGCGGCCCGCAGCACGACCCGCGCGCCGCGGCGCCCAAGCCCGCCGATCCGCAGGCGGGAGCCGCGTTCCGCGCGTTGCTCGACCGACTCGCGGAGCGCGCGGAGGAGCTCTCGCGCGACGCCGACGGAGTCGCGGACCCGCAGCGGCTCGCCGGCGCGGTCGACCGCGCGCGCGAGTCGCTCGCGGACGCGCTCACGCTCGGCGACCGCCTGATCGAGGCGGTGCGCGAGGCGAACCACCAGAGGCGCGCCGGACGCGAGGACACCGGCGCCGAGGACATCAGATCGGAGCAGAGCTCATGACCGCGACGGTGAAGACGGGCCTCGAGCCCACGTTGGCGTTGATGGAGGCGGTGCTGCGCGGCGGCGCGCCGCTCGCGCCCGAGTACCCGCTCGTCTTCCACCCGGAGGCGCAGGGCGGATGCATCGCGCTCTCCGACGGCGCTACCGTGCAGTCGGCGTGCGCCGTGCTGCCGCGCGAGTTCGTCACGCCCGCGGGCAACGTGCGCATCGGCCTGATCGGATCGGTGTCGACGCACCCCGACTTCCGCCGCCGCGGTTGCGCGACGCGCCTCCTCGCGGAGGCCGAGGCGGCGCTCGCGCGCATGGGCTGCACGCTGTCGCTGCTGTGGGGCGACGACGTGATGTTCTACTACAAGCGCGGCTACCGGCCGATCGGCTACGAGCTCGACTTCCGGCTGTCGCGCGACCTGATCGGCCGGCTGCCGGCGAAGGCGGTGCGCGCGGCGAAGCCGAGCGACGCGCGCGCGATCCATGCGCTGTACGCGATGCACGAGCTGCGCGTGGAGCGCTCGCCGCGGGAGACGGAGCTCTCGCTCGCGTGCCCCGCGATGGAGACGCTCGTCGTCGAGAGCGGCGGCCGCGTGTGCGCGTACGCGTGCCGCGGGCGCGGCCGCGACCTCGGGAGCGCGATCCACGAGTGGGGTGGCGGGACCGAGAGCGTGCTCGCGCTGCTGCGCGCGCACCTCGAGCGCGCCCCGGTGGGCGAGAGCTTGTTCCTGATGGTCGACCCGGCGAGCCGCGAGCTCGCGGAGCGTCTCGCGTCGCTCGGCGCCGAGGGCACGAGCGGCTTCCTCGGTCTGGCCAAGGTGCTCGACCGCCGCGCGCTCGCGGAGCTGCTCGAGTCGCGCATCCGCCCGCGCGCCAGCGTGACGATCGAGGGCGACGTGATCGAGCTCTCCGGCGCGGGCGGCCACGGCGCGCTCAACGACGACATGCTCCTCGGCCTCCTGTTCCCGCCGTTCGGCGTGTGCGACGCGCACGCGGAGCTGGGGGACGCGTTCGGCCTCGACGTGTCGGGTCTGCCCGTCGGGCTGTTCGCGTGGGGGCTCGACTCGATCTGAGCCCGTCGCAGGACCGGGTGACGCGTTGCTAGGCGCTACGGGACCCGCTCGCTCTGCACTGCCTCGCTCTGCACCGCCGCGCTCGCGCGGCTCGACCGGCGCCGGCGGGCCGCCGTCGGCGGGTCTTGCGCGGGCAGCGGCGGCGGCGGGTAGCGCAGGTAGGCGAGCCACTTCGCCTCGGCGCGCGCCTGGCTGAGCGACGCGAGGACGATGCCGCAGACGGCGGCGAGGGAGCCGATCATCGCGAGGCCCGTCGCCAGGATGGCGCTGGGGAAGCGCGGCACGAGCCCCGTCTCGAGGTACTCGAGGACGAGCGGCGTGCCGAGGGCGAGGGAGAGGACGAGGAGCAGCGCGCTCGTGACGCCGAAGAACAACGCCGGCCGGTGCGACTCGAAGAGCAAGAAGATGCGCAGGGCGATGCGCGCTCCGTCGGTGTACGTGTGCAGCTTGCTCTCCGATCCCTTCGGGCGGCTGTGGTAGGGCGTCGGCACCTCTTGGAACGGCAGGTTGAGGCCGAGCGCGTGCACGACGAGCTCCGTCTCGATGTCGAAGCCGGTGCAGCGCGTCGGGAACGACTTGACGAAGCGCTTGGAGAGACACCGGTAGCCGGAGAAGAGGTCCTCGACGCCGCGGCCGAAGAGGGTGCTGACGCACGAGGTGAACGCCCGGTTGCCCAGACGATGGCCGTAGCGGTACGCCTCGCCGTCCTCGGCGGGCTCCGTTCGCCGCGCGCCGACGACCATGTCGAGGCGCTCCTCCTGCAGGATCCGCACGAGACGCGGAGCCGATTCGGCGTCGTACGTCAGGTCGCCGTCGACGAGGAGATAGACGTCGGCGTCGACGTCCGCGAACAGCCGCCGCACGGCGTGACCCTTGCCCTTGCGCGGCTCGTGCTCGACGACCGCGCCGGCGCGCCGCGCGAACCGAGCGGTGCGGTCGGTCGACGCGTTGTCGCAGACGTAGACGGTGCACCCCGGAAGGACGCGCTCGAAGTCCGCGACGACGCGGCCGACGGTGCGCTCTTCGTTGTAGCAGGGGACGAGCACGGCGACACGCGCAGAGGCCTGTCGGATCATGGCGCATTCCTCTCTTCGGGGAGGAGCAGGAGCGGGGGGCCCAGCCGCGCGGGCACGGGGGTCGCCTCGGAGAGATCGAGCCTGATGCCGAAGGCGAGCGCTTGCTCGAGCGCGAGATCCAGCTCGCGCTCGGTGGTCAGCACGTAGCGCCGGCGGTTCTCGGCGAGCGCGGCGCGGATCGCGTCGCCGAGGCGGTTGTCGAAGTGCTCGAGGCCCGCTCGGTGCGCCGGATAGAACAGGTTGCCGGTCACGCGAACGAAGCGCGCCGAGCTCGGCAGCGACGGGATCGCGTACGCCATCGGCTCGTGCCCGACCATCACGACGAGCGCCTCGTCCAGGTCGATGCCCGCCGGCTGCTCGACGCCGAACATCGTCGCGCCGAAGTGCGAGCGGCTCTCGTCGACGTGGTGGTAGGTCACGACCATCGCGAGCGTCGCAGCCGCGGTCCACGCGAGCCGTCGCGTCGTCCCGAGGCGCAGCGAGCCGAAGGCGGCGTAGGCGGCGGCGGGCGCGAGGACCTCGAGGACGAGGAGGTAGCGCGCGATCGAGAAAACGAGCAGCCAGCCGACGTACGCGGCCGCGCAGAACGCGAGCACGTAGACGCGCGCGGCCCCGACGCCGCTCGTGCTCTCCTCGCTGGCCGGACGCTGCGCTCGCCACCGGCGCGCGAACGCGGCGAGCGCGGCCGCCGCCACGAGCCCGAGCACGAGCGGGATGCGGAGGTCGCCGAACGACTGCTCGCGGATGCGCCACCCGGTCAGCGCTTCGTTGTACCAGGCCGGATAGAGCAGTTGCGCGAGCCACGTCTCGCCGCGCGAACCCGGGTCGACGAACGGCAACGGATGGATCCACTGCGACGCGAAGACGTGGTTGAACTGGGGGAACAGCGGGCTCCCCAGCTCGTGCCACAGCGTCCACCACCAGAAGCCGCCGGTGAGCAGCGCGCCGGCGACGCCCCCGAGCCCGAGCGCGAGCGTGCCGCGCGCCTTGTCGCCAACGCTCCGCGGCACGACCCAGAGGGCGAGCGCGAGGGCGAGCGCGTAGGGCCCGTTCGTCGGCTTCACCCCGAAGGCCAGCCCCGCGCAGAGCCCCGCGAGCGCGAGCCACGAGCGGTACGCGCGCGCCGACGGTGCGCGCAGGGCGAGGAGCGCGACGAAGAGCGCCGCGAGCACGAGGATGCCCGTCGTGTTGTCGCCCTTGAAGCGACCGATCTCCGCGACGTGGAACGGCGCGAGCGCTCCGGCCGCGGCGAGGCACGTCGCGCCGGCGAGGGCGACGTCGCGGCGCACGTCGCCCAGGAGCAGTCGCGCGACCCCGTACGCGAAGGCGACGAGCAGCCCCTGGATCGCGGCCCAGACCAGCGTGGCCGGCAGTGGCCCGAGCCGCTGGATCAACGCGTAGAACGGGAGGTCGAGCAGCGGGTTGAAGTACGTCTGGCGCATCGCCGGCTGGACGTCGTGCTGGAGCCGGTCGTGCAACCACGCATAGGGGTTGTAGAAGTGGTAGTTGAGCGTGTCCCAGGACGCGTCCTGCCCCAGCACCCACGCCGCGGCCGCCACCGTCGCGCACGACGCGACGACCACGGCCGCGCCCTCGCAGACGAGGCGCTTGCGGCGCTGCATCCCGATCCCGGCCGCAAGCGCCGTGCCCGCGCGCCGCTATCCGCCGTAGTTCTCGGGGAACATCCGCCGCTCGACCGCCTCGATCGTGATGTGGAGGATCTTGATGTGGACCTCCTGGATGCGATCGGACGTCGTCGCCAGCGGGACGA
The DNA here is from genome assembly GCA_964528575.1 of uncultured Planctomycetaceae bacterium. GTDB lineage: Bacteria > Planctomycetota > UBA1135 > UBA1135 > CAZGTQ01. The sequence continues at coordinate 2,534 of CAZGTQ010000089.1, read as the reverse complement.
CGAGCGGGACGTCGACGAGGTCGAGCAGCTTGCCGCCGCCCTTGCCGAGGAGGCCGACGGTCGTGACGCCGCGCTCGCGCGCGACCTGGCAGGCGCGCAGGACGTTGGGCGAGTTGCCGCTCGTCGACAGCGCGACGAGCAGGTCGCCCTCGCGCCCGAGCGCCTCGACCTGGCGCGCGAAGACCTCGTCGTACCCGAAGTCGTTCGCGATGCACGTGAGCTGGCTCGGATCGGAGAACGCGATCGCCGGGAGCGCCGACCGGTCGCCGCGGAAGCGACCGGTCCACTCCTCGGCGAAGTGCATCGCGTCGCACATGCTCCCGCCGTTCCCGCACGCGAGCAGCCGCCCGCCGCGCGCGAGCGTCGCGTGCGCCGCCTCGACGAACCGCACGACGCTCGGCAGCCCGTCGGGGCTGTCGAGGAAAGCCTGGAGCGTCTGGGCGGCCTCGACGAACGCGGCCCGCACGGTCTCGTGAGCGCTCATGCGAACGATTGTGAGCCGCTCGCAACGAGCCGACAAGCAGCGGGAACGAGCGGCGCAACCGAAGCGCTCCCCCGCCGGTCCGCAGGGCGGAGGGTGGGGGTGGCGGGCCCGCGCGGGCGCGCGCGCGCGGGCGAGCGCGCGTGCGGACGCGCGCGCGGGCGCGTGCGCGAGGCCAAGGCCGACCACCTCCCGGCCGCCGCCGCCCCACCCTTTCCTCGAACCCCCTGCGCGCGGCGCGACTCTCGTCCTATCCTCGTCCGGCTCGCTCCGACGCCATGAAGCACCTCGTCTTGCTCGTCCTCGTCGCCGTCGCCGGCGGCGTGCTCGCGACGATCGCTCTGAACGCGCCCGAGCGCGCCTACCGCGACGTCGGCGCGCTGCCCCCGGGCCGCGCGGTCCCGACCGTGCTCTCGACCGACGTGCCCGCCGGCTACGTCACGCGCGTCCTCGACGTCGAGAACATGTGCCAGGCGTGCTGCCCGCCGGCCGTCTTCGAGACGCTCGTCGCCGAGCACGCGGTGCTCGAGGCCGCCGTCGACATGGACCACGGCACCGCCAGCGTCATCGTTCCGCAGGACTTCGACGCGACGCGGCTCGCCGACGCGCTCGCTGCGAAGAGCTATCCCGCCGTCGTGCGGCCCTAGCGCGGCCGCGCGCGTGGAAACCTCCGCGCGCATCCCTTACGCTCGTGTCAGGAATGACCGAGCTCGAGATCGCGTTGGGCCTGCTCACGCTCGCGACGAGCGGCGCGTGTGCGTGGCTCCTGCGCGAACGCTTCCGGCTCGCCGCCGCGCGCGATCTCGCCACCGAGCGCCTCGCCGATCGCGATCGGGACGAGCGCCGCGTGCGCGAGACGTTCGAGACGATCGCCGCGCGCAGCCTGCAGCAGTCGAGCGAGCACTTCCTCCAGCTCGCGCGCGAATCGCTCCACGAGCGGCACGTCGCCGCCCGCTCCGACCTCGACGAGCGCTACAAGGCGGTCGAGCAGCTCGTCAAGCCGCTCGGCGAGACGCTCCAGCGCGTCGAGAAGGAGCGCGAGGGCGCCTACCAGCGGCTCGTCTCCGAGTGCCGCAACCTCGCCGCCGGGCACGCCGCGCTGCGCGACGAGACCGGCCGCCTCGCCCAGGCGCTCAGCAAGCCGACCGTCCGCGGCCGGTATGGCGAGATCCAGCTCGAGCGCGTCGTCGAGCTCGCCGGCATGCGCGACTACTGCGACTTCGAGACGCAGTCCGCGCTGTCGGGCGAGCAGGGCAACGCGCTGCGGCCCGACATGATCGTGCGCCTGCCGAACGAGCGCATCGTCGTCATCGACGCGAAGACGAACATCGAGGCGTACATCGAGGCACAGAACGCGCCGAACGAGGAGGAAGCGCTGCGCTGCCTCGGCCGCTTCGCCGCGTCGGTCGCCGAGCACATGGGCCGGCTCGCCCGCAAGGAGTACTGGTCCGCCGTCGAGGGCACCGCCGAGTTCACCGTGATGTTCATGCCGGGCGACCAGCTCATCGACGCCGCGCTCCAACAGCGCCCGGACCTCATCGAGCGCGCGGCGCAGCTCAACGTCGTGCTCGCGAGCCCTTCGACCCTGATCGGCCTTCTGCGCGCCATCCACATCGGCTGGCGCGAGCGCCGGCTGTCGGACAACGCGCAGGAGCTCTTCCGCCTCGGCCGCGAGCTCCACGAGCGCACGGTGACCGTCCTCGAGCGCGTCGGCGACCTCGGCTCCTCGGTCGAGCAGACGCGCGCGCGCTACAACCGCCTCGTCGGCTCGATCGAGAGTCGCATGCTCCCCTCGCTGCGCAAGATCGAGTCGCACGGCGCCAAGTCGGCGAAGACCCTGCCGCGCCTGCCCGACGTCGAGAAGCCGGTGCGCCTGCTGCGCCCGCCCGACGGGGACGAGGACGAGTGCGAGGAGCCGCGCGCTCCGCTCCCGCGCGCCGCCGGTGCGGCCGTCCACGTCGATCCGGATGTCGACGCCGACTCCGACGCCGACGTCGACGTGGACGTCGACGTGGACGCCGACTCGAGCGCCGACGCCGGCGCGATCGACTCC
>CAZGTQ010000088.1:0-18476 GCA_964528575.1 uncultured Planctomycetaceae bacterium | reverse complement strand
GAAGCGCGCGGCGCGTGGAGCCTCGCGCTCGGTCTCGTCGGCGACGTCGGCTCGCTGCCGGCGCTGCTCGACGAGCTCGCGGTCGCGAACTCGACGCGGCGGATGTACGCGGCCCTCGCGCTCGGCCTCGTCGGCGGCGACGAGGCGCGCGAGGCGCTGCGCGCGGCGATCGGGGCCGAGAGCGACGACCTCACGCGCACGTCGATGCTGCAGGCGCTCGCGCTGCAAGGGCGTCATGAGGACGCGGAGCTGCTGCTCGCCGAGCTCGCGGCGCTGCGCTCGTACGAGAACCAGGGGCTCGTCGCGCTCTCGCTCGGCGTGCACGGCGGCCGCTCGACGCTCGACGGGTGCCTCGCGGCGCTCGACGGCGACGAGCACGCGCCGCCCGCGCGCGCGGCCGCGCTCGAGGCGGCCGGTCTGATGCTCGCGCAGAGCCCGGGCCTCGCGCTCGCCGAGCTCGCGCGCAGCGCGGATCCCGACGAGCTGCCCGAGTGGGTGCCCGTGCTCTTCCGCTTCACGCTCTGAGCGCGAGGCGCACGCCGACGAGGTCGTCACCATGCGCGTCTCCGGTCGCATCGCCCTCGGGGTCGGTACGCTCACGCTCGCCGCGGCGACGCACGCGCAAACGTGTGTCGCCGGCCGCTACGCCGCATCGGCCGGCGCTCTCGCGAACGAGTACGGCTGGGACCTCGACTTCGACTACGGCGAGGCGTTCACCGCGCGCTCGCTCGTCGTCGCACCCGGGGAGCGCGCGTACGATCCCGTCACCGGCTCCGACTGGGGCGACGACGGCGGCTGCTACGTCTACGACGTCTCCCCCGGCGTCAGCCTCGAGCAACGCTTGCAGTGGAGCACGGACCTGGCGAGCCCCGCGCTCGGCCGAGGCGGGGGCGCGCTCGACGGCGACTTCGTCGTGCTCGGCGACGGCTCCTTCGGCGTCGCCGGGAGCGACCTCTATGCGTTCACGAACGTGCTCTTCTCCGGCTTCGCAGCCGAGGGCCGCGTCGTCGTGCCGAAGCCCGCGGGCGTCGCCGTCGAAGGGCTCGACTTCGACGTCGAGGCGGGCCGGCTCGTCGTGCTGACGCGACAGGATCTCGGGCCGACGCAGGCGACGTGGATGCACACGTACGTGCGCTCGCCCGGCGCGTGGACGCTCGCGGAGTCGCTGGACCTCGGCGCGGCCGGCGTCGGAGCGGGCGCGCGCAGCCTCGCGCTCGAAGGCGATCGCGCGTACGTCGCGTTCGAGTCGGGCACGCTCGCCAAGTACGTGTGGAACGGCACGGGCTGGTCGGCGAGCGGCTCGGCGTCCGCAGCCCAGGGTGGCACGCCGTTCGGCTCGACGCTCGCCGTCCAGGCCGGGCGCATCGTCGGCGTCGGCGCGAACGGTGGCAGCCTCGTCCTGTACTCGTTCGCCGACACCGGGGCGGCTCCGGTGGCCGAGCAGCTCGCGCCCCTCCCGCCGACCGCCGTTCTGCCGAGCGACGTCGCGATCGAGGGCAACCGCGTGGCGGTCGGCTCGCCCTCCGCGAACAACGGCCGCGGGCAGGTCGAGCGTCTGATGCGCGCCGGAGCGACATGGCAGTTCCAGGAGACGCTCGCGCCCGCCGTCGCCGGGAGCGGCGAGAGCTTCGGCCGCGCGGTCTCGCTCGCCTTCAACACGTTGAGCGTCGGCGCCCCGCACGCACCGGCTGCGGGCTTCACCGAGCGTGGCTTCGTCGAGGTCGTCGACCTCACGGGCACGGGCTGCGCGAGCCTGCTCGTCTACCCGTCGTCCGTCTCGCTGTCCGCGCCCGGCACGCCGGTCGAGCTCGCGCTCGTCGGGCCGGCGAGCGTCGCCGGCTTCGGCTACATGGTCCTCTTCGCGCTGAGCCCGGCGTCGCCCGGCATCCCGCTCGACGGCGTGTTCGTCCCGCTGGCGAACGACGCGCTGCTCTTCGGGTCGATCCAGTACGCGAACGTCGCGCCGCTGAGCAACACCGTCGGCCTCCTCGACGCGGCGGCCGGCTCCGGAGCGCCCGCCCTCCTGGCGCAGCAGCTCAGCCCGAACCTCGCGGGCACGCAGGTCTGGACAGCGTGGTTCGCGTTCAACCTCGCGACTCCGCCATTCGGAGCGTTCTTCGGCAGCGAAGCGCGCAGACTGACATTCCTCCCATGACGACCCGACCGATCCCGTTCGTCCTGCTCGCGCTCTTCGTTTCCTCCGTGGCCCACGCGCAAGCGTGCTCGGTCGACCGCATCGCGGCCCCCGCCGGCTCGATCGAGAACGAGCTCGGCTGGGTCGTCGCGACCGACGGCACGAGGGTCCTCGTCACCGCGCCCGAGGAGCTCGCGTTCGATCCGGTGACGGGCGCGAACTGGGGCGACGACGGCGGCTTCCACGTCACGCAGCTCCTCCCGAGCGGCGCGTTCACGGTGCCGCAGCGCTTCCAGTGGAGCAGCGCGTCCGCGTTGGGGCTCGGACGCACCGGCGACCTCGACGGCGACTTCGTCGTGCTCGGCGACGCGGCGTTCACCGGCGGAGCGGACCTCTACGCGTTCACGAACGGCCCGACCGGCTTCGTCGCCGAGGGCCGCGTCGCGGTGCCCAAGCCGGCCGGCCTCTCGGTGCAAGGCCTCGACTTCGAGATCGAGGCGGGCCGCCTCGTCGTGCTCGTGCGCCAGGACGTCGGCCCCACGCAGGCGACGTGGCTGCACACGTACGCGCGCGTCGCCGGCGCGTGGAGCCTGATCCACTCGTTCGCTCTCGGCGCGATCGGCGTCGGGACGGGCGAGCGGCGGCTCGCCCTCGAGAACGACAACGCGTACGTCGCGTTCGACACGGGACAGCTCGCGAAGTTCCTTTGGAACGGGACGGCGTGGGCGAATGGCGGAGCCGCGAGCGTCGCGCAGGCCGGGCCGCCGTTCGGCGAGACGCTGGACGTCGACGGCGGGCGCATCGTCGGCGTGGGCCGCAGCCCGCTCGGTCTCACGCTCTACTCGTTCCTCGACGCGGGCGGCACACCCGTCGCCGAGCCGTTCGTCCAGCTTCCCCCGACGGCAATCGAGCCCACGAGCATCGCGATCGAGGGCGACCGCCTCGCGATCGGGTCGCCGTCTGCGAACGGCAACCGCGGCCAGGTCGAGCTGATGCAACGTGTCGGAGGGAGCTGGCAGTACGTCGAGACGCTGACCGCGGCCGTCGACGAGGTCGGCGAGCGCTTCGGCCAGTCTGTCGCGTTCGACGCGAGCGGACGCCTGCTCGTCGGCGCGCCGCACAACGGCGCCCTCGGTTTCACCGACCGCGGCTTCGTCGAGGTCGTCGAGCTCACGAGCGGCGGCTGCGCGAGCCTGCTCGTGCACCCCGCTTCGGTCTCGCTGTCGGGGCCGGGCACGCCGGTCGACCTCGCGCTCGTCGGGCCGCAGAGCGTCGCGGGCTTCGGCTACATGGTCCTCCTCGCAGCGAGCGCGGCGACGCCGGGCATCCCGCTCGACGGCGTCGTCATCCCGCTCGCGATCGACGCGCTGCTTTTCGCGTCGATCCAGTACGCGAACCAGGCGCCGCTCTCGAGCACCGTCGGCTTCCTCGACGCGGCCGCCGGGTCCGGCGCACCGCGCATCCAGGCGCAGCAGCTCGGCCCGAACCTCGCGGGCACGAGCGTCGCCGTCGCCTGGTTCGCGTTCAACCTCTCGACGCCGCCGTTCGGCACGTTCTACGCGAGCGAGGCGCGCACCCTCACGTTCCTGCCGTAGAGCGCTCGAACGCCGCGAGCTTGTCCGGGTTGCGGTGCGCCAGTACGCAGGCCTGTGCACCGACGACGTCGTGCTCATGCTCCAGGGCCAGGATCTCGCCGTCGGCCGCGAAGCGTTCCTCGCGCGCGGGGCGGCGCTGATGCGCGGCACGCTTCGGGCGCATGCGGCAGATCCCGCCGGGGGCGCGGGGCGCCAGAGGACCTGGGCGTGGTCGGCGAGGGCGCGCGAGCGGGAGCCGTCGGTGCGGGCGCTCGCGTCGATGCGCAGGAGGGTCGGTATGCCCCCAGGACGAGCGGCCGGCGCGGAACGTGACAACCGGGCCCTTGCATTTGCTTGCCATTTCGAGCAACTATATCCGCATCGAGCAACCATCACCGGAGGACCCGCATGCAACCCACCCCCGAGGACTGGCCCCGGATCGCGCCCGCGATCTTCTACGACCGCGCCGGCGAGGCGATCGACTGGCTCTGCGCCGCGTTCGGCTTCGAGCTGCGGCTACGGATCGACGGCGACGGCGGCCGGGTCGAGCATTCCGAGCTCGAGCTCGCCGACGGGCTCGTCATGGTCGCGACGTCGGAGCCGAAGATGCCGGGCACGATGCCCGGCTCGTGGAAGAGCCCGCTCGCGCTCGACGGCGTGAACACGCAATCGCTCTGCGTCTACGTCGACGACATCGACGCGCACTGCGCCCGGGCGCGCGAGGCGGGTGCGACGATCTCGCAGGAGCCGAAGACCGACGACTACGGCGAGGAGCACGGCAGCCACCGCACGTACCGCGCGGTCGACCCCGAAGGCCACCATTGGTGGTTCATGACGCGCGTGCGCGCGCCCAAGCCCAGTGCGCGCTGACGTCGACGCGACGCTCGCCGCGCTCGCCGACCCGGCGCGTCGCGGGGCGATCGAGCTGCTGCGCGAGCGCCCGCGCCGCTCGAGCGAGCTCGCGGACGCGCTCGCGCTCACCCGACCGGCGATGAGCCGCCATCTGCGCGTCCTGCGCGACGCGGGCCTCGTCGAGCAGGAGATCCTCGCGAGCGACGCACGCGTGCGCATGGTCCAGCTCCGCCGCGAGCCGTTCGTGCGGCTGCGGAGCTGGCTCGACCAGGTCGAGGCGTTCTGGAGCGAACAGCTCGACGCGTTCAAGGCGCACGCCGAGGACACGAGGCGCAAGCGGTGAGCGCAGAGCCCGGCGACCGCGCGCGCGCGTCCGTGCTCGTGAAGCTCGGGATCGAGGAGACCTTTCGCGCGTTCACCGAGGAGATCGACGTGTGGTGGCGGCGCGGAGCACGCTTCCGCGCTGCCGGTCCGCGGCGCGGCGTGATCCGCCTCGAGCCCGGCGTCGGCGGCCGGCTCGTCGAGGCCATCGAGACGAAGTCCGGCGAGCGCGTCGTGCAGACGGGCGCGGTGACGGTCTGGGAGCCGCCGGAGCGGCTCGCGTTCGAGTGGCGCGCGGTGAACTTCGCGCCGGACGAGAAGACGCTCGTCGAGATCGACTTCGCGCGCGCCGCGAGCGGCACGCTCGTCACCGTCACGCACAGCGGCTGGAGCCGCATCCGACCCGACCATCCCGTCCGTCACGGGCTCGACCGCGACGCGTTCGTCCGCTCGATGGGCACGTGGTGGGGCGACCTCCTCACCGCGCTGCGCCGCCACGCGGCGGAGCCGCAGCGATGAACGAGCTCGCCGCGTTGCCTCGCCGACGCGCGCCGCGTTACGGCCCGACCGAGGCCGCGCGGAAGAGCGTCTGGCGTCGATTGCTCTTGCGGGCCTCGATGCCGTCGGTCGTGAACGCCTGCCAGTAGAAGTCCTGTCCGACGAACGCGGTGCTGGCCGGCGTCACGAAGCTCGCGGAGACGACGCCGGTGAGGACGTCGCCGGTCATCGTCGTCGTGAAGGAGCGCATGTCCGGGCCGAGATCGACCGGGAACGGGACGCCCGGGATCGTGATCGGCCCCGGCTCCGGGCCGAGCACGACGCAGAACGCGGAGCCGACGCGTCCGAACAGGTCGACGTGCACCATGTCCCCCGGCGCAACCGTGTCGGTCGCGACGAGGTGCGGCAAGGGCGAGAGCAGGAACGCATGGCTGGCCCCGTCGAGCGTCCCCGTTCCGACGACCTGGCCGAACGCGTTGACGTCGCGCGCCTCCTTCAGCACCCAGCCGCTCCCGGGCTCTAGTCGCTCGTTCAGATCGGTGGGCGTCCCGTCGACCCACAGCGCCGCTCGGCCGCTCGCGTTGCCGGCGATGTCGCCGGCGTCGTTGATCGCATACGCGATGCTGTGGTTCACGAAGCCGAGGTGGCCGAGGTCGACGACAGTCCCGTCCGCCTTCCACCATGTCGCTCGCTCTCCCTGCCCGGCCAGCCTCGACTGGCCGACGACATCGCCGTTCGAGCTCACGTCCCGCGCGATCGCATCGGTGAAGGTCGGCAAGCCTTGGAGGTCCTGGAGCGGCGGCCCGCCGGCGGCGCGGAAGGCGTGCACGTCACCGACACCGACGCCGGACCACCCGACGACCGTCGCTTCGTCGTTGAGTGCGTTCGCCTCGCCTTGCCACGGTCCGAACGAGCCGAGGTCGACCATGCTCGTGCCGTCGTGGAAGAACGGACGCTGGAACGCGTTCCCCGCGTCGTACGACCACCCGACGACCTGTCCCTTCTCGTTGATGCCGAAGGAGCGGCCGTCCGTCCCGCCCAACGTGCCGAGATCGACGATGGTGCCGCCCTGCCACACGACCGGCCGGCCGTCGAAGCTCGCGTCCTGCGCCGTCCCCGCGATCTGGCGCTTCGAATTGACATCGAACGCTTGCCCGCTCGTCCCGCCGAGCGTGCCGAGGTCGATGAGCTGCCCGTTCTCCCACAGCAGCGGTCGCTGGAAGCCGAGCTCGTTCGTCTTCCAACCCACGATCAGACCGTCGTCGTTGAGCGCCTGAACTTGGAACCCCGCGCCGAGATCGGTGACGACGTGCGCCTGCGCCGCGTGCGCGGACTTCGAGCCGAGGAGCAGGATCGTGAAGAGAGCGACGTCGCGAGCGGGATGGGGCGCCATCGGCGCAGTGTAGGCAGGAACGCTCGATCTCGCTCGGCTCGGGCGCGGCGCTACGCGAGCGCACCCTCGAGCTCGAGCAGCGTCCGTTTCGCTTCGAGCCCGCCCGCGTAGCCGGTGAGCGCGCCGCTCGCGCCGACGACCCGGTGGCACGGCACGACGATCGGGAGCGGATTGCGACCGTTCGCGCGGCCGACGGCGCGCGCGGACGTCGCGGGACTGTGCTCGCGCGCGAGCTCGCCGTACGAGCGCGTCGCGCCGTACGGGACCGCGGCGACCTGCATCCAGACGCGGCGCTCGAAGGGCGTGCCGGCGGGCGCGTACGGCAGATCGAACGCGCGCAGCTCGCCGGCGAAGTAGCTCGCGAGCTGCGCCGCGCTCGTGCGCAAGACGGGGCACGTCGCGCGGCTCGGCGCGCCGGGCGACGCGCCGAAACGGATCTCGCTCAGCGCGCTCCCGTCCGAGACGAGCGTGAGCGGGCCGATCGGCGAGTCGACGACGAGCGTGTGGATCGTGACGGTGGTGACGAGCATGGCGTTGGTGCCGGCGAAGAACCGGTCCAGAGGTACAGCGCGGCGTACGCGCGCCAGGGGCTCCACGCGCGCGGGTCGGCGTGCGGCGCCGCGCGACGCAGGACGAGGTCGTTCTCCGGGAGCGCGTCGGGATCGCGCAGCACGCGCATCGCGACGTAGCCCACGGTCCAGGGACCGATGCCGGGGAGCGCGGCGAGCGTGGCGCACGCGCGCTCCGGATCGGCGGTCGGCGCGAGGTCGAGCGCGCCGCTCTCGACGGCGCGCGCGAGCGCGCGGATCGCGGCGGCGCGCGCGCGCGGGACGCGCAGCTGCGTCGCCGTCGCGTCGACGAGCGCCGCGGGAGTCGGGAACAGTTGCTCGCCGCTCGCGAGCCGCTCTCCGAAACGCTCGACCAGCGCGCCGGCGAGCGTCGTCGCGCCCGCGACCGAGACCTGCTGGCCGAAGATCGCGCGCACCGTCGTCTCGAAGCCGTCCCACGCGCCGGGAACGCGCAGCCCGGGGTGCGCGGCGACGGCCGGCCCGAGCTCGTCGAAGCGCGCGAGGTGCGCTGCGATGGCGCTCGGATCGGCGCGCAGGTCGAACAGGTCCGCGACGCGCGCGGCGAGGCGGTCGACGCGCTTCACGCTCGCCGGCTCGACGCGCACGGCGATGCGCGCCTCGCCCGCGACGTTCGTGACGCGCAGCGTGCCGCGCTCGCCGTCGACGTCGAACGTGCGCGCGTACGAGGCGTCGTCGACGCGCTCGACGCCCGGCACGGCGCGCGCGCGCAGGAACGCGAGCAGCTCCGCCCACGCGAACGGCTCGCGGTATGCGAGCGAGAGCTCGAGCGCGTCCGCGGCCGTCGCGCGGCCGTTGCGCAGCTCGCTCGGCGAGGCGCCGAAGCGCGCGCGGATCGCGGCGTTGAAGCGGCGCACGCTCGCGTAGCCCGCGCGGAACGCGACGTCGGTCGCCGGCAACGCCGTGCGCTCGAGGAGCTGGCGCGCGAAGTGCGCGCGGCGCGACTGGGCCAGCGCGACGGCGCCGCAGCCGACGTGCCGGCGCAAGAGCCGGTTGAGGTGCCGGGCGCCGACTCCGAGCTCGGCCGCGAGCGCGTCGACGCCCGCGCCGTCGAGGAAGCCCGCGTCGACCAGGCGCAGCGCGCGGCGCACGAGGGCGGGCTCGCTCGCTCCCGGCTCCGCGCCCGGCGCGCGGTCGGGCCGGCAGCGCTTGCACGCGCGGAACCCGGCGAGCTCGGCCGCGGCGGCGTTCGCGAACAAGCGCACGTTGCGCGGCGCCGGCTTGCGCGCGGGACAGATCGGCCGGCAGTAGATGCCGGTCGACGTCACGCCCGCGAAGAAGCGCCCGTCGAAGCGCGCGTCGCGGCTCGCGAGCGCGCGGTAGCAGTCGTCGAAGGAGAGCGACACGAGGCGCGCATTGTCGCGCCGCGCGCAGCCCGCGCCGGCCGTTTTCGGACCTGGATGTCAGAACCGCTCGAGCGTGCCCTTCGGCGTGACGCGGCAGAGCGTCGCGCCCGGCGGGATCGCGACCCAGCGGGCGAGCTCGGCGCCCTCGAGGAACGGCAGGTAGACGCGCGTCGGGCGGCCCAGGACTGTGACGTGCGGCGGCGCGCCGTTGCCGAGCGCGAGGGCGGGCTCCGAGAGCGGGCCGCCGCTCGCGTCCTCGAAGCGCACGTCCGCCAGCCAGCCGACTTGCGGACGCGGTTGCAGCGTCGACACGTCGAGGCGGAACTGCGCCGGCGGCACGACGACGTACGTGCGCGCGAGGCCGATCTCGATGCGCTCGACGAACAACGTCTCGCGCGTCTGGACGACGAGCCGCAGCTCGCCCGGCGGCAGAGCGACCTCGAGCGTCGACCCCGGCCGCCAACGCAATCCGGTCTCGGGCAGGAACAGCGTGGGATGCTCGTCGAGCGTCCCCTCGATCGCGCTCCAACGCACGAACCTCGGGTCGAGCGGCTCTCCCGCTTCGTTGCGCAGCTCGATCGTCCGCGGCACGGACGGCGCGCCAGGCAGGTCGAGCAGCACGTCGCCGCGGCGCAGATCGGCCAGGCGCAACAGGCCGCTCGGGAGCCGCACCGCGTAGAGCCCCGGTGCGAGCGCGGGCCAGACGAGCGCGGGCGCCGGCCGGTCGCGCTCGACGCGGTCTGCCGCCAGGAGCTCCGGCGGAACGGGCCCTTCGATGCCGAGCAGGTTGAGCCGCGCGGCGCGGATCGCGTCGACGTCCGTGTCGTCGTGCACGACGACGCGCAGCTCGTGCCCCCACACTTCCTCGACGAGCACGTCGCGCGTCTCGCCCGACGCGAGCGAGAGCCTTCGCGCGACGAGCAGCCGCTTCCCCTCCGTCACGCGCACGAGGTACTCGGCCGGCGGCACGACCCACGGCGGCTCGCCGACGCCGTCCGTCTCGAGCTCGAGGAGCGGCGTTCGGTCGGGGCTCCACGTCGGGATCAGCGCGAACGTCAGCGGCGGAGCCTGGGGGAGGAGCGAGACCACGCGCACCTGCGCCGCGCGCCGCAACGTGACGACGTGGCCCAGCTCGTGGCGACGCGACCAGCGGTACGGGAACCAGGCGAAGCCGTCCGCGCCGATCCACCAGACGCCGTCGTAGAAGCGCGGCTCGACGGTGACCGTCCAGCCGTCGACGCCTTGCGCGAGCGGCTTCGCGCCGGGCGGCGGGGCGAGCGGCTCGCGTCCCGTCCAGATCGGCGCGTGTTGGAGCCGCACGTCGAGCGGTCCGAAGTCGCGGGCACGACCGAGCTCCGGCCGCACCTCGATCGTCCACCCGCGCGGCTCGCTGCGGGCCGGCGCGCGATCCTCCTCGTCGCGCGCGACGACCGCCTCGCGCGCAGCGAGCGTGGGCTCGAGCTCCGGCGCGACGAGACCGGCGTCCTCCGAGCGCTCGCCGACAGCGTCTGGAACGAACGCGGGAGGCGCGCTCGCCGCCGCTCCGCCGCCGCGCGACACCGCCCACCACGTCGCGAGCACGGCGACGAGCAGCGCGGCAACGGCAAGCAGCGGGCGGCGGCGCCTCATGCGTCAGCGCGCGAGCTCGAAGCGCTCGACCTTGTCGCTCCCGCCGTGCGGATCGCTCAGCACGATCGTCAAACGGTCGTCCGCGACGCGCTCGTACACGATGCGCGTCGGGTAGTCCTTCTTCGGGTTCTCGAACGTCGCCTTGCGCGCTGCGCGGTCGAGCGACGCGAGGCGGAAGCCGACGGCGGGCTTCCCGGCCGGGTAGGGCTGGAGCGCCACGGCGCCATCGCGCTCCTCGAAGACCTCGAACTCGTAGAACCCGACCTTGCCGTCCTCGATCAGCTTGCTGTGGCTGAGCACCTTACCGCCCTCCGCGCTCGAGTAGTACGCGACGAAGCGGCCGCCCCACATGTCGCCGCTCCACGTGCCGGCGAGCCAGCCGAGATCGGCGACGCGGGGGGCGCGCTCGGGCTCCTGGGGGCGGGCGAACGCGGCGGCGAGAGCGGCGAGCGCGAGGACGGACGCGGCGATCAGCGAACGGCGGGAACGGTTCATGGCTCTTTCTCCTGTCGTCAAAGGGTTCCCGGCGATCGTCGCGCGCCGGCCCGCCTCAGCGATTGGACGAATGCGACATCTCCGGCGACGGCTCGGCGCCCTCGAAGCAGCCGGCGAGCGGCGTGCGCTCGGCCAGGTGCCGCTGCGGCGTCGTCCCGGCGAGCGCGCGGAACTCGCGGATCAGGTGGGACTGGTCGGCGAAGCCGTGTGCCGCGGCGAGGTCGGCCCAGCCGCGCGCGGGGCGGCCGGCCGCGAGCGCGCGCCACAGCGACTGGAAGCGGCGGACGCGCAAGTAGCGCTTCGGCGCGAGGCCCACTTCGTTGCGGAAGAGCCGCTCGAGCGAGCGGCGCGGGACCGCGAGGACGCGCGTCAGCTCGCCGGCCGTCGTCGCGCCGCGCTCCATCGCGCGCATCGCGGCGCCGACGAGCCCGGCGCCCGCCGTGCTCGCGACGCCGCGCGCGTCGAGCCGGCGCACGAGCGCCTCCTCGAGCTCGACGAGCGTGGTCGCGGCGGCCAGCGACGCCGCGAGACGCCGGTCGAGCTGGTCGAGCTCGACGTCGCGGCCGGTCAGCTCGTGCATCGGCGCGCCGAGCAGCGCGAAGAGCCCGCCGGGCTCGAAGCGCACGCCTGCGAGGTCGACCGCGCCGGTGGGCTCGACCGAGAGCGGGCGTTCGAGCTGGCCGACGGCGAGCGCGACCGGCTGGGGCGTCCCGTGTCCATCGCGCACGCGCCGGAACGGGTCGGCGCGGTTCAGGACGATCTCGGCGCAACCGTCGGGCAGGATGCGCTCGACCCCGCCCGGGGACGGCGCGCGCAGGCGCCACAGGCACCGCACGAACGGCCGCAGGCGCGGGGCGGGAAGGTGCTCGACGTAGTCCACGCTCGTTCTCTTGTACCGCGGCTCCGGCTGGTTGGGGACGCGGCGCGCGGTGCCCCTTGACGGCCTCCCGGGCCGGCGGCATCTTCCCGCCGCCCCAGAAAGCGCCCGCCCGCCCTTGCCCCCCTGGTCCCATCGCTGCCGCGAGCTCTTCGCGCGGGCCGACGCCGAGACGGGCCGCCTCGCGCTGCGTACGGCCCTCGCGTGCCCGCCGGGCTGCGGCGCGTGCTGCCTCTCGCCGGACGTCGAGACGACGCTCGCCGAGGTGCGTCCGCTGGCGAGCGCGCTCTGCGACAGCGGCGTCGCGGGAGCGGTGCTCGAGCGCCTGGGCGCGCTCGCGGCGGCCGGCGAGCGCCGTTGCGCGCTCTACGAGCCCGATCCTGCCGACCCGCGCCGCGGCCGCTGCGGCGCGTACGCCGAGCGTCCGCTCGTCTGCCGCCTGTTCGGCTTCACGGCGCGGCGCGATCGCAACGGCGCTCCGGAGCTCGTCGCGTGCGCCGTGATGCACGCAGAGCGGCCGGAAGCGGTCGAGCGTGCGCGCGCCGAGGTGCGCGCGGGCGGCGAGGCGCCGCTCTTCGGCGACTTCGCGCGCGCCGTCGCGGGCGAGCGACCCGACGACGGCGCGCGCCAGCTCCCGCTCAACGACGCGCTGCGTCTCGCGCTCGAGGCCGAGCTGCTCGCGCGCCGCTTGGCCGCGCTCGAGGCGGGCGCGGACGCGGAGCGCGGACCGGACGACGAGCGGCCGCCGACCCGTCCCCCGCGCCGCGCGGCGTAGCTCTCAGTCCAGTCCCAGGCTGCGCAGGAACGCGTCCGAGTTCGGCTCGCGGCCCAGAAAGTCGCGCACCATGTCGAGCGCTTCGCGGGTGCCGCCCTGCGCGAGGATCTTCTCGCGGTACTCGGCCGCGACGGCGGGGTTCATGATCCCCTCCTTCTCGAAGCGGCTGAACATGTCCTGGGCGTAGACGAGCGACCAGAGATAACCGTAGTAGCCCGCCTCGTAGCCGACCATGTGGCCGAACGCCGCCTGGCTCGGGACGTCGAGCGACTCGAACAAGCGCGTCTCGGCGTACACGCGGTTGCGCACCTCGTTCGTGTCGACGATGCCGTCGGGGTCGGTGTGGAACGCGAGGTCCATCATGCCGAGGAAGACCTGCCCTTCGGTCGAGAGGCCCGAGCCGAGGTTCTTCGCCGCGACGAGCCCGTCGAGCATCTCCTTCGGCAGCGGCTCGCCCGTCTCGTAGTGCTTCGCGAAGCGCGCGAGGACGCCCGCGTCCCAGATCCAGTTCTCGAGCATCTGCGACGGCGCCTCGACGAAGTCGCGCGCCACCGCGGTGCCGGAGAACTCCGCGTAGTCCGCCTCGGTCAGGATCGAGTGCAGGCAGTGGCCGAACTCGTGGAAGAACGTCTCGACCTCGTCGTGCGTGAGGAGCGCGGGGCGCTCGGCCGTCGGCTTGGTGAAGTTGCACACGAGCGCGACGAGCGGGAGCGTGAGCGAGCCGTCCGGCCAGCGCTTGCGCAGCGCGAGCGGGAACTGCGCCGCGTGCGTGTACTTGCCCGGTCGCGGGTGCAGGTCGATGTAGAACTCGCCGAGCAGCTCGCCGCTCTCGCGGTCGTGCACCTCGAACAGACGCACGTCCTCGTGCCAGATCAGCCGTCCCTTCTCCTCGGCGCGCCCCGTGGCGTCCTCGAAACGCAGCCCGAACAGCTCCTGCGTCACTTCGAACAGGCCCTGCACGACGTTCTCCAACGGCAGATACTCGCGCACCTTCTCGCGATCGACGGCGTAGCGCTCGCGCATCAGCCAGCTCGCATAGAAGCTGAAGTCCCACTGGCCGAACTGCGCGTTCGGATCGCCCGTGTGCTCGCGCTTGGCCGCCTCGAACTCCGCGAAATCGGCGAGCGCTTTCTCGCGCAGCTTGGGCCGCAGATCCTCGTAGAAGCTCCAGACCGTCTCCGGCTCCTGCGCCATCTTCACTTCGATCTCGTACTCGGCGATGTCCTCGTAGCCGAGGATGTGCGCCTTCTCGGCGCGCAGCGCGATCATCTTCTCGAGCACGCCGACGTTCTTCTGCCCGCCGCGCCGGTTGTAGGCGACTGTGAGCTTGCGGCGCGTGTCCTCGACCTCGCAGTTGTTCCAGAACGGGCGCACGCTCGGCCCCTTCAGCTCGACGACGTACAGGCCCGCGAGGCGCGGCAGCGACTCGCGGAAGTCCTGCGGCACGCCTTGGCACTCCTCCGCGGTGAGCAGCAGCACGCTCTCGTCGTCGTTGATGTTCTTCTGGAACTCCGCGCCGAGCTCGGTGAGCTGCTCGTCGATCAGCGCGAGGCGCGCGCGCTGCTCGACCGGCAGCGCCATCCCCGCGCGCCGGAAATCGCGCAGCAGGCGCGCGAGGTAGCGCGCGCCTTCGCCCTCGAGCGGGAGCTCGCGCTCCGCGATCGACTGCACGGCGTGGTACAGGTCCTCGCGCCGCAGCAGCCGGTCGAACCAGTTGCGCAGGTCGATCGACGCGCGCTCGCCGAGGTCCCGCTCGTCCGGATCCGTGGAGACCTGCCCCAGGAAACCCGGCATGCGCGCTTCGAGGAAGAAGCGCGCCTGCACGTCGTCGATCGCGCGCACGGTGTTCTCGAGCGTGCGCTCCGCCGCGGGCCGCGTCGCGATCGCGTCGAGCGCTCGGTCGGCACGCGCGATCGCGTCGGCGATCGGCGACGGCTCGTCCTGAGCGGTGACGAGCGAGGGAGCGGCGGCGAACGCGAGCGCGAGGAGCGGAGCACGAAACATGAGAGACCTCCGGGGTGAGAGCGCAGGAGTGTAGCGGGAAGAAGGCATAGAATCCGCGGGCCGCCGGATCGAGGCCGGCGGCGAGAGGAGAGAGGCATGGCTCGCGAAACAGAAGCTCCGTTCCACCCGATCATCTACGTGCGCGGATACGCCGGCACGGGCTCCGAGGTCGAGGACACCGTGGCCACGCCCTACATGGGCTTCAACCTCGGCGCGACGAAGGCGCGCCAGCGCTGGGACGGCCACGTCGTCCGACACGTCTTCGAGTCGCCGCTCGTACGGCTCATGAAGGACTTCGGTTACTCCGACGTCTACTCGGACGGGGACGACATCCCGGTCGAGCGGCCGATCCCGTGCCGCAGCGTCGTGATCTACCGCTACTACGACAGCGCGTCCGAGGATCTGGGCGACGGCGAGCGATCGGAGATCGAGGCGCACGCGGAGGGGCTCGACGCCCTGATCGAGCGCGTGCGTACGCAGGTCTGCGCGAACGACGGATTCCAGCCGGAGGGCTTCCGGGTGTACCTCGTCGCGCACTCGATGGGCGGCCTCATCTGCCGCGCGTTCCTCCAGAACCACTCGCTGAACACGAAGGCGGAGAACCGCGCCGCCGTCGACAAGGTCTTCACGTACGCGACGCCGCACAACGGCATCGACATGCGCGTGATCGGCAACATGCCGTCGTTCTTCACGCTGAACAACAAGGACAACTTCAACCGCGC
Source organism: uncultured Planctomycetaceae bacterium (assembly GCA_964528575.1). Taxonomy (GTDB): domain Bacteria; phylum Planctomycetota; class UBA1135; order UBA1135; genus CAZGTQ01. The sequence continues at coordinate 3,269 of CAZGTQ010000088.1, read as the reverse complement.
TCGCATGCGCTCGTTCCTGGACCTCCGCGAGCCGGGCGAGCGCGCCGACTCGCTCGAGGGGAAGTTCGACCCGCGCCGCTTCTTTTCGCTCGTCGGCACGAACGCGCGCGACTACGACACCGCCGGCGGTTGGGCGGCACGCGCCGTCGGACCGATCAGCGACGGGCTCGTGCGGATCGACAACGCCACGGTGCGCGGGACGCCGCGCGCGATGGTCCACCGCAGCCACAGCGGGCACTACGGGATCGTCAACTCCGAGGAGGGCTACCAGAACCTGACGCGCTTCTTGTTCGGCGACGTGCGCGTGGACGGCTTGCTGCGCGTGCACGAGCTCTCGCTCCCCGCGCGCGTGCAGAAGGCGCTCGACGAGGGCAAGCGCGTACGCGCCTCGTACCACTTCGAGACGGTCGTGCGGCCGCGCGGCGCGCGCTACGACCTGCACCGCCGGCTCGTCGGGGAGGCGTCGGCCATCTTCCGCGAATTCGACGAGCTGCGCGGCCCGGACGCGCGCCATCCGCACCTCTTCAGCGTGTACCTCGCGACGCGGCACCGCACGCGCAAGGGCGCCGGCCCGCTCGTCTTCGCCGTCGACCTCGCGGTCAAGATCCCCGAGTACGAGGTCGACCGCTCGTGGTGGCCGGACCTGCACGTCGAGGGCGCCGACCTCTTCCACGCCACGATCGTCGTCGCCGCCGTCCCGCCGACCGAGGAGGGCGGCGACTGGAGCGTGCGCTACGGCTCGAACGCGACGGCGAGCGACCCGACGCCGTCGAAGGCCGAGCGCATGGACGCGCTGTCGCCGGAGGGCGGGACGGTGTTCGCGATCCCGATCGAGTCGCACGGGCGACCCGGCATCCGCGCCACGCTCGAGCTCACCGCGACGCCCTGGTCGTGATCGCGGCCGCCGCGGGAGCGACGAGCGCGCCCATCCGCCCGGTCGTCCCGCCCCGGTGCGTGACGTCGCGGCGGTAGGAGAAGAGCTCGTCCTCGTCCTCCCACGAGCAGCGCTCCGACGCGTCGATCGTCGCGACGCCCGCCCGCGCGAGCTGGAGCGACGCCGCCGCGCGCAGGTCCACGGTCGCCTTCGCGCCCGCGCGGCGGCGCACCGCCTCCTCGAGCTCCGCCGCGACGAACGCGGCCACGACCTCGTCGCCCATCTCGCAGCACGCGCGGCACAGGCTCGGCCCGAGCGCCGCGACCGCGGCGCCGCCGAGCGCGTCGAGCGCCGCCGGCAGCACGCCCGCGACGAGGCCGCGCCAACCCGCGTGCGCCGCCGCGACGCGCGTGCCGTCCGCGCTCGCCAGCAGCACCGGCACGCAGTCGGCGACGCGCACGACGAGCGCGCGATCCGCTCGCCCCGTGACGAGCGCGTCGGCCTCGGGCGCGGGCTCCGCGAGAGCGTCCTCGGCATCGCACACGCGCGCGCCGTGCACTTGACGCGCGCCGACGATCCGCGCGTCCGCGGCGAGCCCGGCGGCGTCGCGCAGCGGCGCCAAGTGCGCGCCGCCGAGCGCCTCGAGCTCGAGCGCGTGCGGCGCGAGCCCGAGCCGCGTCGTGAACGCGTGCGGCACGCCGAGCGCCTCGAGCGCGGGCGAGCGCCACACGACCAGGCCGTCCGCGTGCGCGCGCCGCACGAGCGCGGCTCCGCTCAAGCGCGCCACACCGCGCCCGAATCGAGGAACCACAGCTCGAAGCGCGGCGTCCGGTCGGCGGCGAGCCCGAGCGCGTCGGCGAGCGACTCGACGTACACGCGGCCCTGCGCGCGGTACGTCGCGGCGCGCGCGTCGAGCTCGGCGCCGCCGACGCGGTCGGTCTTGTAGTCGACGACGACGAGCCGGCCGTCCTCATCCGCGTACACGAGGTCGATGGCGCCCGACACGAAGCCGACGGCCGCGTCCGCGCAGTCGCCCGCGACGTCGTCGTCGATCGGAGCGAGCACCGGCAGCTCGCGCGCGACGACGCGCTCGCGCAGCGCCACGAGCCGATCGAGCGTCCCGTTCGTCGCGAGCGCGTCGCACAGCGCGAGCGCGCGCGCCGTCGCGGCCTCGGCGTCGTCGCCGGCGAGCTGCTCCGCGACGAGCGCCGGCACGCGCTCGCGCCAACGCGCCAGCTCCTCCGCCGGCTCCGCGCCGAGGTCGAAGCGCTCGAGCACGCGGTGCACGGCGGTCCCCGCGATCTGCGCGAGCTCGCGCCGCACGCCCGGCCCGCTCGCGCCGAGCACGCTCGCCGTGCCGCCGGCCGCACCCTCGGAGAACCGCGCGCCGGCGCGTCGCTCGCTCGCCTCGCCATGCGCCTCGGCGGACGCGACGCTCGAGTACGGCCGCGCCATGCGCCGCGCCGCCGCCGCGCGGTCGGCGGCGAGCATCTGCGACTCGCGCTCGATCCGCTCGGGCTCGACCGGCGCGTCGTCGCGCCCGTCGCCCGCGCCGCGCTCGCCCTGCGCGCCGCCGGCCTCGCCGATCCGCGCCGCGAGCCGCCACGTCGCGCCCGCGCCGTCGACGAAGCTCGCCTCGTCTTCCCGGTCGGCGAGCCCGTACACGCCGGCCAGCGCCGCATCGGTCGCTGCGCGGTGGTGCAGGAGGTCGACGAAGTGTCCCGCGCGACGCCAGCCGGGCCGCTTGTCGTCGTGGCGGAACGAGCCGACCACGACGAGCCGATCGCGCGCGCGCGTCAGCGCGACGTAGAGCAGACGGACGCGCTCGGCGGCCTCGGCGAGCTCGCGCTGGCGCTTCGACTCGAACCACGCGGGATTGGGGCACCCGAGCACGCGGTACGCGACCGCGCCGCGCCGGTCGAAGGCGTTGCCCTCGCTCTCGCCGCGGAAACCCATCTTGTGCGCCTGTGCGACGTACACGTGGCGGTACTCGAGCCCCTTCGCGCCGTGGATCGTCAGCACCTGCACCGCGTCCTGGCCGGAGTCCGCCGGCCGGCTCGCCTCGGTGCGATCCTCGCGTGCGAGGTTCGCGCGCAGTGCGCGCACGACGCCGTGGACGTCGCCGCCGCGCTCCTCGAGCGCCGCGAGCAGCGCTCGGAAGAAGCGTCGCAGGTTCGCGAGCCGGTACGCGCCCAAGAAGCGCGCGGCCTCGGCCGCCTCCGGCGCGAGCTCGGCGCGCAGCGACTCGACCCACTCGTCCGCCGGCAGCGTGCGGAAGCCCGCGCGGCAGCGGCCGATCGCGCGCGTCGCCGCGACGACGCTCTCCGGCCACCCCTCGACGTGCTCGATGCCCGGAATGGAACGCGGCACGCGCTGCGCCGCGCGGCGCACGCAC
>CAZGTQ010000087.1:0-16435 GCA_964528575.1 uncultured Planctomycetaceae bacterium | reverse complement strand
GCGGCGGCCGAGCTGGCTCTCGCTCCGCTCGCGCGCCTCCAGGGCCGGCTGCACGCGCCGGACGGCCCGCGCGCCGGCGAGGCCATCTTCCTGCAGCGGCAGGGCGCCAACCGGACGTGGTCGGCCGAGACCGACGCCGGCGGACACTTCGCGTTCGAGCCGCTCGAGCCGGGCGCGTACCGCGCCTTGTCGCGGCGCGCGTTCGTCGCGAACGTCGAGCTGGCGGCGGGCGAGACGTACGAGCTCGACGTCCCGCTCGGCGGCGCCGCGACCCGGCTGCGCATCACACGGGGCGGCGTGCCTTTCGCCGCGACGTCGCTCCGCGCGACCGTGCTCGCGCGCGCTCCCGGCGAGGCGCGCCTTTGGTCCACCGGTGCGATCGAAGGACCCGGCGACGTCCGCGTCGAGCTCCCGCGCGCCCGCGCGCTCCTCGTGCTCGACGCGACGGGCATCGGCAACAACCAGGTGTTCGTCGCGACTCTCGACACGCCGGCCGAGCCGCTCGCGCTCGCTCGCGTCGAGCTCGAGGGCGCGGGAATCGAGCTCGAGACGCGCGGTGCCGCGCTGCACGGGCCGCCGCCGCTCGCGTACCTGCTCTCGATCGATGGCCACGACGTCGCGCATCCGTCGGGCTTCGCGCTGGAGCTGCCGAGCGAGCACGCGCCCGGCGGCGCGATCCGCTATCCGGCGCTGCCCCTCGGCGCGCGCGTGCGCCTCGAGGGACACGCCGACGACGGGACGCCGCTCGAGAAGAGCGTGAGCATCACCGCACCGGGTTGGACGCGCGTCGCGTGGCCCTGAACGCACGTCGACGTCAGCGGTTGCCCGACGCGAGCTTCTCTGCCTCGGGGAGCGCGCGCAGGCGCAGCATGCTCGCGAGGCCGAACGCGGGGCCGAGCGCGAGCACCGCGAGCGCGAGCCACCAGCCCGACGCGTCGCGCAACAGCGGCACGAGGCGGATCGTCGCCATCGTCAGCAGGAAACCGAGGCACGTCTGCGTCGTCAACGCCGTGCCGACGTAGCGCGGGTCGCTGAGCTCGCTCACCGCCGCGCTGAACTGGGCGCTGTCGGCGACGACGGCGAAGCCCCAGACGACGCAGAGCGCGGTGAGCAGCGTCGGGCTGTCGACGAGCGCGCCCGCGACGAGACAGCAGCTCCCCGAGACGACGAGGCTCGCCGATGCGACGAGCGTGCGGCCGATGCGGTCGGCGAAGCGGCCGGCGACGACGCTGCCGAGCGCACCCGCGGCGACCGTGGCGAAGCCGGCGAGGCGCGCGGAGCGCGCGTCGAGACCGCCGCTCTCGTAGCTCGCGAGCAGGAGCACCGGGACCCACGTCCACACGGCGTAGAGCTCCCACATGTGGCCGAGGTAGCCGAAGTTCGCGAGGCGCGGGCCGCGCTCGGTGAACGAGCGCGCGGCGTGGCGCCAGTCGAACGGCGCGCTCGGCAGCGCGTGCGGACCCGGGCGCACGAAGAACGCGAGCACGACGACGCCGCAGACGGCCAGCGCCGACGACGCGAGGCACGCGGCGCGCCACGGCGGCATGCCGGGCTCGGCGCCGAAGAGCGGGAGCGCGTTGACGAGGTGCGGCAGCGCCGAGCCGAGCGTGAGCGCGCCGACGAGCACGCCGATCGCGAGCCCGCGGTCGCGCTTCGCCCACGTCGCGACGAGCTTCATGCCCGGCGGGTAGACGCCGGCGAGCGCGAAGCCGGTCGCGAAGCGCAGCGCGAGCACGCCGCCGGGCCCGACCGGCAGCGCCGCGATCGCCGCGTTCGCCGCGGCCGCGAGCGTGCCGCTCGCCGCGATCAGCGCGACGAGCGGGACGCGGTCGGCGAGGTTCGTCAGCGCGCTCACGAGCGCCCCGGCGACGAAGCCGATCTGCACCGCGCCGGTCATCCACGCCTGCGCGCCCTCGCCGAGGTCCCACTCGCGCACGAGCTGCGGCACGACCGCCGACGCGGAGAACCACACGCTCATCGCCGCGAGCTCGGCGAGCGCGAGCAGGACGAGGTGGCGCCACTTGGCCGACATCGGCCGCGAGCGTAGCGCCGCGCGCCGCCCGCACCTACTCGAAGCGCAGCGTGATCGAACGCTCGCTCTCGCCGGCGAGCGTGACCTCGCGCTCGACTTGGCCGCCGCCGAACGCGTCCGCGCGAACGCTGTACGTGCCCGGCTCGAGCGGGCCGAAGAAGGGCTCGCTCGGCGAGAAGGCGCCCGCGAAGAACAGATCCTCGAGCTCGTCCGCGGGCCAGAGGCCGCCCGCGTCGTGGCCATCGGCAGCGCGCACCGCGACCCAGCCCTGCACCGGCTCGCCGCGCTCGTTCTCGAGCCGCACGCGCAGCCGCGTCGCCGGCCGCAGCTCGAGCCGCACGTCGCTCGTCGCGCCCGCGCGCACGGCGAGCGGCTCCGACTCCGCGCTCGCGAGGCCCGGCGCGCGCGCGTGCAGCGCGAAAGCGCCCGGCGGGAGCCCGACGTGCACCGCGACGCCGGACCGATCGCTCGCCGCGTCCGAGAGCGGCGCGACGATCTCGCCGCCCGAGCCGCGCGCGTAGACGACGGCGCCCTCGACCGGCTCGCCGCTCGCGTCGACGACCGTCGCGCGCACGCGGCCCGGCTCGACGAGGTGCACGTCGACGCCGACGCGCTCCTCGCCGGGCGCGAGCTCGAGGGGCCCGACGGCCGCGTACGCGAGCTCCTCGGTCCCGCCGGCGCCGACGTAGTACGTGTCGGCGAAGACGGCGTCGAACGTCCAGCGCCCTTCGCCGTCCGTCCGAGCGAGCGCGAGCGTGCCGGGGCTGTACTCGTCCGTGCGGCCGCGGCCTTCGCAGAAGAGCGCGACCTCGGCGCCCGCGACCGGCCCGCCGCTGGGCCCCACCACGCGTCCCGAGAGCCGGCCGCCGGGCAGCTCGAAGTCGAAGCGCTGCTCCGCGTCGCGTGTCACGCTCCGGAAGAAGTCGACCGTGTCCTCGACGTCCGCGGTCGAGCCCGGCCGCCGGATCGCGACGACGTAGTCGCCCGGGCGCGGGAGCTCGAGCTCGTACGCGCCGTCCGCGGCGGTGTGCGCGAACGCGAACGCCGGCTCGCCCGCGCCGTCCGCGGCGACGAACGCGACCCACGCGTCGGCGTACGGCTCGCCGCCGAAACGCACGCGGCCGCGCACCGCGACCGTGCTCTCCTCGCCCGCGCCGAGCCGCACGCGCACCGTCTCCCCCGCCACGACCGAGACGCGCGCGACCCGCAGCGAGCCGAACGCAGCCGCGAGCGCGCCGCCCGCCGCGTCGACAGCGCGCGCCGCGTCGATCGCCGTCACGTGCCAGCTCCCCGGCTCGAGCTCGTCGACGCGAAAGCGACCCCGCTCGTCCGTGCGCGCGTACGCCGACTCGCTCGTGCCGGCTCCGTGGCTCGCGCTCGCCGTGCGCTGCACCCACGCGATCCAGCCCTCCGCCGGCGCGCCGCTCGCGTCGAGCACCTCGCCCTCGATCGCGCCTGCGCGCTCGAGCACGAGCCCGACCCCGTCGACGCGCGCTCCGGCGGCGAGGTCGAGCGTCGCGGGCACTCCGCGCAGAGAATCGCCACGCCTGCGCAACGGCGTCGCGGAGAGCTCGGCGACGAGCGTCGTCGCGCCGGGCGCGAGCCCGGCGAGCTCGAAGCGCCCGGACGCGTCCGCCGTCGCGACCGGCGTGCGCCGCTCGGCCGACACCGCGCGGTACCACGCGGGCCACGGCGACGCGACGGGCACGCGCGCGCCCGGCGCGGGCGCGCCGTCGAGCGTGACGACGCCCGCGACCGTCGCCTCGCGCACGACGCGCAGCGCGACCTCGCCAGCGCCCGGCAGCGCGACGATCGGCGCCTCGGTCGCGACGAGCCCGGGCGCGACGACGTCGAGGCGCCAGCGGCCGGGCTGGACGCCAACGAGCTCGAAGCGGCCCTGCGTCGCGCGGAACGACGCCTCGCGCCGCTCGAGACCGACCGGTCCGAGCGCGCCCTCGGTGACGCGCGTCGCGAGCACGCGGAACGACTCGGGCGCGACGCCGCGCTCGTCCGCGACGACCCCGCGCAACGCGAGCGGCGGCGCGAGCAGCAGCTCGAGCTCGCCGTCCGCAGGTCGCACGCCATCGCGCCGCGCGCGGTACACGACGTCGTCGCCGCCCTCCGCGCGCACTGCGCGCACCTCGACGACGAACGGCCCGGGGCCCAGGCCGCCGACGGCGAAGCGTCCGTCCGCGTCCGCGCGCGCTTCGCCCTGGGCGCCGCGCAGCGCGCCGAACGTCGTGTCGCCCGCCATGAAACCGCGGTCGAAGTGCACGCGCACGCGCGCTCCCGCTGCGGGGACGCGCTGGCCGTCGTCCGCCGGAGCCGACACGCGTCCCGCGAGCGTCGCGCCACGCTCGAGCACGAGCTCGACGTCGTCGATGCGGCCGCGCTCGGTGAGCTCGACGCGCGCGCCCGCGCTCTCGAGCCGGCCCTCGCGCGACGCGCGCAGCGCGAGCGCGCCCGCCGGCAGGGCGCCGAGCGCGAACGCGCCGTCCGCTTCCGTCGTTCCCGCGCGCACCGTCACGTCGTCGAAGCCGAACCAGCGCCCCGGCACGCGCGCCTCGACGCGCGCGCCCGCGAGCGGCTCGCCGAGCTCGTCGACGACGCGCCCCGCGACGACGCCGCCGGGCGCGAAGACGAGCTCGACGTCGCGCACGGCGCCGGGCGCGAGCGCGTCGACGAGCGCGCGGCCGGCCGCGAGCTCGTCGTGCAGCGCGAGCAAACGGTAGTCGGCGGTCGCGGGCAACGCGCGCAGCTCGAACGAGCCGTCCCCGGCGACCGCGACTTCGGTCGCGAGCGTGCTGCCGAGCATCCCGGCCGCCAGGTCGAGCGCGCCGACCCACGCGAGCGCGTGCACGCTCGTCGCGCCGGCGAGCGGAGCGGTCGCGTCCGGCGCGCGCACGACGCCCCGCACCCACGCGCCGCGCTCGGGGCGCAGCTCGACGTCCGTGTCGCCGCGCACGTCGAACGCCACCGTGGAATCGGCGTAGAGCGTGCGCCCGCGCAGCGCGACGTGCGCGATCCCCGGCGGCACGCGCAGGACGAAGCGGCTGTCCGCGCCGACGGGCGCGCGGTCGACGAGCAGCGCGTCGAGCTCCTCGCGCTCGTCCGCGTCGATCGCGGCGCGGTCGAGCAACGGCGCGAGCTGGTCGTAGCGCAGCGGCTCCCGCAGAGCGAACGCCTCGAGCGTCGGGTCCGCGCCCGCACCGGCGGCGGCGACCGTCCCGCGCAGCTCGACGCGCGTCGCGGTGCCGCGCTCCGCCGCGACGTCGAGCCTCTCGAGCGACGTGCGCTCGGACGGGGCCGCGGGCGCGGCGGGAGGCGGCGCAGCGGCGGAGGGCGGAGCGTCGCTCGGGGCGGACGTGGCGGGCACGGCGGACGCGAGCTGCGCGGGCGCGTCGAGCTCGGCGCGGCGCAGCAGCGCGAACGCGGACAGGACGAGAGCGGCCGAGACGACCAGGGCGAGAGCGATCTTCATGGCGAGCCATCCGAGGTAGGGCGCCGCGGCCGCCGCGCTGCCGCCGAGCTCGGCGGGCGCGGTGCGCGCGAGCGGCAGGAGCGCGGCGATCCACGCGCCGCGCTCGCCGTCGAAGCGGCGGTCGAGGTCGGTGCGCAGGCGCGCGAGGCCGACGTGGATGCGCCGGCGCACGGTGCCGGCGGGCAGCTCGAGCCGGCGCGCGATCTCGCTCGGCTCGAGCCCGTGCACGTAGCGCAACAGGACCATCGCGCGGAACGGCTCGTCGAGCGCGGCGAGCGCCTCGGCGAGCACGCGCTGGCGCTCGACGCGCAGCGCGAGCTCCGCGGGCGTGGGCAGCGGCTCGGGGCCGCGCGCGTCGCTCTCGCGGCCGCGCCGGCTCGCGTCGCCGCGCGCGCGCTGGCGCGCGAAGTTGCGCGCGACCGCCGCGAGCCAGCGCCGCGGCGGCCGCGGGCTCGGCCCGCGCGTCAGGGCGGCGACCCAGGTGTCCTGCGCCACGTCCTGCGCGGCCGCCGCGTCGCCGACGAGGCTCCGGGCGAGCCGGTGCACCCAGCCGACGTCGGCGAGCAGCTCGGAGGGGTCGGTCGTCATCTCGCGTTCCATGGTCCATCCGACAGGATGCGACGCGCCAGCGAGCGTTCGCTCGAATCGGTCGAATCGCGGTGTACCGTGCTCCGATGAGCGACGTGCGCATCCTCCTGGGGAGCGGCGGGTTCCGGACGGCCGAGCGGCGCGCGGCGCTGTTCGAGGCGATGCGGCTGCACTTCGGCGACGTGGGGCGCGTGCTCTTCGTGCCGTACGCGACCGCGGATCACGAGCGGCACCTCGAAGGGGTGCTCGCGGCCGGCTTCGACGCGGGGTACGAGCTCGAGGGCATCCACCGGCACCGGGACCCGGTCGCCGCGGTGCGCGCGGCCGAGGCGATCTCGATCGGCGGCGGGAACACGTTCCTGCTCGCCGACGCGCTCCACCGGCTCGGGCTCGTCGAGCCGATCCGCGAGCGCGTGCGCGCCGGCGTCCCGTACATGGGCGTGAGCGCGGGGGCGAACGTCGCGGGGCCCTCGCTCAGGACGACGAACGACATGCCGATCGTCCAGCCGCCGAGCTTCGAGACGCTCGGGCTCGTGCCGTTCCAGATCAACCCGCACTACTTCGCGGGCACGGCGTGGCGCCGGGGGAGCGACGGCACGTTGCACGAGCATTACGGCGAGACGCGCGACGAGCGCATCGCGGAGTTCCACGAGCACGACGAGGCGGTCGTCGTCGCGCTCTGGGAGGGCGCGTGGCTGCGCATCGAGGGCGGTCGCATCGCGCTCGAGGGCGGGCCGGCGCGCGTGTTCCGCCGCGGCGCGGAGCCGCTCGACCTCGACGCCGGAGCACGGCTCGAGAGCGTCCCCGGGCTCGTGGGGCGGCCCGCGCCCGGCTGAGCGGCTGCGCTCTGGAACCGCCACGGCTCGAGCGGTATAGGAGCCGGCAGATGAGACCCAGCTCCAGGCCGCGCGACTTCTTCGAGTCGGTGCTGCCGCGCTCGTGGCGCCGTTCCCCCCGGCGGCTGCACGGCGATCCCCCCCCTTCCACGCGGCCGCGTCCGGCGCGCGTCGTCCTGTCGCTCGTCCTGCTCGCGGCGAGCGTCGTCGTCGGCGAGCGCTTCCTCGAGGACGTGCTCGAGCAGAACACGCACCGCTCCGGCGGAACGGCGCTGTCGGACTACCTCGACGCGGGCGAGCTCCTCGAGACGCGCGACGTCTACGCGCTCAACTACTCGTACCCGCCCGCATTCGCGGTCGCGATGATGCCGCTCGCGGCACTCCCGCGTCCGGCCGCGGCGGTCGTTTGGTACGTGCTGCAGCTCGGCTGTCTCGCCGGCGTCTTCCTCGTGGCGCGGCGCATCCTCGAGCACGAGCGCGTCCGGCGGCCCGCGCTCGCGCTCGGCGTCGCGTTCGCGCTCTCGGGCCGGTTCCTGTTCAACAACCTGACGCACGGCAACGTGAACGCGGCGCTCTTGCTGCTCGCGCTCGCCGCAGTGCTCGCGCTCCAGCGCGGCCGACCCGTCGCCGCCGGGAGCGCGCTCGCGGCGGCGGCGAGCATCAAGCTCCTGCCGCTGTTCTTCCTCGGCGTGCTCGTCGTCCAGCGGCGCGTGCGCGCGGCCGTCGCCATGGTCGCCGCGCTCGTCGTGCTGAACGCGCTCGTCCCGGCCGCCGTGCTGGGACCGGAGCGTGCGCTCGCGGTCTCGCGCGGCTTCTGGGACAAGATGGTCGCGCCGTACGCGGCGAGCGCGGTCGCCAGCTTCGACGAGCGCAATCTCGCGCTGTCGGCGGCGCTCGAGCGCCACTTCGTCGACGACCCGGCAGCGCGGACGACGAGCCTGCTCGGCCTGCGCGCGCTCGATCCCGAGAGCGGGCGGACCTTCGTGTTGGGCGTGCTCGTCGCCATCGCGCTCGTCACGCTGTGGGCGGTGCGCCGCCGGCGCGCAGCGCCAAACGATCGCTCGCTCCTGCGCGACTTCGCCCTCGCTCTGCTCGTGCTGCTGCTCGTGTCGCCGAAGACTTGGAAGGCGCACTACGCGCTGCTCTTCGCACCCGCGCTCGTCTTCGCCGTCGAGCTGCTCGACGCGCGCGTCCGCACGCCGCGCCGGCTCTTCGCGTGCGCCCTGTTCGCGCTCGCCGCCCTCCCGCTGCTCGCGTCGTCGCGCGGCGTCGTGGGCCGCGAGTTGTCGAACGTCCTGCGCGACGCTTCGGTCGAGCCCGCGTGCGTGCTCGTGCTGTGGCTCGCGTTGGTCGTCGCCGGCCGAGCGCGCCCCGCTCGTGCGCCCGCGGCCGTCGAGCAGGAGCAGCCGCCCGGGTCCGCGCTCGCCAAGAGCGCTTAGTCGGTCGACTCCTCAAGAGCGGTCGCGCGAGCCGTCGATGAGGCTCTCGGACTGCATCCGGCTCGGGGGGGCCGGGAAGGAGGAAGAGATGAGGGGGAACCGCGGGCCCGAACGGGTCTTGCGTGGGGGTATTCTCGGCTTGCTGGCCGCAGCGCCGGCGAGCGCGGGCACCCTCTGGGTCGTGGACGACGACGGCGGCGCCGGCGTCGATTTCCTCGAGATCCAACCGGCTGTGGACGCAGCAGGGAGCGGCGACGTCGTGCTCGTCAAGGCGGGCGACTACTCGACCGTGTTCATCCAAGGGAAGGGCGTCACCGTCATCGCCGAAGCGAACGAAGCCGTCCGGATCGACGAGACGGTGCTCGTGAGCGACTTACCGCTCGGAGAGACCGTGATCTTGCGCGGTCTCGACGTGCGCGGCAGCTTGATCTCGACGGCGCTGGTCGTGCGCAACACGATCGGCACCGTGTGGGTCGAGGACTGCAACCTCGAGGGCGGGCTCACGGGCGCGTTCCTCTCCGACGGTCGTGGCGCGTTCTGCGAGGACGCGGACAACGTCGTGTTCAGCCGCTGCGCGATCAACGGCGCGGCGGGCTTCTTCTCGGCCGGCGCGGACGGTCTGCGCTCCACGCGCTCGGTCGCATACGTGGGCCAGAGCGTGACGGTCGGCGGCGACGGCGTCGCCGCCGCGCCGGGGCTCGCGGCCGGGATCGGCGCTCCTGGCCTGATGCTCACGGACGGGCTGCTCGTCGCGGCGGGCAGCGTCGCGCTGGGCGGCGCGGGCGGAGCGGGTGCTCCACCGCCGTCGTGCACCGATGGCGGCGCGGGCGGCGAAGGCGCGCTCCTCAAGGGCGTCTTCCCGCTGCTGCGGATCGCGGACTCGTACGCGGTGGGCGGAGCCGGCGGTAGCGCGACGGCGCCGTGCGTGCCGGGCGCCCCGGGCGGAGACGTCGTGGTCGATGCCGGCGGCATCGAGCAGCTCCTCGTCGGAGCGCGCTCGTTCCAGGCCTCGTCGCCGGTCCGCGACGGAGAGTCGACGCGCTTCGAGCTCGGCGGCCTGCCGGGCGAGCTCGGGTTCGTGCTGATGGCGCACGCGCCGCGCGCGTTGCCCAAGGCCGTGCCGGAAGGGACGCTGCTCATCGAGGACTTCGTGCACGCCGAGTTCGTCGGTGCGCTCGGACCCGACGGCACGCTCGCGTACGACCGCCCGCTCCCGCCGCAGGTCGGCCTGCCGGGGCCGACGGTGCTGCACCTGCAAGCGGCGTTCGCGAACCCGATCGGCACCGTGGTGCTCGGCGAGGCGTCGGTGCTCATCGTGCTGGAGTGACGCGGCGCTGGAGTGACTCGCGGCCCATCGGCCTCGAGACGCAGAATCGGACCGCGGGCGAGCGCGGGTAGGATCCGGGCGGGATGCCCCGCCCCCTTCCCGCGCTCGTCCTCCTGCTCGCCGGCGCAACGCCCGTTCGCGCGCAAGACGACGCGATCGCGACGAAGGTCGTCTACACGCTCGACGCGATGCGCAACGTCTCCGGTGGCGTCGACACGGGCGACGCGCTCTTCGGCAACCTCGACCTGGAGCTCGAGGTCGCGCTCGAGCCGCTCGTCGGCTGGCGCGGAGCGCGCGCGTTCCTGTACGCGCTCGCGAACCACGGCGACGGCATCGGCGCGGCGGTCGGCGACGTGCAGGGCATGAGCAACGTCGAAGCGCCCGAGACGGCGAAGGTCTACGAGGCGTGGATCGAGCAGGACTTCGGCGAGCACGCCTCGGTGCTCGCGGGCCTGTACGACGTCAACGCGGAGTTCGACGTCATCCCATCGGCCGAGCTCTTCGTGCACAGCTCGCACGGCATCGGCGCCGACTTCGGGCTCTCGGGCCGCAACGGTCCGTCGATCTTCCCCGTCACGTCGCTCGCCGCGCGCGGCCGCGTCCGACCTTCGGAGCGCAGCTACGCGCAGGCGCTCGTCGCCGACGGCGTGCCGGGCGACCCGGCCGATCCGAACGGGACGCAGGTCGTGCTCGACCGCGACGACGGCGTGATCGTCGCCGCGGAGGCGGGCTGGCTCGCGCTCCCCTCGCCCGAGCTCGACGCGCTCGTGCAACACGGCCGCCACGAGCTGCCGCCGCAGGAGCGCCTGTACGGCGGCTTCGGCAAGCTCGCGCTCGGCGCGTGGACGTACGCGGGCGGCGACGTCGAGGGATCGGGGCTGTACGCGCTCGCGGAGAAGAGCGTGTACTACGAGCGCCACGACCCGGTGCAGGGCCTCTCGCTGTTCGGCCGCGCCGGCATCGCCGACGAGAGCGCGACGCCCGTCGATGCCTACCTGGGCGCGGGCGCCGTGTACCGCGGGCTCCTGCCCGGGCGCGGCGAGGATCGGGCCGGGCTCGCGGTCGCGGCGGCGCGCGTCGCGGCCGGGGGGCGATGGGAGGTCGCGATCGAGCTCTCCTACCGCGCGCGCGTCACCCGCTGGCTCACGATCCAGCCGAGCGTGCAGCACGTCATCGATCCGGGCGGCACCGGCGAGCTCGACGACGCGACGGTCCTGGGCGTGCGCGTGGTCGCGGGGTGGTGAGCGCGTACGATGCGCCGATGCCCGCGCGCTGCACGGTCCATCTCGTCGACGCCAGCCCGTACATCTTCCGCGCGTACTTCGCCCTGCCCGACTCGATGCGCGCGCCGGACGGCGGCCCCGTCAATGCGGTGTACGGCTTCATCGGGTTCCTGCTGCGCCTGTTCGACGACGAGAAGTTGACGCACCTGGGCGTCGCGTTCGACCAGAGCCTGACGACGAGCTTCCGCAACGAGCTCTACCCCGAGTACAAGGCGAACCGCGAGCTGCCGCCGCCGGAGCTCGAGGCGCAGCAGCGCGCGTGCCGCGAGGCCGCCGACGCGCTCGGCGCGCTGACGTGGTGCCACGAGCGCTACGAAGCGGACGACCTGATCGCGACCGCGTGCGGGCGCCTCGTGAGCGGCGGCCACAGCGTCGTCGTCGTGACGTCCGACAAGGACCTCGCGCAGCTCGTCGCGCCGTCGGTCGAGCTCTTCGACTTCGCCCGCGGCACGCGCTACGGCCCGGACGAGGTCCTCGAGAAGTTCGGCGTGCGCGCGGAACAGATCCCCGACTACCTCGGGCTCGCGGGCGACCCCGTCGACGGCATCCCGGGCGTCGCGGGCGTCGGGCCCAAGACCGCGGCGGCGCTCCTGGGCGCGTTCCACGACCTCGACGCGCTCTACGCGAACCTCCCGCGCGTCGCGGAGCTCTCGCTGCGCGGAGCGAAGGCGCTGGCGGCGAAGCTCGAGGCCGCGCGCGAGCTCGCGTTCCTTTCGCGCGAGCTCGCGACCGTCGCGCGCGACGCGCCGGCGGACGCGACGCTGGAGCGCCTCGCCTGGCGCGGCGCGCGACGTGAGCTCGTCGACCCGCTGTTCGAGCGCCTCGGCTTCGAGGGCGTCCGCGACCGGATCCCGAAGTGGGCGGACGGGGCATGAGCCGCCAAGACGGGCGCGCGCGGCGCCGTTCTCCGGCCATGCCCACCGCTCGCGAGTCCCTGCAGCGTCGACGCAACCCCTTGCTCCGCATCGACTTGGCGTGCGCGCCGCTCCTGGCGCTCGCGCTCGCGCTGGCGTGCTCGACGCCGGACCCGCCCGCGCCCGGCCACGGCGGCGAGGTCCCTTCCCCCGCGGCGCAGGGTCGGCTCGCGGCGATCGTGGGCCGCACGGTCGAGCTCTCCGGCCGCGACCTGCGCGGCGAGCTCGTGATCGACGGGTTCGCCGTCGTCCCCAACCCGGTGACCGGGAAGGGCCCGGTCGTGCTCCTGCGGCGCCCCGGCGAGGAGCCCGGCCCGCGGCCGTTCATGGGCGAGCAGGGCGAGGCCGGCTGGTGGTACCTGCCCGTCCTGACCGACGGAGACGTCGCCGACCTCGTCCTGCGCGCGACGGGCGCCGCGGACGAGACGATCTCGCTGCCGACGAGCGCGCTCTACGTCGAGCACGTCGGGCATTAGCGAGCCTTTCCGCGCCGCCGCGTTGTCGGTCGCGGGCGGGACAGTAGGTTGGCTCGCTTCCGATGCTCCGCGAGCTGCGCACCCTGGTCCCCTCCCTGCGACGCTACCGCCGCGCCTACGTCGTGGGCACGGTGTGCATCGTCCTGAGCATCGCGCTCAAGCTCGCGATCCCCAAGCTCGTGGGCGACGTCGTCGACGCGCTGCGCGTCGTCGTCGAGACCCCGCAAGCGTCGGACGAGCAGCGCGAGCTGCTCCCCTGGCTGCTCGGCGGCATCGCCCTCGCCGCGCTCGCCGTCGCCGTCGCGCGCGCGATCAGCCGGCTCGCGATCCTCAGCACGAGCCGCCGCGTCGCGCACGACCTGCGCGAGGACCTGTTCGACCACCTCCTGCGCCTCGCGCCGTCGTTCTTCGTGCGCAACCCGGTCGGGCAGGTCATGTCGCGCTGCGTGAACGACATGCAGAACGTCCAGGGGCTCACGGGACCGGTGATCATGTACCTCGCCGAGACGGCCGTGCTCTTCGCGCTCGGCCTCGCGATGATGATCCCGATCGACGCGACGGTCACGCTCGTCGCGATCGCGCCGTTCCCGCTGTTCCTGTACTTCGCGCGCAAGATCGCGGTGCGCATCCAGGAGGGCTTCCGGCTCGCGCAGAACAGCCTCGCCGAGGTCAGCGCGAAGGTCGACGAGAGCCTGTCGGGGCAGATGGTCATCAAGACCCTCGCGCTCGAGGATTACGACCGCGAGCGCTTCCGTGCGCACTGCGCGGACTACCGCGCGCTGAACCTCGAGGTGACCAAGCAGCGGGCGGTGCTCATCCCGCTGATGATGGGCCTGACGACGGTGAGCACGCTCGTCGTGCTCGGCCTCGGCGGACCGCGCGTCGCGGATCCGGACCACTCGCTCACGCTCGGCGGCCTCGTCACGCTCGTCATCTACCTGCAGATGCTCGCGGGGCCGACGCGCACGCTCGGCTTCGTGATCAGCTCGCTGCGCCGCGGCGCGTCGGCGCTCGGCCGCATCCGCGAGATCCTCGACGCGCAGGTCGAGCTCGAGGACCCGCCCGGCGGCGACGGAGCCGGCGCGCACATCGCGCGCGGCGCCGTTTCCGTCCGGCACCTGGGCGTCGTGCACGCGCGGCTTGCGGACCAGCCGCACCTCGAGGGGAGCCTGCCCGCGGCGCCGCGCTGGGAGGAAACGGCGCCGGACGCGGAGAGCGCGGCCGAGCTCGACCGCGCGCGCGAGGTGCTGCACGACGTCTCGTTCGACGTCGAGCCGGGCCAGACGCTCGGCATCGTCGGGCACACGGGCTCGGGCAAGACGACGATCACGCGCGCGCTCGCGCGGCTCGCGCCGGTCGAGCCGGGCACGGTGTTCCTCGACGGCCAGGACGTGACCGAGCTGCCGCTGCACGCCGTGCGCGGCGCGATCGGCCTGGTGCCGCAGGACGCGTTCCTGTTCAGCGCGTCGCTCGCCGACAACATCGCGCTCGGCAGGCCCGACGCGACGCGCGCGCAGATCGAGGCCGCCGCCGCGGCGGCGCAGCTCGACAAGGACCTGCCGCAGCTCCCCGCGGGTCTCGACACGGTCGTCGGCGAGCGCGGCGTCAACCTCTCGGGCGGCCAGCGCCAGCGCACGGCGCTCGCGCGCGTGCTCCTGCTCGACCCGAAGATCCTGATCCTCGACGACACGCTCTCGGCCGTCGACACGCACACGGCGGACGCGATCCTCGAGCGCCTGCAGCCGTTCGCCGCCGAACGCACGACGATCATCGTGTCGCACCGGCTGTCGACGCTCGCGCACGCCGACGACATCCTCGTGCTCGACGAGGGCCGCGTCGCCGAGCGCGGCACGCACGCGCAGCTCCTCGCGCAGCGCGGCCGTTACGCCGCGCTGTGGCGCAAGCAGGAGGAGAGCGAGGCGCGCGCGGCCGAGCGCGAACGGCTCGAGTGCGAGCTGCGTTCCGGCCAGCTCGGCGCCGGCCGGCCGGACGGGGAGGCGCGCTGATGCCGGCGATCGAGCTCGAGCGGCGCGAGCGGCGCGCGGTGGCGTACGACGCGGAGCTCGCGCGGCGCCTGTGGACGTACATCCGGCCGCACCGGGCGCTGATCTGGGGCAGCCTCGCGCTCCTGTTCGTCACGTCCGCGTGCGGGCTCGCGCTCCCGTGGCTCGTCAAGATCGCGATCGACGATTACATCGTGCCGGCCGAGGGCCGCGGCATGGGCGCGGGAACGAGCGGTTTCGCGTGGATCCTCCTCGCGTTCGCCGCGATCGCGCTCGTCGAGATCGCGGGCAAGGCGTGGCAGACGTGGACGATCGACAAGGCCGGGCAGAACAGCCTGCTCGACCTGCGCATGGCGGTCTTCGCGCACTTGCAGCGGCTGCGCTCGTCGTTCTACGACAAGACGCCGATCGGTCGGCTCGTGGGGCGCGTGACGACCGACGTCGAGGCGCTGCAGGAGATGTTCTCGTCGGGCGTCGTGACGATCCTCGGCGACCTCGTCTTCCTCGTCGCGACGATCGTCATCCTGTTCGCGATGCACTGGCAGCTCGCGGCCGTGACGATGCTCGTCGTCCCGGTCCTGCTCGCGCTGACGATGTGGATCCGCGTGCACGTGCGGCACGCGTACGGCGAGATGGTCGCGCGTCGGTCGCAGCTCAACGCGTTCCTGCACGAGCACGTCGCGGGCATGCCGATCATCCAGATGTTCGTGCGCGAGAAGCGCACGCGCGGCGAGTTCGCCGACGTGAACGAGGGCATGTGCCGCTGGCAGATCGAGGCGGTGCGCTGGGAATCGATCCTGTCGGCGGGCACGGAGTTGCTCGGCAACCTGACGCTCGCGCTGATCCTGTGGTACGGCGGCCGCGCGCTCGTCGCCCTCGCCGGCGGCGACGCGAACGCGCTCACCGACTCCGGCCTCACGATCGGCGTCCTGTACGCGTTCATCGACTACATGGGTCGCTTCTTCGGTCCGCTGAACGAGCTCAGCCTCAAGTACACGGTCATGCAGAACGCGATGACCGCGTCGGACCGCATCTTCTCGCTGCTCGACAAGCGCGAGCTCACCGCCGAGCCGGACGAGCCCGTCGCGGCGCACGAGGCGCACGGCTCGATCGTCTTCGACCGCGTGACGTTCGGCTACGACCCGCAGGAGCCCGTGCTGCGCGACGTGAGCTTCGAGGTCGCCCCCGGCGAGCGCGTCGCGATCGTCGGCGCGACCGGCAGCGGCAAGACGACGATCCTGAAGCTGCTCACGCGCCTGTACGACGTCGACGCGGGCACGATCGAGCTCGATGGCGTCGACGTGCGCCGCTACGCGCTGCGCGACCTGCGCCGCCGCGTCGGCATCGTCCCGCAGGACGTCTTCCTGTTCGGCGGCGACGTGCTCTCGAACATCCGCCTCGGCCATCCCGAGATCACCGAGAGCGACGCACGCGCCGCCGCCGACCGCCTGCACCTCGACCAGGTCGTCGCGCGCTTCCCGCGCCGCTACCGCGAGCCGGTGCGCGAGCGCGGCGCCAACCTCTCGTCGGGCGAGCGCCAGCTCGTCGCGTTCGCTCGCGTGCTCGCGGTCGCCCCGCCGGTGCTCGCTCTCGACGAAGCGACGTCGAACGTCGACACGAACACCGAGCACCTGCTGCAGGACGCGGTGCACGAGCTGATGAAGGGCCGCACGTCGTTGATCATCGCGCACCGCCTCTCGACGATCCGCGACGTCGACCGCATCCTCGTCATGCACCAGGGCCGCATCGTCGAGCAGGGCTCCCACGACGAGCTCCTCGCGCGCGGCGGCACGTACGCGCGGCTCTATCGGCTGCAGTACAGCGACCAGGAAGAGGGCGCGGCGTAGCGCCGTGCCTCGTTCGGCATTATCATCCGGGGCGTGAGAGGGAGGAGCCTCGTCCGGCGTGCTCGCCGTGCGGCCGCGAGGCGCCCGTCCGGGGACGGGGTGTGGTGGCTGGCGCTCGCCGCCACGATCGCGTGCTCGGCGTGCGCCGTCGATGGCCACGGTCTCGTACGCGTGCGTCACTACGAGCTGCCGCGCGGTCACGTCGTCCA
>CAZGTQ010000086.1:0-4852 GCA_964528575.1 uncultured Planctomycetaceae bacterium | reverse complement strand
GAACAGGATCGGCGTGAGCTCGCAGTCCTCGATCAGCACCGGACCCGCGCAGTCGACGATCCGCAGCACGTTGTACGGGTCGGAGTACGTCTCGGTGACGTCGAGACCGCGCAGCGTGACAGATTGGCTCGGCGCGAGGTTGCGCACGACCATCACGTCGCGCGTACCTGGGAACGGGCTCGTCACGCGCGGGTTCGCGAAGCGCTCCGCAGCGACGACGAGCGACTTGCCGTCGATCGTGAACGGGCCGTAGAGCCCGTCGCGCACGAGCACGACGTCGCCGTCGGCGGACGCGTCGACCGCGGCCTGGATCGCGTCGAAGCCCAGCGTCGCGTTCGGGTCGACGACGCGGACCTGCTGCGCGCCCGCCACCGTTGCACCGACCGAGACGGCTCCGGCCGCGAGCGCGGCTCGGATCGCGCGGGACGTCACGGCGTGGTCGGAATCGCCTGGTCGAGCAGGACGAGCGCGGTCGGCGACGAGAGCGTCGTGACGAGCTGGAGCTCGCCGAGCGGGCCCTGCGCGACCTGGACGTGCGCCGCTTGGAGGTGCAGGCCGAAGCCCTCGAGCGCGGGGTTCGTGAACGGGCCGATCGGGACCTGCGTGACGAGCTGGCCGCCGGCGGGGACGACCCCGAGCGGCTGGATCAGGATCGGCGCCGTGAGGAGCACGCCGCTCAGCGGGAGCGTGAGCTGGTGGAGCGCGGTGCCCGCGAGCAGGACGACGACGTCGTTCTCGACGCCGCTGGACGTCAGCGTCGCGGTCTGGCCCTCGCGCACGGGGCCGTTCGACGCGAGCCCGCGCGGCGGTGCGAAGAGCGCCTGGAGCGTGGCGCCGGGAACGACGCTCGGGCCGTCCGAGCCGGAGCTGCAGCCCGCGCCGGGGATGCCGGCCACGCCGCCGGTGAACGTCGAGACGAGCACGACCGTGGTGCCGTCGGGCGAGACGCGCAGGCCGGCTCCGCCGTCCCCGCTCCCGCTGCAGCCGAAGCCGGTCACCCCGTCGCCGCCGTCGCCGCCGATGAACGTCGAGTCGGAGACGAAGAGGACGCCGCCGTTCTGGACGAAGCCGTCGCCGCCCGGGCTCGGCGGCACGATCAGGTCGATCGGCGTCTGGTAGCTGTCCGCGCCGCGGCCGCCCTCGAACGAGCAAGCGTACACCGCGACGTTGGACGCGGTCGCGCTCACCGCCGGGCCGGCGTCGGTCTGGCCGCCCAGGCCGATGCCGAAGCCGTCGCCCGCGACGACCTGGCAGCGCGTCAGCGCGACCGCGGCGCAATCGACGATGCGCACGACCTCGAGCGCGGTCGTGTCGGCGATCAGGTTCAGCGAATTCGGCTGCGGCGCGAAGGTGCAGTCCTCGATCCGCACGGCGCCCGCACAGGACTCGATCTCGAGCGCGCGGTACGGCTCGGACCACGTCTGGTCGACGTCGATGCCGCGCAGCGTGACCGTCTCGCCGGCAGGGACGTTGCGGATCCGGATCACGTTCGCCCCGCCGACGACGTCGCTGCCGACCGACACGTCCGCTCCCGCCTCGCTCGTGATGACGACCGAGAGGCCGTCGACCGTGAAGGGCAGGTAGGAGCCGCTGCGGACCACGATGACGTCGCCGTCGGAGGCCAGCGCGAGCGCGTCGCCGATCTGGTCGGCGTCGGCGGTCGCCCCGCCGTCGACGTCGACGACCCAGACCGAGCCCTGCGCGAAGAGGCTCGGAGCCAACGCGGCGGGAACGAAGACGGCGAGCGAGCGAGCGAGGACGCGCATCGGGGTTCTCCTGAGGATCGGTCGGAGGGTTCTACCGATCCGAGGCTACGCCCGCTGGCGACCGCGGCAACCGCCCTTGCTCCCGATCGCTCGTAAGAGTTCCAGGCGGCAGGCTCTCAGGCGAACAGGCCCCAGCGCACGATCGCCCAGCAAGCGATCATCGCGTCCTTGAAGCCGATCTTCTTGCCCTCGGCGTAGCTCCGGCCGGCATAGCTGATCGGGACCTCGTAGACGCGGGCGCGCATCTTCGCGACCTTCGCCGTGATCTCGGGCTCGACCGCGAACGTGCGCGACTGGATGTCGAGCCTGTCGGCGAACTCGCGCTTGAAGACCTTGTAGCAGGTCTCCATGTCCGTCAGGTTCAGGTTCGTGCACACGTTCGAGAAGATCGTGAGCATCCGGTTCCCGACGTAGTGGTGGAACAGGTGGACGCGCACGTACGGCCCGCCGAGGAAGCGGCTTCCGAAGACGACGTCGGCGCGCCCGTCGAGGATCGGCCGCAAGAGGACCGGATAGTCGCCGGGGTCGTACTCGAGGTCGGCGTCCTGGATCAGCACGACGTCGCCGGTGACGTTGGCGAAGCCGGTCGCGAGCGCGCCGCCCTTGCCCTTGTTCGTCTCGTGGCGGAACGCGCGGATGTTGCCCCACTTCCTCCCGAGCTCCGCGATGATCTCGGGCGTCCGGTCGGTCGAGCAATCGTCGACGAGGACGAGCTCCTTCTCGTACGGCGTCTTCTGCACGGCCGCCACGATCTGCTCGAGGGTCTTCTCCTCGTTGTAGATCGGCATGACGACCGAGAGCTTCAGCGCCTTGGGGGGGGCCGAGGCGGGCTCGGTTCCGACGGCGGCGTCGGAGCCGGGCCGGGGGGACGGCGCGCCGGCCACTGCGTGGGGGTCCATGCGCGCAGGTTAAGCGGAAGACGGGCTCGAATCACCTGCCCGCTGCCGGTCCGGAGGCTGCGCGTGGCCTTCCGCGGCGCCGGCCCCTACCCTCTGCGCCGGAACCCCCACGGCTGGAGGCCTCATGAAGCGCGACACGTTCCCCGTCCTGTTCGGCGTCGTCGTGTCCACCGTCCTCGCGGGCACGCTCGTCCTCGCCGGGCTCAAGGCGGGCATCACCCCGGGCGTCAGCCCGCTCGTGATCCTGTTCGCGTGGGGCGCGTTCACGCGGCGCATCGCGGCCGGCGGCGGGACGCGCTTCTTGAACCTCGCGCAGGTCGCGGGTTCGGCCGGCATGGCGGTGACGGCGGGGGTGATCTTCACGGCGCCGCTGCTGCAGATCCTGTACACGAACCTCGGCGTGAGCGAGCTGACCGCGCGCGGAGTCGAGATCGCGCGCAACGCGGACAGGAGCGCGGTCGTCGACCGGGCGCTGCTCGCGACGCTCGCGGAGAACGGGCTCGCGGTGCCCCCGGTCGACGTCGTGACGTTGATCCTGCTCTCGTTCGCCGGCGCGCTCGTCGGCTTTGGCTTCGTCGGGCTCGGGACGCGCAAGTTCCTGACCGACCCGACGCTGCCCGCGCCCGAGGCGCGCGCGTGCGAGACGATGATCGAGGCTGCGGTCGCGAGGCCCCAGGAGCGGCCCCGGCTCGGGCGCTCGCTCTTCGCGGGGACGCTCGCGAGCTTCCTCGCGCCGCTGCTCGTGAGGACCGGGCTCGCGAAAGAGCACGTCGTACTCCACGAGAACGACCGCGGCTTCCAGCTCGACCTCCCGTTCACGCCGATCTACATCGGCATCGGCGGGCTCCTCACGCTCTCGACCGCGCTGCTCGTCTTCGGCGGCAGCTCTCTGAACCTGATCGGACGGTTCCTGCTGTCCGGGATCCCGGCGGGCTCGGAGCTCGTGGAGAAGTTCCCCGACAAGACGATCAACTGGGTCGGCGGCGGCGCGATGACGGTCGCGGTCGGGTACTCGCTCGTGCGCTTCATGGGTATGCGCGGAGCACACGCGGGCGCGGCCGACGAGCTCGTCGAGGTGGATCCGAGCAAGAAGCTCTGGCAGCGCGTGTCGATCGTCGCGGGGATGGTCGCGATCGTCGTCTGGCTCTTCGTGAAGGACGGCGCGACGCCGTTCACGTTCGCGATGAGCGCCGCGATCCTCGGTTGCGCGTCGCTCATGGTCGTGCTCGGCGCGATCTTGTCGCTGCAGATCGGGAGCTCCGCCTCGCCGGTCTCCGGGACGATCTTCGTGACGACGCTCGTGCTGTGCCTCGTCGCCATCGCCGTCGGACGCAGAGAAGTCTCGGACGTCGCGCTGCTCACGCCGCTGCTCGTCGGCGCGTGTGTCGCCGTGTGCACGGCGAACGACTCCAGCCAGGACTACAAGACGATGCAACTGTGCGGCGTGCGCGTGCAGGACGGGTTCCTCGCGCAGGCGCTCGGGCTCGTCGCGGGGTGCATCGTCGTTCCGCTTTCGCTGTACTACGCGCACGAGGCGTACGTGCTCGGCAGCACGGACCTCAACGCGCCGCAGGGCAAGATGTTCGCGACGCTGGTCACTGGCCTGCTCCTCGAGGACAAGCTGCCCTGGTATCCGATCTGCATCGGCCTCGCCGTCGGCGCGCTGGCGGTGGCGATGGACGTCGTCGGCGGCCGCCGCGGGCTCCAGCTCCCCGCGATGGCGCTCGCGGTCGGCATCTATCTCCCCGCGTACCTCGGCGTCGGCATCCTGATCGGGTCGCTGTTCCGCTTCGCCGCCGAGCGCGGCCGCGGTCAGTCGGGCGAGTCGATCCTCACGGCCGCGGGGCTCATCACCGGGGCCGCCCTGCTCGAGCTCCTGCTCGGCGTGGCGATCGTGCAGGGCATGGAGGAGACGGCTCTCGAGATCTTCACCGTCCCGGGCTTCCTGATGACGACCCTCGCCGTGCTCGGCATCCTCGGCCTCGGGGGGCTGCTCTGGTTCAACTCGCGCGGCGGGCGCCGGGCGAGCGTCTGACGCGATGCTCGTCGCCGCCACGGCGCTCGCGCTCGCGTGCGGCGCGACGCCGCACCCGAATTCGCTGAGCTCGTCGCGCATCGTCGTCGCGGGCGAGCGGATCGTCCACGAGCTCGTCGTCCAGCGCACGTCGCTGCTCGAGGTGCTGCCGC
>CAZGTQ010000085.1:0-13038 GCA_964528575.1 uncultured Planctomycetaceae bacterium | reverse complement strand
CAGGACGGCGAGATCGGCGCGCTGGTCGACCGCTGGCTCGACCGGCTCGCCGCCGCGCGCGGCTCGTCGCCGCACACGCTGCGCGCCTACTCGGGCGACCTCGCCGAGCTCGTGCGCTTCCTCGACCAGCTCGGCGTGCGCGACCCGCGCGCGGTGGCGCCGCGCACGCTGCGCTCGTGGCTCGCGCGCCTCGACGCACAGGGCCTCTCGCGCCCGTCGATCCAGCGCAAGCTCTCCGCGGTGCGCTCCTTCTTCCGCCACCTCGAGGACGAGGGTCGCGTCGACGCGCACCCGGCGACCGGCCTGCGTCCCGCCCGGCGGCCGCGGACGCTGCCGGGCGCGCTGGCGCGCGAGGAGGTCGACGCGCTCCTCGGAGCGCCCGACCCGACGACCGCGTCCGGCCGGCGCGATCGCGCGCTCCTCGAGCTCTTGTACTCCGCCGGCACGCGCGCCGCGGAGACCGTCGGGCTCGACCGCGTCGACGTCGACTTCGCCCGCGGCGTCGCGCTCGTGCGCGGCAAGGGCCGCAAGGAGCGCCTCGCCCCGCTCGGCAGCCACGCGGTCGCCGCGCTGCGCTCGTACCTCGAGGACCCGGCGCGCCCGCGGGCGAGCGCGCGCCACGCCCACGCGGTCTTCCTCAACCCGCGCGGCGGACGCCTCACGACGCGCTCGCTCGGTCGGATCGTCGAGCGGGCGGCCCTGGCGGCGGGCCTGCGGCGGCGCCCGACGCCCCACACGCTGCGCCACAGCTTCGCGACGCACCTGCTCGACGCGGGCGCCGACCTGCGCTCGGTCCAGGAGCTGCTCGGCCACGCACACCTCGTGACGACCCAGATCTACACGCACGTGTCGATCGAGCGCCTGCGCGTGATCTACGAGCAGGCCCATCCGCGGGCGAGGGGCTGACACGGGCTCCCGCGCGAGAGCCTCACGCGAGCTCGGCGGCGACGCGGTGGACGGCGATCGGCGCAGCGGGCTACTCTCACCGCTCGAGCGATCGCCGCTGCGCTGTTCCGCGAAAGAGAGCCGCGTCTCGTGACGCCGTTGGACCACGACGAGTCCGAGGATGAGTCCGAGGATCCGGGTGCCGGCCCCGAGCGTGCCGAGCGTGCTCGGTGGCTGCTCGAGCGGCTCCGCTCGGACGATCCCCGCGAGCGGAACGAGGCGGCGGTCCTGCTCGAGGAGTACTACGGCCGTCTCGTCTGGCACCTGATTCGCAAGGAGCGGCTCGGCGAGGAGGCGAGCTGGGATCTCTACGCGGAGGTGTGGGTCGCGCTGTACATGAACCGCTTCACGATCCGCGACCCCGCGCGCCTGCCGGCGTGGTTCGCGACGACCGTGCGACGGCGCGCGCAAAAGATGCGCCGCGGCGTCGCCACGGAGAGCCTCGACGCGGACGCGCAGCCCGAGCTCGTCGCGGAGGGCACCGACCCGGTCGAGGACGCGCAGCTCGCCGAGCTGCGGATCATCCTGTACTCGAAGATCTACCAGCTCGACGAGCCGTGCCGGCAGCTCCTCCTGATGTGGCTCGACAACCGCTCCAACGCGGACATCGCGCACGCGCTCGGGCGTCCCGTCGGCAGCATCGGACCGATGCTCGGCCGATGTAAGAAGCGACTGCTCGAGCTTCTCGGGGATGGCCTGGAGGGTTGATCGCTTCCCACCCGGAGCGCACCGCGCGCCGCTCGCCTTCGATTTTGCCGATTCGGTGTATTTCGAGAGCCCGCCCGTACCCTTGTTCCACGTCCAGGGCGTTCCCAGCGTCCGTCCTCGGGCCCGCAACGAGGAGCCTTCGTCCCCATGAGCTGTCCGACCCTCGACGAACTGCTGGACGCGTTCCAGCCTGCCGCGGCTGCCGAGCCGAGCGTACCGGGCGAGCACGACGCCGCCCGCGCCGTGCGAAAGCGCGCGGTCCACGAGCACGCGGCGAACTGCCCCGCCTGCGCCCGGCGCGCGCGCCTGATCGAGGCGCTGCACCTGGGGCCGCTTCCCCCGGTCCCCGCCGGCGCCCGCAAGAACGCGCTGCGGGCCCTCGCTCGGCACATCCGGGCCGACGAGCTCGCGCGAACGCGCGGCCGCGTCGGCGCGGTGCTCGATCTCGTCGCGCGCCTCGTCTACGACTCGCTCGCGCAGGGGCCGCAGGTCGCGCTGCGCGGCAACGCGGCTCCGCTGTGCCACCTGCTCTACGAGGCGGGGCCGTTCGAGGTCGACCTCGCTCTCCTGCGCAACGGCTCGCTCGTCGGGCAGTTCGTCGGACAGCACGCCGACGTCGACCACGAGGACTGGTCGCTCGCCGAGTGCCGCCTGCTCGGCGCGGGACGCACGCTCTCGACCGAGCTCGAGGAGACGGGCGAGTTCCGCTTCCAGGGCGTCCAGCCGGGCAGCTACGAGCTCCTGGTCGAGGGCGCCGGGTTCCGCGTCCAGATCCCGCGGTTCGAGCTGCGCGCCAGCGGCGAGCGCGAGTCGGAGGAGGACCAGGGGTGATCGCGGAGCCGCGCCGGCGCCTCTACGAGGAGCTGCTTGCGGCACACGCCGCCGAAGCGGTCGCGGACGCCCTCGTCGAGCGCGTGCACGCGCTCCCCGCGGCGGATCGCGCGGCGCTCGCCTCCGACGTGCTCGACGAGGTCGAGCGGCTCGCGCACGAGCGTCCCCAGCAGGCGTGCCGGCTCGGCGACCTCGCGCTGCGCGTCGCGGAGCCCCGCGGCGCCGACCGCGCCGGCGCGGACGCACTGGCGCTCCTCGGCCGCGCCCTCGAGGTGCGGGCGCGCGCGGCGGGCCTCGCCGAGGACTGCGACGGCGCGCTCGCGCACTACGCGCGCGCCCTGGGCGTGTATGCGGAGCTCGTCGACGAGCTGGGGCGCGGACGCGTTCTGCGCGGGATGGCGCTCGCGCACATGCGGCTCGGCAACGAGGAGCAGGTCCACGCGTGCGCGAGCGAGGCGCGCGCGATCTTCGAGCGCCTGGGCGAGCAGCGGCTGCTCGCCCAGCTCGAGGTCAACCTCGGCATCGATCGCATCCGCAGCGACGAGTACGCGCAGGCGCGCGTGTCGCTCGAGTCGGCGCGGGCGCGGTTCGCGGAGCTCGACCGCCGCGGCGAGCCGTGCACCGTCGACCTCGCCATCGTCGACTTCAACCTCGCCGTCGTCGAGCAGAACGCGAACGAGCTCGACGCGGCGCAACGCGCGTTCGAGTCGGCGCGCGAGACGTTCGAGGAGGCGGGCTTCCCCGTGCGCGCGGCGCTGTGCGAGTACAGTCTCGCGTTCCTCGAGTTCCGGCGCGGTCGCTTCGAGGCGGCGCTGCGTGGGCTCGAGGGGGCCCGCGGCCGGGCGCGCGAGATCGAGTGGCTCACGGGCGAGCCGCTCTGCGACCTCGACCTCGCCGAGATCCACCTGCAGCTCGACGCGCGCTACGACGCGCAGCGGTTCGCCGCGCGCGCGGCCGCGCGCTTCGCCGAGCTCGGGATGCGCTACGAGGGGGCGCGCGCCGAGGCGATCCGCGGCACGGCGCTCGCGCGGCTCGCGACGGACCCGGCGCCGGACCCCGAGCGGCGGGCGGACGCGCTCGCGTGCCTCGAGCGCGCGCAGCGCGCGTTCGAGAGCGCGGGCAACGAGGTCTACGCGACCGTGCTCGAGATCCAGATGTGCGAGCTGCGCGGGTCGGACCCGGACGGCGCGATGAGCGCCGTCGAGCGACGCGACCGGCTCGCTGCGGCGCACGCGCGGCTCGCCGCGGCGGACCTGCGCGTGCTCGCGGAGCTCGCGGCCCTCGCGCTGGCGCGCGTGCACGTCGAGCTGGGCGAGCTCGACGCGGCGCACGCGCTGCTCGCCGAGCTCGTCGATCCGGACTGCCCGCGCGGCGTGCGGCGCATCCTGCTGCGCGCGCAGGCGCTGCAACTGCGGGCGCGCATGCGGCGCGCGCAGGGCGACGCGGCGGGCGGCATCGAGGACCTGCACCATGCGGTCGAGGAGATCGAGCGGACGTACGCGCGGGTCCCGCGCAGCGACATCCGCATGGCGTTCTTCCGCGACTGGCACGGCACGTTCACCGACCTCGCGTGGTTCACCGCCGAGCAGGGGGACGCGCGCGAGGGGCTCGTGTGGTTCGAGCGCGGCCGCGCGCGCAGCCTGCGCGAGGCGGGCGTCGCACAGCAGGACGCGAGCCCGCGCTTCCGCGCGCTGCGCGAGCGGCTCGACTGGCTGCTCGCGCGCCGGCTCGACACGGAGCTGGGCGGCGGCGACGGGAACGATTCGCACCACCTGCGCCGGCTCCGTCCGGGCAACACCGAGATCCTCGAGGTCGAGAACGAGCTGTCGCGCCTCGCGCGCGAGGGCGCCGGTCCCGTCCGCGCCTACGACGCGGCCGACCTCGAGCGCGCGCGCGGCGACGGCGACGTGCTGCTCGTCTACCTGACGACGCCGCACGGCGTGCGGGCGTTCCGGGCCGACGAGCACGGCGTGACGAGCGCGACGCTCGACGCCGACGCGGAGCGGCTCGCCTACCTGCGCGACCGGCTGTGCCTGCAGGTCGACAAGCTGCGGCTCGGCCGCCCGTACTTCGAGCGCCACCAGCGCTCGCTGCAGCGCTCGATCGGCGCGATCCTCGACGAGCTCGGCGAGCGCCTCTTGAGGCCGCTCTTCGGCGGCCTCGACGGACGGCAGGTCGTGATCGTGCCGCACGGCGTGCTGCACGAGTTCCCGTTCCACGCGCTCCAGCTCGACGGCGTGCCGCTCGTCGAGCGCTGCGAGATCGGCTACGCGCTGTCGACGACGTCGCTCGCGCGCGCGCGCGCTCGCGGCCGTGCCGGCGCGAGCGAGGGAGCGCCGCCGCCCGTGCTCGTCACCGGAACGGTCGACGGCGGTCCGCTCGCGCGCATCGCGAGCGAGATCGAGCGACTGCACGAGCTCTACGGCGGCCGTTGCGAGCGGATCGCTCCGGCGGATCTGCACGAGCGGCTCAGCGGGAACGCGCGCGGCGCGCTCCTGCACATCGCGTCGCACGGCCTGTTCGAGCACGCGAACCCGAGCTTCTCGTCGATGTCGCTGGGACAGCGTTTCCTGATCGCGCACGAGATCCAGCGCATGACCCTGGACCTCGATCTGGTGACGCTGAGCGGCTGCGACACCGGCCGCAAGGGCTGGATCGGCGGCGACGAGGTGCTCGGCCTGTCGCGCGCCTTCGTGCGCGCCGGCGCCCGGGCGACGCTCGGCAGCCTGTGGGCCGTCGACGACGAGGACGCGTTCGCGTTCACCACGGGGTTCTACGAGCGTCTCGCGGCGGGCGCGACGGCCCGCCGGGCGCTGGCCGAGACGCAGCGCTCGCTGCGCGCCGAGCGGCCGCACCCCTACTCGTGGGCGCCGTTCACGCTCGTCGGCGACCCCGACGTGACGGTCCCGGCGCCCGCGCCCGCGCCCAGCCGCTGAGCCGTCGGACGGGAGCCGCTCCTGTCGGCCCCCCCGCGCGGGGACGCGCCCCATGGAAAGGAATGTGGCGGTCCGCATCCCCCCCCGGGTTGCGGACCGCCACCAGCTCGGCCTCTCTCCCCACGGGCCAGCATGCTCAGAAGGGACAACGTCGTGTGCCGGGGTATTGGCACACGAGCTGGACCTGGGGACCTTTCGACCGACTGAACAGGGCGCCGAGCGGCCCCGGAAATACAGGGTTCCCGCGAAAACTTCGCGGCTTCCTGTCGCTGGTCCGCCGATCGGGCGGCGCCGCGCGCGATTCCCCGATTTCGATGTATCTGAAGACGGTCGACGCGGCCCTACTCCAGAGCGCCCCCGGCTCGGCGCTACGACGTTCCTTTCCACCACTCGACTCCTAGACGGCGAGTCGTCGATCCGACGAATTGCGCGCGGATGCGCGCCGCCGACGCAGCCGCCGCCCCGCAGTCTCGGCCGAGAGCCGCCGCGGGTCGGCCAACCACGCATCCCCCCCTCCAGCGCCGCCCCCCGGCGGCTGGACCTTGCGCCGCGTCGACTCGCCCACGAACCCGGCCGCGTCCGCGTGGCCGCGTCGCCCTCATGGAGGGGCAGCATGAGACGACAGCGCTCGAACACGACTCGCGGCACACGCTGGCGCGGCCTCCTTGCTCGGACCGCGCCGTGCACCGCGGCAGTCCTCGTCCTCACCACCGGCCCCGCTCTTGCGCAGCAGAGCTCCGACGGCCTCATTCTCCTCGACCTCGACGGGACCGTGTCGCTCCAGACGGTGCTCGCCTCCTCGAGCGCGAGCCTGGTCGACACGAATCCGACGCACGACATCCACCGGATCGAAGCCCCCTCGGGCACCGATCCCGAGGTCCTCGTCGCGCAGCTCAACGCGAGCTACGGCCCGATCGCAGAGCTCGACTTCCACGCCGGATCCGGCGAGGCGCTCTGCCAGGACACGATCGGCTACTTCGGTGTCATGGGCCCGATGTGCAACGCGTGCGCGAACGTGCTCGGGGACGTGACGCCGCCCGCCACGACGCCCGCCCACGGCGACTACACCGACCAGACGGCGCTCGAGCGGATCCAGGCGAGCGAGCCCGCCTCCCACGCCACCGAGAGCGTCTTCGTCGCGCTCGTCGGCCGGGGCGTCGACTTCGCGCACCCGGTCCTGTCCGGGCCGAACGTGCTGCCCGGCTGGGACTTCGTCGACCAGGCGTTCCAGGCGAACGAGGTCCCCGACGGCATCGACTCCGACGGCGACGGCTCGGTCGACGAAGGCTACGGCGCGGGCACGCACGAGGCGGGCCTCGTGCTGCTGCTCAACCCGCAAGCGATCGTGCTGCCGGTGCGCGTGCTCGACAGCGACGGCGCGGGTCGCGCCTGGGACGTCGCGCAGAGCATCTACTACGCGGTGGATCAAGGCGCGCGCGTGATCCACCTCGGCGTGGTCATGGAGCACGATTCGGCGGTCGTCGCCGGCGCGCTCACGTACGCCGAGCTCGCCGGCGCGTCGGTGTTCGCGCCGACGGGGAACACGGGCGGCGAGTACGTCGCCTACCCCGCTCGGCAGCAGAGCGCGATCGACCCCGAGGGTCCGATCTACTCGACCGGCGTCGTCGCGGTCACCGCGGTCGACGCGTTCGACGTGCGCCCGGCGTTCGCCGCGCGCGGACCGGCCGTCGACCTGGCAGCGCCCGGCGTCTCGATCTGCGGCCCGGTCGCGGGCGGCGGCTACGCGTACTGGAGCGGCACGACCGTCGCGTCGACGGTCGCCACCGCAGCGGCCTCGCTCGTCGCCTCGGTCGAAGGTGCGACTCTGTCGAGCACCGCGATACCGCTCGCCGAGGGAGCCGACCCGGTCGCGGAAGGCGTCGGCGCGGGCCGCGTCAACGTCACCCGCGCGATCGAAGGCACGACCGAGTGATCCCGGCCCCTCCCCGTCGCCCCGGGAACCGCCGACGCGGTTCCCGGGGCGTACGGGTTCGGCCGCCGTCGAGAGTCGCGCGCCGGCACTAGCTGATAGGCTGGCGCGCGATGCTGCTGCGAGCGGGCACGAGCGGGTTCAGCTACGCGGCGTGGAAGGGGCCGTTCTATCCCGAGGACGCGAAGGACGCGGACCTGCTCGCGCTCTACGCGCACCGGCTCCCGACGGTCGAGATCAACAACACGTTCTATCGCATGCCGCGCACGAACGTCGTCGAGCGCTGGGCGGCGGACGTGCCCGACGGCTTCTCGTTCGTGATCAAGGCGTCGCAGCGGATCACCCACCGCGCGCGCCTGAAGGACGCGGGTGACTCGGTCGCGTACCTGTTCGACGCGCTCGAGCCGCTCGGCACGAAGCTCGGCCCGGTGCTCTTCCAGCTCCCGCCGAACATGAAGAAGGACGTGCCGCGCCTCGTCGGCTTCCTCGCGGCGTTGCCCGCGGACCGGCGCGCGGTGTTCGAGTTCCGCCACGACTCGTGGCACGACGACGACGTGCACGCGGCACTGTCCGAGCGCGGGGCGGCCGCGTGCTGCGCCGACACGGACGAGCGCGCGGACCCGCCGCTCGTTGCGACCGCCGACTGGGGCTACCTGCGCCTGCGCCGCGAGGCCTACGGCGAGCGCGACCTCGCCACGTGGTGCGAGCGCATCCGCGCGCAGCCCTGGCGCGAGGCCTGGGCGTTCTTCAAGCACGAGGACGCAGGCGCGGCGCCGCGCCTGGCGCGCGCGCTGCTCGACGCGTTCGCGGCGGACGCCTGAGCCCGGACTGGCCCGGCATCGATGGCGCTCACCGACCCGGCGCTGCTCCCCGCGGCTCTCGACCGGCTCGAGGCGTTCCTGGGCAAGCCCGAGCGGCTCCCGCCGCGCGAGGCGCTCGACTGGATCCTGTGGGAGAACTGCGCCTACCTCGTCGCCGACGAGAAGCGCGCGAAGGCCTACCGCGCACTCGCCGACGCGACGAAGCTGCGGGCGGTGGGCATCCTCGCGCTCCCGCGGAGCGAGCTCCTCGCGCTCGCGCGCCTCGGCGGCATGATCGCCGAGAAGCGCGTCGAGAAGCTCCTCGCGATCGCGCACCTCGTGCAGGACGAGCACGGCGGCGACCTGGAGGCCGCGCTCGCACTCCCGCTCGCGAAGGCGCGGCGCGCGCTGAAGCGCTTCCCCGGCATCGGCGACCCCGGCGCGGACAAGATCCTGCTGTTCACCGGCACGCACGCGCTGCCCGCGCTCGAGTCGAACGGACTGCGCGCGCTCGTGCGCCTCGGCTACGCGCGCGAGGAGACGAGCTACGCACGGACGTACCGCGCCGGAGTGGCCGCGCTCGCCCCGCACGCGAAGCGCGGCTGCGCGTGGCTGATGCGCGCCTACGACGTCTTGCGCGCGCACGGCCAGCGGACGTGCACGCGCAACGCTCCCGCGTGCGACGCGTGCACGCTGGCCGAGGAGTGTCCGTCGGCCTGAGTCAGCGCCGGCGCGGCGTTCCGCTGCGGGGACAGGGATCCGCGCGCGCGATGAGGGGCCGCCGCCGGCAGAATGTCGCGCCTCGATGGACGAGCACGTCGCGCTCCCGATCTTCGTCGTCACGTACGCCGGCATGATGCTCGGGCGGCTGCCCGGGCTCTCGCTCGACCGCACGGGCATCGCGGTGCTCGGCGCGATCGGCATGGTCGCGCTCGGGCCGCTCGAGCTCGACGAGGCGTGGAGCGCGGTCGACGTGCCGACGCTCGCGCTGCTCTTCGGCCTCATGGTCGTGTCCGCGCAACTGCGGCTCGGCGGCTTCTACACGCGCGCGACGGGCGCGCTCGCGTCGCTCGACGTCTCGCCGCCGCGGCTGCTCGCGGCGCTGATGGCGGGCGTCGCGGTGCTCTCGGCGGTGCTCGCGAACGACGTGATCTGTCTCGCGGCGACGCCGGTGCTCGTCGCCGCGTGCGACCGGCGCGGGCTCGCCCCGCTGCCGTTCCTCGTCGGCCTCGCGGTCGCGGCGAACGTCGGCTCGGCCGCGACGTTGATCGGCAACCCGCAGAACATCCTGATCGGCGAGCGGCTGGGCCTGGACTTCGCGGCGTACGCGCT
This sequence comes from uncultured Planctomycetaceae bacterium, assembly GCA_964528575.1. Classification (GTDB taxonomy): domain Bacteria; phylum Planctomycetota; class UBA1135; order UBA1135; genus CAZGTQ01. Next base: position 3,556 of record CAZGTQ010000085.1, on the reverse strand, counting down.
CGCGGCGGGCCCACCGGCGCTGCTCTCGCTCGCGCTCGCCTGGTGGATCGTCGTGCGGCTGACCGGCGGGCGTTGGACGCGGCCGAGCCGCGGCGTCGTCGCCGAGCAGGTGCCGTTCGACCGCTGGCAGACGACCAAGGGCCTCGCGCTCGCCGGTGCGCTCGTCGCGCTGTTCCTCGCGGACACGGGCGAGCGAGCGGTGCTCGCGCTCGCCGCCGCGGGGCTCCTGTTGCTCAGCCGGCGCACGGCGAGCCGCTCGACGCTCGCGCTGGTCGACTGGCAACTGCTCCTGCTCTTCATCGGCCTGTTCGTCGTGCACGCGGGCCTCGAGCGCACCGGCGCGAGCGAGCGCGCGATGCAGGGCCTGGCGGACGCGGGGCTCGACATCGCCCGGCCCGCGCCCCTGTTCGTCGTCGCCGCGGTCGCGTCGAACGTCGTGTCGAACGTGCCCGCGGTCATGCTGCTCTTGCCGGCGGCCGCGGACGCGACGGCGGGCACGACGCTCGCCCTCGCGAGCACGCTCGCGGGCAACCTCGTGCTCGTCGGCAGCATCGCGAACCTGATCGTCGTCGACCAGGCCGAGCGCGCCGGCGAGCGCCTCACCTGGGCCGAGCACGCGCGCTACGGCGTCCCGGTCACGCTCGCGACCCTCGCGGCGACGGCGGCGTGGCTCGCGCTCGTCGTTTGGTGAGCGCTCCGTCGCCCCGCTACGATGCGCGCCCGCTCATGCTGCTCACGCTCACCTGCACGACGCCGCCGGCGACGGATCTCGGGTTCCTGCTCGCGAAACATCCCGCGCGGACGCAGACGTTCGAGCTCTCGTTCGGGCGCGCGCACGCGTTCTATCCCGAGGCGTCGGACGAGCGCTGCACCTTCGCGCTCCTGCTCGACGTCGACCCGATCGGGCTCGTGCGGCGGCGCGAGAAGAGCGCGCCCTCGCTGTTCGAGTACGTCAACGACAGGCCGTTCGTGGCGTCCTCGTTCCTCAGCGTCGCCATGTCGAAGGTGCTCGGTTCGGCGCTCAACGGGCGCTGCACGCACCGCCCCGACCTCCCCGACCGGCCCCTGCGGCTCGAGGCGCGGCTGCCCGTGCTGCCCAGCCGCGGCGGGCCCGCGTTCCTCGAGCGCCTGTTCGCGCCGCTCGGGTACGAGCTCGAGGCGCGGCGGCTGCCGCTCGACGAGCGCTTCCCCGAGTGGGGCGAGAGCGCCTACCACGACGTCACGCTGCGCGCGGAACGGCCGCTGCGCGAGCTGCTCGGCCATCTGTACGTGCTCGTGCCCGTGCTCGACGGCGAAAAGCACTACTGGGTCGGCACGAGCGAGGTCGACAAGCTCCTCGCGAAGGGCGCAGCGTGGCTGAAGGACCACCCCGAGCGCGAGCTGATCGCGCGGCGCTACCTGCGCCACCAGAGGCACCTGTCGCGCGAGGCGCTCGCACGCCTGGGCGACGAGGACGATCCCGACCCGGACGCGACGGCGGCGCAACAGGCGGCCGAGGAGCGCTCGCTCGAGGAGCGCATCAGCCTGAACGAGCAGCGCATCGGCACCGTCGTGTCGATCCTGAAGGAGAGCGGCGCGCGCAGCGTCGTCGACCTCGGCTGCGGCGAGGGCAAGCTGGTCGCCGCGCTCCTCGCGTCGCGCTCGAACGCCGGCGCCGACTTCGACCGCGTCGCCGGGTCGGACGTGTCGCACCGCTCGCTCGAGATCGCCGCCGAGCGGCTGCACCTCGACCGGCTGCCGCCCAAGCAGCGCGAGCGCGTCGAGCTGTTCCAGGGCTCTTTGACGTACCGCGATACGCGCTTCGCCGGCTACGACGCGGCGACGCTCGTCGAGGTGATCGAGCACCTCGACCCGTCGCGGCTCGTCGCGCTCGAGCGCGTCGTGTTCGAGCACGCGCGGCCGCGCACCGTCGTCGTGACGACGCCGAACCGCGAGCACAACGCGCTGTTCGAGGGGCTGTCGGCGGGCGCGCTGCGCCACAAGGACCATCGCTTCGAGTGGACGCGCGCGGAGCTCCGCGCGTGGTGCGCGGGCGTCGCGCACGCGCGCGGCTACTCGGTGCGCTACCTCCCGATCGGCGACGCCCACGCCGAGCTCGGTCCGCCGACGCAAGCCGCGGTGTTCACGCGATGAAGATCGCCATCCCCGAGCTCGCGCTCGTCGTGCTCGTCGGTCCCTCGGGCAGCGGCAAGTCGACGTTCGCGCGCAAGCACTTCGCTCCCACCGAGGTGCTCTCGTCCGACTTCTGCCGCGCGCTCGTCGCCGACGACGAGAACGACCAGAGCGCGACGGGGGACGCGTTCGAGGTGCTGCACTTCGTCGCGGCCAAGCGGCTCGCGGCGGGACGGCTCACCGTCGTCGACGCGACCAACGTGCAGGCGGCCGCGCGGGCACCGCTCGTCGAGCTCGCGCGCGACCACGACTGCCTGCCGGTCGCGATCGTGCTCGACGTCCCCGAGAAGGTGTGCCACGAGCGCAACCGCTCGCGCACCGACCGCGAGCTCGGACCGCACGTCCTGCGCCAACAGTCGAGCCAGCTCCGGCGCTCGCTGCGCAGCTTGAAGCGCGAGGGCTTTCGTCACATCGCGGTGCTGCGCTCGTCCGACGAGGTCGACGCCGCCGTCGTCGAGCGCACGAAGCTGTGGAGCGACCGGCGCGAGGAGCGGGGGCCGTTCGACGTGATCGGCGACGTGCACGGGTGCCTCGACGAGCTCGCCCTCCTGCTCGCGAAGCTCGGCTACGAGGTCACGGGCGTGCCCGAGGCCCCCGCCGCGCGCCACCCGGACGGACGCAAGGTCGTGTTCCTCGGCGACCTCGTCGACCGCGGGCCGGCCTCGCCGGGCGTGCTGCGGCTCGTCATGTCGATGGTGCGCGCGGGAACGGCGCTGTGCGTGCCCGGCAACCACGACGTGAAGCTGATGCGCAAGCTGCGCGGGCGCGACGTGCGGATCACGCACGGGCTCGCCGAGACGCTCGAGCAGCTCGAGCGCGAGCCCGAGGAGTTCCTCCGCGAGGTCGCGGATTTCGTCGACTCGCTCGTGAGCCACGCGGTGCTCGACGGCGGCCGGCTCGTCGTCGCGCACGCGGGGCTGAAGCAGCCGTACCAGGGCCGCGCGTCGCGGCGCGTGCGCGAGTTCTGTCTGTACGGCGAGACGACGGGCGAGACCGACGAGTACGGCCTGCCGGTGCGCCACGACTGGGCGTCGGAGTACCGCGGCCCCGCGCACGTCGTGTACGGGCACACGCCGACGCTCGAGGCGACGTGGACGAACCGCACGATCTGCGTCGACACGGGCTGCGTGTTCGGCGGCCGGTTGACCGCGCTGCGCTGGCCGGAGAAGGAGCTCGTCGACGTGCCGGCGCGGCGCGTCTACTACGAGCCGGCGAAGCCGCTCGCGCCCGCGGCCGACGCTCCGGCGGACGAGCGACGCACCGACGACCTGCTCGACGCGCGCGACGTGCTCGGCAAGCGCATCCTGACGACGCGCGTGCGCGGCACCGTCACCGTGCGCGAGGAGAACGCCGCCGCCGCGCTCGAGGTGATGAGCCGCTTCGC
>CAZGTQ010000084.1:0-33806 GCA_964528575.1 uncultured Planctomycetaceae bacterium | reverse complement strand
GGGGCGCGGGGGTGCACGGCGTGGAGCGCGCGCGCGTGCTCGTGGGTATCGTAATCCTTCGCGTGGTCGCCCGCGGCGCCGGGGCCCTGCGCCTGTTCGACGAACGACTCGCCCTCGTGGTGCGTCAGCATCACGATCTTCGCGCGCGGCACCTCCTTGCGCAGCAGCGGGATCGCGTCGATGCCCGAGAGGCCCGGCATCGTGATGTCGAGGAGCACGACGTCGGGGCGCAGCTCGGCGATCTGGTCGAGCGCGTCGCGCACGTCTCCCGCGTCGCCCACGACCGTCGTGTCCTCGCGCCGGTCGAGCAGGCTGCGGAACGCGGCGCGGAGCATGGACTGATCGTCGATCAGGTAGACCTTGATCGGACGGGCGTTCGTCTGCATGGCGCGCCCATTAGAGACGGCCGGCGCGGTCCCGGCGAGCGGGTGAGACGCCCGAAAGGCGCTCCTCGGCCCACGTTCCCCGACCGGCTACGAACCTGGGCGTAGCTCAGTCGTCTCGAGAGCGCGCCGGCAGGTGCACGTGGATCGAGGCGCCGCCAATGGGCGCGTGCCCCGCGGCGATCGTCCCGCCGTGCGCCTCGACGATCCGGCGGCAGACCGCGAGCCCGATCCCCGTGCCCTCGGGCCGCGTCGTGAAGAACGGCTCGAACACCGCTTCGAGGTCGCGGTCGGGGATGCCGGGGCCGTCGTCGTCGACGCGCAGCGCGAGCCGATCGCCCTCTCGGCGCGCGCTCAGCACGACGCGCCGCGCAGCGAAGTCGATCGCGTTGAGCAGGAGGTTCGTCAGCACCTCCTCGATCAGCCCTGCGTCCGCGGTCGAGTCGGGGCAGTCCGCGTGCACGTGCACGTCGAGCGCGATTCCGCGTTCCTTCGCCTTGGGAGCGACGCCCGCGGCGGCCTGCGCGACCAGCTCGCGCGTGGCGCAGTGCGCGCGCTCGAGCTCGAGCGGCTTCGCGAACGACAGCGTGCGCCGCAGCATGCGCTCGAGCCGGCGCATGCGCGCGACGAGGTCCTCGAGGACGACGCGGTGGTCCTCGCCGAGCTGCTCCGCGACGGCGCGCAGCGCGAGGTGGATCGACGTGATCGGGTTCTTGATCTCGTGCGCGAGCACGGCGGCGGACTCGCCGACGCTCGCGAGCGTGCGCAGCATCGCCGTCTCCCGCTCCTGCGCGCGCTTGAGGCCCGTGATGTCGCGGCCCTCGGCGATGAGCATCTCGACCGAGCGGTCGGCGCGCAGGATGGGCTTGAGCGAGAAGTCGAGCGTGCGCACCTCCGCCTCGCTCGCGACGAACCCCAGCTCCGAGCGGACGAGCTCGCCCCTCGCAGCCGCCGCGATCCAGCGCTCGAGCTTCTCGCGCGTCTCGGCGGAGCGCGACCACCACGGCGCGTCCTGGAACGGCAGCCCCAGGACGTCCTCGCGTCTCACGCGCGCCGCACGCAGCGGCGATCGGTTGATCTCGAGCAGCGTCCCGCGCGCGTCGAGTAGGCCGACGTACTGGAACTCCTGCTCGAATACGGCGCGGAAGCGGCGCTCGCTCTCCGCGAGCTTGCGCTCGGCCTCGACCCGCTCCGTCACGTCGCGGAAGCTGCCGCAGAACAGCGGCTCGGAAACGCCCGGCACGTCGACGCGCGAGACCGACAGATCGCACGTCCGCAGGCTCCCGTCCTTGCGGACGATCTCGAACGTGCGCGTCGAGTTCAGGATCCACGTCTCGCCGGTGCGCGCGTACTTCGCGAGGTAGCCGTCGTGCTTGGAGCTGTGCGGCTCCGGCATCAGCACCTTGACGTTCTGGCCGATCAGCTCGTGCGGCACCCAGCCGAACACCGCCTCGACCGAGTCGCTGGCCTCGCGCACCACGCCGCGCGGGTCGATCGTGACGAAGGCGTCCAGCATGCTGGCGAGCATGGCCCGATGGCGCGCCTCGGCGCGCTCGAGCTCGATCCGCGCCTCCGACCGCGCGGTGACGTCGCGCGCGATCGACGCGAGGTAGACCGCTCCGCCGCTCGTCGGCGGCTCCCCCTCGAGCACGTGCCGCGTGATCGTCCACTCGAAGCGGCGCACGACGCCGGCGACGCTCACCTGGCGGTTCGTGAAGCGGAACCGCGCCGGCGCGTCCGGGTCGATCCAGATCGCGACCGCGGCGCGCGTCGCCTCGCGATCGTCCGCGTGCACGAAATCGAACGCCTCGCGGCCGATGCACGCGGACGCCGGCACGCCGAAGACGTCCTCCGCGGCCTGGTTGACGTACACGAAGCGGCCGCGATCGTCGACGATGGTCAACAGGTCGTCCGACGCTTCGACGATGCGCCGGAAGAGGTCCGCCCGCACCGCGCTCCCAGACGCGCTCCCAGACGCGCTACCAGATGCGCTCCCAGACGTGCTCCCAGACGCGCTCGATCCGCGAGATGTCGGTCTACGAGACATGCAGGCGTCGGGCGCACCGCGTGCGCGAGATCATGGGGCTCGGCGCGCCCCGATCGCAACGTTCGCCGATCCGAGCACAGGCGTCAACCCGGCCCGCTCACTCCTCGCGGCGCGGGAAGACGAGCACCGGGACCCGCGCCCCGGAGATCAGGTCGGAGGCCACGCTGCCCAGCACGAGCCGCCGGAAGCCAGTGCGGCCGTGCGTCGAGAGCGCGATCAGATCGACGTCGTGCTCGTGCGCGTAGTCGAGCACGGTGTCCGCGACCCGGCTGCCCGCGACGACCACCGCCCGCGCCTCGGCCTCGCCCCCGAGCCGGTCGGCCCGCTCGGCCACGGCGCCCTCCGCGGTGCGGATCAGCCGGCCGAACTCGTCGTAGTCGATCGGGACGGGCGGCAGTCCTCCCGACCCGATCGCGGGCGTCTCGTGCACGACGTGCAAGAGCGTGACGTCGGCGCCCAGCGTGCGCGCGAACCGGCCGATCTCGTCGAGCGGCCGATCGGACTCGGGCGAGAGGTCGGTGCACACGAGGATGTGGTCGAGCTTCATCGGCGGTCTCCGGAGGTTGCGCGGCCGGCTCGGGCCGGTTCGTCCACACAACTCGTAGGTCGCGGACCGGGGTGCGCACCAGGGGGCTGATGCAGCCAGTCGGGGCTTTTGCCGCGCGCCGCGGCCCCCGATGGCTGCAGCGGACCGCCAGGGCGCGTCCGGGAGGGGGCTTCGCGCGCAGCCGCGGCCGCTCGACCCCGGCGACCGCCCGCTCTACCCTGTGGCCGCTCCGGACCGCCGCGCGCCGCCCGGGAGCCAGACGACGATCGAACCCGTCGACGCTCGATACCAGGAGCCGCCGTGAAGATCCGCCACATCCTGATCACGACCGATCTCTCCGAGGCCTCCTACCGTCCGTGCGCGCCCGTCGCCGCGCTCGCCGCCGAGCACGCAGCGCGCATCACGATGCTGCACGTCGTCCCCGACCTGCAGATCGTGCCGCACGGCGCCCCGCTCGCGCCGCCGATCTCGGCGCCGGACCTCGAGGAGCGCGTGAAGCTCGCGCGCGAGACGGTGCAGCGCGAGATCGGCGATCTCGAGTGGGACGTCGAGTGCTCCGCGGACGTGATCGCGGGCGCGAAGATCGGCGAGACGGTCGCGAAGTACGCGCGCGAGCACGACGTCGACCTGATCGCGCTCTCGACGCACGGACACACGGGCATCCGCCGCCTCGTGCTCGGCAGCGGGGCCGAGGAGATCCTGCGGCACGCGCCCGTCCCGGTGCTCGCGTTCCCGCACACGTCGCGCGAGAAAGGGGAGTGAGAGCGTGACGATGCGCGCGCAGACCGCGCTCGCGCTCGCGCTCGTGCACACCGCGTTCGCGCTCGCGCTCGCGCACACCGCGTTCGCGCTCGCGCTCACTGGCGCTGAGCCGCGCGGTCAGCACGCGGACGCGACCGAGCGCGACGCCGCGCGGCTCGTCGCCGTCGCGGACGCGCTCGACGCCGCGCTCGAGGGCGCGCTCTGGCCCGGCTTCTCCCTGCGCGCGATCCCGCTCGCGCTGTACGAGCCGGGCGGAACGGCGCTGCTCTTCCACGCGGACGAGCCGCCCGACGGGTTCGAGCGCGACGCCGCGCTCGACCTCTGCCGCGGCCCGGCGCCCGCGGGCGTGAGCGCCAACACGTCCGCCCCGCTCGACGGACGGGTGACGGCGTTCGTGCGCCTCGACGCGCTCGGCCTGGGCGACGCGATCCGCGCGTCGCAGCTCGTGCTCGTGTTCCACGAGGCCTCGCACGCGTACCGCCAGCGCGCGCCCGAGGGCGGCGAGCCGCGCTGGCCGGCGGAGAACGCGATGCTCGTCGCGCGCTACCCGGCCGAGGATGCCGCGAACAACGCGTGGGGTCAGCTCGAGGGCGCGCTGCTCGCCAAGGCGCTGCGCGCACCGGACGACGCCGAGCTGCGTCGCGCGGCGACGGACTTCGTCGCGGTGCGCGACGCGCGGCGCGCGCTGCTCGAGCCCGCGCTCGTCGCGTTCGAGGACCACGCGGAGCTCAACGAAGGGCTCGCCGAGCTCTTCGGGCGCAAGGCGGTCGCGCTGGCGGGCGAGCTCGACGCGGCCGAGCTCGATGCGGCCGGGCTCGACCCGGCCGGGATCGATGCGGCCGAGCTCGGCTTCGACGGCCGCGATTTCGCGGATCTCGTCGAGCGCGTCGGGCGCGTCAACGTCCTGGGGGCGGGCGCCTCGCGCCAGCGCTTCTACGAGACCGGCGCCGCGCTGGGCTTCGTGCTCGACCGCGTGCGCCCCGGCTGGCCGGCGGAAGTCGAGAGCGAGCGTGGCGCGACGCTCACCGGCCTCTTGCGCGCGAGCGTCCCCGTGCCCGACGAAGGGCACGCTGCGGTGGTCGCCGAGCGGCTCGGCCTCGCGCGCCGGCTCGCGCGCGAGACCGATCTCGCCGACGCGCTCGCGGCCCGCCGCGGGCGTGCGCTCGACGAGGCCTGGGGCGGCCCCGGACGGCGCCTGGTCGTCGACCTGAGCGCGGCGGGCGGCGCCGGCTCGATGACGTCGTTCGACCCGCTCAACGTGACCGCGCTCGAGCCGGGCGTGCAGCTCCACACGCGGATGCTCTCGCTGGCGTTCGACGGCGGCAACGCGCAGCTCACCCGCCCGGCGCTCCAGGACCTCGGGACGGACGTCGTCGTCACGACGCTCGAGGAGCCGGTCGAGCTCGCCGAGGACGGATTGCGCGCGCCGGGCGTCGTGCTCGCCGGGCGCGCGGCGGTGCGCGAGAGCGAGGCGCTCGTCCTGTGGGCGCCGGGCCGCGGGCGCGCGGAGCTCGACGCGGGACCGTGGAAGGAGCGCATCGAGCGGGCGCGCGCGGCGTGCGCCGAGCCGCTCCCCGCGCCGCGCTGGAGCGCGCGCGACCTCGCCGGCGCCGAGCACGGCTCGCGCGAGGACACGCCGCGCACGACGGTGCTGTTCTTCTTCTCCGCCGCGCCGTGGGCGGGCCCGTCGCAGGCCGAGCAGCGCGCGCTCGCCGCGGCGCTCGGCGACGGCCCGCGCGCGTCGGATGCGCTGCGCGTCCTCTTCGTCGGCGCCCAGTCGACCGAGGCCGAGCTGCGCGCGTACCTCGGGGCGGACGCGCGGCTCGACCACGTGCTCGCGGACGAGGACCGCTTCCTGCAGCGCGCGTTCGGGGTCGGCGCGCTCCCGGCATGGGTCGAGGTCGATCCCGCCGGCCGCATCGTGCTCCAGCGCAGCGGGCGCGGCGCGCTCGGCGCGGACGAGCTCGTCCGCCGGCTGCGCTGAAGAGCCCGTCGGCGCTCTGACGCGCGGCCGCAAGCAAAGCGAGCGAGTCGAACGCCCGCGGGCCCGGCCGGCGCCGTACCATCGGCCGGCCGCGGCGCGCCCGCGGCCCCCCCCGGCCCCCCCGGATTCCCCCCGCTCTTCGTGAGGACCGCCGACCCCGCGCCCGCGCTCCGCGCGCATTCGCCCGCTCGTCGCGTCGCCCTGGCCGCCGCGGCGGTCGCGGCGCTCTGGCTGGCCGTCGCGCTCGCGGCGCTGCCGCTCTACGGCCCGACGTGGGATGCCACCGCGGGCGAGCTCGCGTTCGGCGAGCGCGTCGTCGACTACCTGTACGGCAACGGCGAGAGCTTCCGCGACGGCCGACCGCTCGGGATCGAGCGGCGCGAGCCGCACCCCGAGTTCCCCTCGTTCTTCGCCTGGTACCAGTGCTACCCGTTCGCGAACACGCTCGCCGCGCTCTCGTGCGACGTCTTGTGGACGCGGCTCGGGCTCGTCTCGCCGGTCGTCGCGCACCACCTCCCCGCCGTGCTGCTGACCGCGGCGCTCGTCTTCGTCCTGGTGCTCGTCGTCGGCCGGCGCGCGGGCGTCGGGACCGGCGTGCTCGCGGCGCTGTTCCTGCTGGCGTCGCCGCGCTTCGCGACGCACGCGTTCAACAACCTCAAGGACGCGCCGGAGGCGGTGCTCTACACGCTCGCCGTGCTCGGCTTCGCGTGCGCGTGCGAGCGCGGGCGTCGCTGGCTGTGGCTGGCCGCGGGCGTTGCGGCCGGCTGCGCCTTCGCGCAGAAGGCCAACGCGCTGTTCCTGCCGGTTCAGCTCGGCCTCACCGGCGCGGCCTGGCTCGCGCTGGGGCGCCGCAGCGGCGCCGAGCGGCCGCGCGTGCCGCTCCTCGGGCTCGCGCTGCTCGCCGCGTCGACCGTCGCGACGTACTTCGCCGTCTCGCCCCAGCTCTGGGGCGATCCGTGGCCGCGGCTGGTCCTGCACTGGAGCGAGCCGTTCAGCGTCGGCAACACGCTGACGGGCGGCCTGGACGCGGCGGAGACGTCGCTCGACGGGCCGCTCCAGGTGCTCGTCAGCTCCCCGCTGCCCACGCTCGCCCTCGCGCTCGTCGGGCTCGTCGCCGCGCCGGCGCGCTGGCGCATCCTGCTCGCGGTGTGGCTCGTCGTCACGGTCGGCCGCACGACGCTGCCGGGCATGCGCAACTTCGACGGCGTGCGCCATTTCCTCGAGTTCTGGCCCGCGGTCGCGATCGCCGCGGCGCTCGGCACGCGCGCGCTCGCGGGCGCCCTCGCGCGCGTGTGGCCGCGGAGCGCGCGCCGGGCGGGCGCCGTCGCCGGGCTCGCCGCCCTCGCGGCACCGCTCGCGGCGACCGTCTCGTCGGCCCCGTACGGGACGAGCTGGTTCAACGCGCTCGCCGGCGGCTTGTCCGGCGCGCGCGAGTCGGGGATCGCGGGAGCGGGCGACTACTGGGCGTCGTCGACGTGGGACGGCCTCGCGTGGATCGATGCGAACGCGTCCGCGGCCGAGCCCTGCGAGATCTGGGTCCCGCTCGCGCCGTTCGTCGCGCGCGCGGGCGCGCCGCAGCAGTTGTCGGTCGAGCACCGCCTGCGCGCCCGGCCGCCCGAGCCGAACGAGGCGCTCGCCGACGAGGTGTTCGTGCTCTACGTGCTGCGCCCGGGCTGGTTCGGGCCGTTCCTGCGCTGGCTCGACCTGCGGCGCGACACGCTCGTGCACGAGATCGAGGTCCAGGGCGCGCCGATCCTGCGCGTCCACCGCCTGTCGGGCGACGCGCTCGCGCAGGCGCTGGCGATCTGGCGGCGGCAGGCGCAGGCGATCGACGCGCGCTCGCGCCTGATCGCGTGGGCGACGGCGGACGCGCAGGAGCGGATCCCGCTCGTGCTCGGGCTCACCGCCGCCTCGCACGAGCTCCCGAGCGAGGAGCTGGCGCGCCAGGTCGGCAACGTCCTACCGCCCGAGCAGGCGGCGGACGCGCTCGACGCGCTGTGGCTCTACCACCCGGTCGCCACCGGCGCGCCCGCGGCGCAGCCCGAGCAGCCCTAGCTGGCAGCCGCCCTGGCTGGCAGCCGCCCTAGCTGGCAGCCCTGGCTGGCAGCCCGAGCCAGCCCGGAGAGGTGATGCCCCTCGCGACCTGCGGCGCGGCGGCGTCACTCGTCGCCGAGCGACTGCGCGCAACGCACGAGCAGGTCGGTCGTCGTCAGGATGCCCACGAGGCGCTCGCCGATGACGACGGGCAGCGAGCTGATACGCCGCTGCGCGAGCTGCTGCGCGGCCTGGCTCGCAGGCGCGTCGGGCGCGATCGAGAGCGCCTCCCAGCTCACGACGTCGAGCAGCGGGAGGTCGCGCGAGCGACCTTCGCCGACGGCGCGGCACAGGTCGCGGTGCGAGACGATGCCGACGAGGAAATCGCCGCGCGCGAGCGGGAGGTGGCGCACGCGCAGCTCCGTACACACGTCGAGCGCCTCGCCGACGGTCGTCTTCTCGCCGACGCTGCGCACCTCGCTCGTCATCAGCTCCCGCACGCGCGCGTCGTCCGGGCCGGCGGAGCCCCACAGCTCGGCGTAGACGCGCAGCACGTCGAGCTCGTCGACGAGCCCCACGAGCTCGCCGCGGTCGCCGAGCACGGGCAGGCAGCCGATGCGGTGCATGACCATCGTCGCCGCCGCGTCCCGCACGGAGTCGTGCACCGTCGCCGTGTGCGCAGGGCTCGTGATCGCGCCGACGTTCTTCGGGTTGTCGTGCCGCGGGGAGCGCGCCTCGTTCAGGCGGCTCGGCACCCAACCGGTGGCGGCGAGCAGGTCGCGGTCCGAGATCACGCCGACCAGCTTCCCCGCGCCGCCCACGACGGCGAGGTGGCGCAGTTGCTCTCCGTCCATCCGCTCCATCGCCTCGTCGACGCTGGCGGACGAGTGGATCGTCGGGGCCGGGCTGGTGTGGATGGCGGCTACGTCCATGGCGGGACCTCCGGGAGCATCATCGCTCCGCCGGCGGCGCGGTTCCAGGCTCGGCCGCGGGCGCGCGCTGCAGCCAGATGCTCCCCCCGGGGTTCTTCAGGCACAGCGGCATGTGCGACCAGAACCAGTCGGTGTGGAACAGCTCGAGGAACGTGGGGAAGCAGAAGACGCGGAACGCCTGGTTGAACTGGAGGAAGGCGCGCAGGGCGTAGGCCTCGTTCCACGCGCGCCCCTCGAGCGCCCACTCCGCGGGGTACTCGAACGGGTAGTGGACGTCGTGGACGTGCACGAGGACGCCGGGCGCGAGGCGCGGCAAGACCTCGAACAGGAGGAAGCACACGTCGCTGCCCGTCTTCAGGACGTGCGTCGAGTCGACGAAGAGCACGTCGCCGGACGCGAGCTCGTCGAAGCGCTCGAGCGGCACGTCCTGCACCGGTCGCTCGACGATCTCGACCGCAGCGCGGTCGCGCGGCCACAGGAGCGAGCGCAGCCGCGCGGGGTCGGGCTCGATGCAGGTGACCCGCAGCGCGCCGCCGAGGAAACGCTCGCTCGTGTCGAGCAGCGCGGCCGTCGAGAAGCCGGAGCCGACCTCGATCACGCGCCGCGGCCGCGCGTGGCGCAGCACGAAGTAGAGAAAGAGCGCGTCGGAGTACGAGTAGTACTCGTTCTCGAACCAGTAGCGGCACGTCGCGGAGCGCTGCGCCGGGAACGGCTGCTCGGCGTAGTACGGGAGGAACGAGCGGACGAGCTCGACCTGAGCCGCCTCGTGGAGCTCGATCCCCGGCAGCGTCCGCAGCGAGCGGTCGAAGATCCGCTCGCGCCGCGCCCGCAGCTCACCCACGTCGGGGATCGGCGAGTAGAAGTGCCCGGGCGGGCGCCACGTCCTCGCATTCTCGTCGGCCGGCTCCATCGGCGCGCGGACTCTAGCAGGCCGCGCGCCGTCACGTCGCTCGCGAGGGCGCGTTACCACCCGGTTACCGCCGCCATGCGCGGCGCTGCGTAGGCTCGACTTCGTTCCCACTCCACGGAGCCCGACCATGCAGAGCCTCGCCTTTCTCGCCCTCGCGCTCGCCGCCGCGCCGCAGGAGCACGCGCCCGCCAACGTCGTCGTCCCGCAGGCGCGCGCGGTGCACGTGCGCGAGGAGGGCGAGCGCGTCGTGCTCGCGTCGGTGCGCGCGTCGGTCGACGTGCACGGACGCGTGGCGGTCACGACGCTCGACGTCGGGCTGCGCAACCCGGGCGACCGCGTCGGCGAGGCGGAGCTGTGGGTCCCGGTGCCCGACGGGACCGTCGTGCGCGGGTTCGACTTCGAGGGCGCCGCGACGGAGCCGACCGCGCGGCTCCTGCCGGCCGACGAGGCGCGCTCGCGCTACAACGCGATCGTCCACGCGGCGCGCGACCCCGCCCTGCTCGAGCTCGCGGGCGCCCGGCTCGTGCGCTCGAGCGTGTTCCCCGTGCCGCCGAAGGGCGTGCAGACCGTGCGACTCGTCTACGAGAACGTGCTGGCGGCGGACGGCGCCCGCGTCGACTACGTCCTGCCGCGCAGCGAGGCGCACGTCGACGACTGGATCGAGTGGAGCGTCGACGTGCGCATCCGCGGCGAGACGCCGCTGTCCGCGGTGTACTCGCCCACGCACGAGGTCCAGCTCGAGCGGACGTCGCCGAGCGAGGTGCGCGTCACGCTCGCGGGCGACGCCGCGCGCCAGCCGGGGCCGTTCCGCCTGTCGTACCTCGGCCAAGGCGAGGGGCCGAGCGCGACGCTGTTCGCGTGCCCGGACGAGGGCGAGGACGGTTGGTTCCTCCTGCTCGCGGGGCTGCCGCTCGAGGCGCCGGACGAGGCGCGCGCGATCCGGCGCGAGGTGCTGCTCGTGCTCGACACGTCGGGCTCGATGCTCGGCGAGAAGCTCGAGCAGGCGCGCGCGGCGGCGCTCGGGATCCTCGCGGCGCTCGAACCGGGCGAGCGGTTCGGCGTGATCTCGTACGCGTCGGACGTGCGCACGCTGTTTCCCGCGCCGGTCGAGAAGACGCCGGCGACGCTCGCCCAGGCGCGGCGGCACGTCGAGCGCCTCGCAGCGAGCGGCGGGACGAACCTCTCCGGCGCGCTCGCGGAGGCGCTGCGCCAGGACCACGAGGAGGGCTTCCTGCCGCTCGTGCTGCTCCTGACGGACGGCTGGCCGACGGTCGGCGTGACGGACGAGGCGCAGATCCGGCTCGACGTACGGCGGCTCGACGTGCACGGACGGCGGCTGTTCACGTTCGGCGTGGGCGACGACGTCAACGCGCCGCTGCTCGACCACGTCGCGGCGACGTCGCGCGCGCGCAGCACGTACGTCGCGCCCGGCGACGACGTCGAGATCGCGGTGTCCGAGGTGTACGAGAGCCTGCGCGGACCGGTGCTCTCCACGCCGGTCCTGCGCGCGATCGACGCCGCGGGCGGCGACGCGCGCCACCGCGTCGGCGACCTCGCCCCCGCGCGGATCGACGACCTCTACGAGGGGGGCGAGCTCGTCGTGCTCGGCCGCTACTTCGGGAGCGAGCCGCTCGGGTTCGAGCTGTCCGGCGACTGGTTCGGCACGCCGCGGACGTTCCGCTTCGACTTCGCGCTCGACGGCGCGAGCGTCGAGAACAGCTTCGTGCCGCGGCTGTGGGCGAGCCGGCGCATCGGGCAGCTCGTCGAGGGGGTGCGCCGCGCGGGCACCGAGGCCGACGGCGGCGGCGCGTTCCTGCGCGAGCTGTCCGAGGAGATCCTCGCGCTCTCGGTCGAGCACGGCGTCCTGTGCGAGTACACCGCGTTCCTCGCGCTCGAGGGCACCGACTTCGCGCGCCGGGACGAGACGGTCGCCACGCTCGCGCACAACCTCGTCCAGAGCGCGCAGCGCGTGCGCTCCGGCCGCGACGCGGTCGAGCGCTCGCGCGCGAACGCGCAGCTGGTCGCGCGCCGCACGCTCGCCCGCCTCGACGCCGCGGTCGGCGCGGACGCGCGCGCGGCGCTCGAAGGCGCGCGGGTGCGCCAGGTCGCCGACCGCACGTTCTTCCGCCGCAAGGGGGCCTGGGTCGACGCGCGCCTGCTCGCGCGCGGCGTCGATGTGGTCGCCGACCGCATCGTGCGCGTCGGCTCGCGCGAGCACCACGAGCTCGCGCAGCGCCTCGTCGACGAGCGCCGCGGCGGCATCCTCTCGCTGCACGGCAGCCTGCTGCTCGAGCTCGACGGCGAAGCGGTGCTCGTCGCGAAGCTCGTGCGCAAGACGGTCGAAGCCCAGTAGCCTGGGCTACTCGGCGGCGAACGTCTCGCGCTCGACGAGAGCGGCCTCGACGTCCGCGCGCTCGAAGAGCGCGTCGCGCATCTCGCCGCGCGACGCGAGCGGCAACTGGTCGGTCCGGTGCGGCGATCCGGGCCGGCTCCAGTTGCCGTACGTGAGCACGACGCGGGCGCGCACCGTCTCGCCGAGCTCGATCGCGGCGACGAACGCGTCGCCGCCGACCGCGCGGTTCTTGCCGTCGGCGTCCGCGGCGAAGTCGAACACGCGAAAGACGCCCAGCTCCCCCATCGCGCCGCTCGCCGGCAGGTCGACCTCGTCGCGGCGCAGGCGGAACAGCGCCCCCCACGGGTGCTCGAGCGACGCGCCGGCGGCCTCGAGCTCGCCCGCCGCCTCGGCGAGCGCCGCGAGCGCGTCCGCCGGGCGCGCGAGCCCGTCGGGCGTGTCGAGCGGGCGCGCCTCGTCCCACGGCTCGGCGAACGGCTCGCCGCGCGCGCGCAGCTTCGCGAGGAACGCGACGAACAGCAGCGCGCCGCTGCTGTCCGCGTCCACGCGGCGATCCCATGCCGCGAGCACGTCGGCCGCGCGTCGCACGAGCGGATCGGACGACGCGCGCGCCAACGGCACGAGGTCGTCGAGCAGCCGGTCGGCGAGCTCGACGCGCGTGTCGTGCTTGAGCTCGACGAGCTCGTCGAGCGACACGCGCTCGCGGCCGAGCAGCAGCTTCGCCGAGCGCTGCGCCCGCGGGTGCATGAAGCGCGGCGCGAGGTACGGCGGGAAGTCGTCGGGGTCGAGCGCGGCGGGGAACGTCGTCGTCCACGGCGGATCGTTCGCGTTCTGCAGCCAGCCGCTCGGCGGGTCGAGCACGCGCGGCAAGTCGTCGTACGGGTGCACGTCGCTCCACAGCGTCGCGCGCGTGTCGCCCGGAACGAGGCCGGACCAGTCGCGCGTCGCGTCCGGTCGCACCGGCGTGAGCCCGCCGAACAGGTGCAGCACGTGCCCGTCGCGGTCCGCGTAGAGCACGCTGAGCGTCGGGAGCTGCATCGCGCGCAGCGCCTCCTCGAACTCGGCCAGGTCGCGCGCGCGGGCCATGTCCCACCACTGGCGCAGCGCGTGCGGCCGGTCGAGGCCGACGACGCGTAGCGCGATCGCCTCGGTCGCGCTCGACGCGATCACGGGGCCGTGGACGGACTCGCGCACGACGAGCTCGCGCCGCTCGAGCGCGCCGGACGGCGTCCGGACGGAGAGCTCGACGGCGCGCCGCTCGAAGGGCACGCGCTCGTCGTCGAGCAGGTAGCCGTCGCCGTCGAGCCGCAGGCGGTACACGTCCGCGCCGTCGTGCGCGTTGAGCGTGTGCGTCCACGCGTGTGAGCGCGTGAAGCCGACGAGCAGCGTCGGGAAGCCGACCAGCGCGGCGCCGTACGCCTCGAAGCCCGGCGCGACGAGGTGCGCTTCGAAGAACGTGAAGCGCTCGCCGAAACGCAGGTGCGGGTTCGCGAGCAGGAGCGCCGCTCCGCTCGCGCTCTTCGACCGCGCGATCGCCCACGCGTTCGAGCCGCCCAGCGCCCGGCGGCCGAGCGCCGGCAGCCCCTCGTTCGCGGTGAACGTGAAGTGCGTCACGCGCTGCTGGTGCGCGAGCACGTCGGCCGCGTCGATCGGCAGGAGCGCGCGCGCGGGGCCGAGCTCGTCCGGGTGCGCGCGCGCCCACGCGTTGACGCCGGCCGCGAAGCCCTCGAGCACGCGCGAGAAGCGCGGCTCCTGCTCCGCTCGCCAGCGCTCCGCGCGCTCGGGGATGCCGACGGTGCGCACCCAGCGGTCGGACTCGAGGTACCCCTCGCCGAAGAGCTCCGCGGCGCGCCCGCGCGCCTGCGCGTAGAGTTGCAGCAGGAGCTCGCCGTGCGCGCGCGCCTGCGCCCAGCCGAACGCGAACGCGAGCGCCTCGTCGGAGTCGGCGCTGACGTGCGGCACGCCCCAGCGGTCCCACGCGATCTCGGCCGGCGCCGGCGCGCGCGCGTCGACGCCGGCGCCGCAGCCCGCGAGCGACGCCGCGAGCGCCGCGACGACCGCCGCCGCGACGACCGCCGCCGCGCGCCTACGCGCCGCTGCGCGTCCAGAGCTCATGGCGCGAGAAGTAGCCGACGCGGTCGGCGCGCGCCATCGCGGCCGAACGCTCGGGAGCGCTCGTCCAACGCGCGCCCACGTCCGCCGGGAGCGCACGCTCGCGCAGGAACGAGCGCAGGAACACGCGCGCGCGCTCGCTCGCGGTGCGCTCGATCTCGCGCCACGCCGCGTCGTGGCCCGCGTCGTCGTGCCAATCGAGCGCGTTCGAGAGGTTGAAGGCGTCGACGGAGCCTTGCGGCAACGTGCGCAAGTGGTCGGTGAGGTCGGCGCGGTGCCACTCGACGCGCGCGAGGGCCGCGCCCAGCGCCCCGCTGCTCGCGCGGGCGAGGAACGGCGGCACGGCATCGAGCGAAGGGAAGCGCCCGGCCCACAGGCGGTGCGCGAACCAGTTCTCGCGCGGATCGAGGTCGACGAGCACGTGGCGCAGCACGCCGTGGAAGAACATGCCGAACTGCGGCTCGGCCATGCGCCCGAACGCGGACGCGGGGATGAACGCGTCGCCGATCGTCTCCTCGTTCAGCAGGTCGCACAGGAGCGCGCGCAGCTCGCCGGTGTCGAAGCGCTGCGCGAAGAGCGCGCTGCGCCGCGCCGCGTCGCCCTCGCGCAGGATCGCGTCGACGTGTTCGGGTCCGACCAGCTCGCGCACCGCCTCGCGCAGGGGCTGCACGAACGCCGCGAGCCGGCCGCAGCCCCGCAGCCCGTGCTCCGCGATCGCGGCGCGCAAGGACGGCTCGCGGAACGCCGGAACGTCCGCGTCCTCGAGCGCGCGGTCGAGGAGCGCCAGCCGGCGCTCGGGATCGGACGGGACGAGGCCCTCGAGCTGCGCGAGCTCGTCCCACGCGAGCGCGCGGAACGCGGACTCGGCGACGCGACACAGCTCGATCTGGACCGGCAGGACGTCGACGCCGTGGACGCGTGCGGGCCCCTCGAGCGCGGCGTTCCAGACGTTGTCGCCCGCCGAGCCGATCGACACGAGCACGTCGCGCGGCCCGAGCGCCAGCGCCTGGGAGGCGACCGACCAGTCCTCCATCACCTCCGAGTAGACGGGCACCTCCGAGTAGACGGGCGTCTCGGCGCAGACGGGCGCGTCGCTCATCGGACCGCCACCGCCGGCTCGCTCACCTCGCTCCACGCCGCGTGGACCGCGTCGAGCATGCGTCCGGTGAGCGCGAGCGTGTCTTCCAGCACGGTGAGCATCGCCTCGCGCAGCTCCGACGTGTCGCAGAAGCGCTCCGCGATTTCGCGCACCTCGCGGAAGTGGTCGACGTCGACCTCGGCGTGCGCGACGAAGAACGTCATGTCGCGGTCGGCGAGGTCCAGGTCGCGCCGCATCGCGACGAGCAGCCCGTCGATGTACGGGTAGCAGCTCTCGGCCCAGTAGCTGTAGCCGAGCCGCGCCGTCGCGTCGCGCTCGGCCGCGACGCGGTAGACGTACGCGACGAACCCCTCCGTCTCCGGCAGCGGTCGCTGCGCGAAGACCGCGGCGCGCGGGACGCCGACCGCCTCGAGGTCGCCCAGCACCATCAGGTCGTGGCCGGCTTCCTCGCGCGCGTGCTGCAGGCAGAAGCGCAGGAGCGGCAGCCGGCTCGAGTCGACGCGCACGGCTGCGAGGGCCTGGTTCTGCGCGTTGTGCCTCGTGTAGTGCCAGATCTCCGTCATCAGGCGCACGTAGAGCGCGCGGTCGAGCCCGTGCGCGCGCAGGTGGCGGAAGAACGGCCCGTCGTGCACGCGCCCCCAGCCGCGCTCGCAGGCACGGTCGCAGCGCTCGAGGAATTCGCTCATCGGTGCCTCTCTCTCTGGCTAGCTCTTCGGCCAGCTCTCTGGCCAGCAATCTGGCTCGTCGCGCTAGACCGGCT
Organism: uncultured Planctomycetaceae bacterium; assembly: GCA_964528575.1. Taxonomy (GTDB): domain Bacteria; phylum Planctomycetota; class UBA1135; order UBA1135; genus CAZGTQ01. The sequence goes on along the minus strand of CAZGTQ010000084.1, from coordinate 17,883 downwards.
GCAACGCGCTCGGCGGGCCGGTCTCGATCGTCTCGGCGCGCAGCGTCCACGCGCACTCGGCGAGATAGGCGCGTGTGCGCCGCTCCGTGTCGGCGAGCGTGCCGCCGATCACGACGTAGCTGTTGCCCCCCCGCTCCGCGATCGCCGCGGTGCGGCGCGGGTGCACCGCGGCGCCGAAGTGGACGTAGAAGCGCGCGAGCGGCGGCAGCACGAGCGCGAAGTACGTCGCGCAGCACGTGTGCTCGACGAGCCAGCGGCACGAGAGCGCGACCATCACCTCGCTCAGCTCGCGGCCGCGCAGGTCCTCGCGCACGACGACGCGCGCGACCTGCAGCGCCCGCGCCGGATCGCCGACCAGCTCGGCCGGCACGTCGCACAGCTCCGTCGCCTCGAAACGGCCGTCCCGGGCCGGCGCCCAGCGGCACGTCGCGACGGGATCGCCGTCGATCGCGCACAGGAACACGTGCGCGTCGTCGTCCCAGCGATCCTCGGCGGCGTGGCGGCCCGGGCGCGTGCCGAGCAAGTACGCCGCGTGGCTGCGGAAGGCGGCCTCGCGCAGCGCGAACGCGCGCGCGCGCGACGGCTCGTCCGACGCGAGGGCGAACGAGACGCACAGGCCGCGACCGCGCGCGAGGGCGCTCGCGGTCGGGCTCGGGAACAGGCGCTCGGCGGCGGGCTCGCTGCTCATGCGGCGGCCGCGCTCCGGCGCTGTGGAGGTGGCGCACCCGACGGGAGTCGAACCCGCACCGCTCGGATTTGAAATCCGGCACTCTTCGACGATCGCGCTGCAGGGTCGTCGCGCGGAGAACGGCGGTCCGCTCGCCACGGCGGCCACGAGGGGACGTGACGCGGGAGCGGTGATTCCCTGCGCCTTCCGTCTCGAGCCGGCGGGCGGACTGCCCCAGGGAGCGCGTTTCGGGTCTCGCGCGTCACGGGTGGAACGGGCGCGGATCCCCACTCCACAGAACCGCGCGCACGGGAGTGGCCGCGCGCGCCGAGGACTCGATCCTCGCTCCCTGGACTCTCCGACCGATTCGCCGTCGTCGTGATCCTCTTCTCCATTGAGCTACGGGTGCGTAGCGATCGGACACGAGCGCGCTGCGAGCGACGGCGACGAGCCGCCGCACGCGGCGTTGCGAGCGCGCGCGCGCGGATCCGGGCGATAGCGGATCCTACATGGGGTCGGGCAGTCCGTGAAGAGCGCGCGACCTTGACCTCGGGCGGAAAGCGACGGAACATCGGCGCGTGAGCTCGCCGCTCTCGCTCCAGGCGCACCTCGTCGAGCTCTGCCGCGGCCCCGCCGGCGGGCCGCCGCCCGAGGGCGTGAGCGTTCGCCGCCTGACTCCCTCTGCGGTCGACGCGCGCCTCTTCTTCGGCCGGCCCGCGGTCCTGGACGGCGCGGCGGGCCGCGACACCCTCGGCCGGCTCGAGGCGGACCCGTGGATCGCTGACCTGCGCCGCAAGGGCGGGTCCGTCTCCCTGCGCCTCGCCGATGCGTACGTGGACGAGCTCGGCGCGCTGCTCGAGCGCGGCGCGCCGGGCGGGCTCTTCCCGGACGCGCCGCTCGCGGGACGCAGGTACGCCGTCAACTTCCTCAATCCGAACGCGACCAAGCCCTTGCACGTCGGGCACTTGCGCAACGTCGCGCTCGGCCGCGCGCTCGCGGCCGCGCTCGCCGCCGCCGGGGCCGGCGTCGTTCGCCAGTGCTACGTGTGCGACGTCGGGCGCAACGTGTGCGAGGCGATGGCGGGCTACGAGGAGCTCCGTCCGGCGGACGCTCCCGCGCAGGCCGGGCTGCGACCGGACGTCTTCGTCGGCCGCTGTTACGCGGCCTACGCGTCGTCGGTGCCCGACGCGCCCGGGGACGAGGACGATCCGGCCGGGCGCGAGGGCCGCGTGCACGCCGACCGGGCGGACGAGCTCGCGCGCGCGTGGATGGCGCACGAGCCGGGCGCGCGCGCGCTGTGGCAACGGCTGCGCGCCTGGGCCCTCGACGGCCAGGAGCGCACGCTCGCGCGGCTGGGCGCGGGCCTCGACCGGTGCTTCTACGAGTCGGACAGCTTCGCGGGCGTGCAGCGCTTCGTCGAGCGCGGCGTCGCCGAGGGCGTGCTCGCGCGCGAGCCGGACGGGGCGGTCGTGTTCCTCACGGGGCGCGCCGATTACCCGCGCCTGCCGCTCGTGCGCGCCGACGGATTCCCGACCGAGCACGCGCGCGTGGTCGCGCTCTTCCTCGTCGAGGCCGCCCAGGAGCCGCTGCCCGACGGGTGGATCGTCGTGTGCGGCGACGAGTGGAAGGCGGCGGGAGCGGCCGAGCTCGAGGTCGCGCGCCGACTCGGCGGAGCGGCGCTCGCCGACCGCGTCGACATCGCGATGCACGGCATGGTCACGCTCGCGGGCTCGAAGATGAAGTCGCGCGACGGCCGCGCGCTGCTCGCCGACGAGTTCCTCGACGAGCTCGAGCGCGCGCCGGAGCTCGCGCGGATCGCCGCGCGCCACGACGACGCGCTCGCGCCGCGCGAGCTCGCGCTCGTCGTCGCGCAGACGTACTTCCTGTCGCGTCGTCCGGCGAAGCCGATCGAGCTCGATGCGGGCGCGATCGCTGATCCGGCGCGCAACCCGGGCTGGACGCTCGCCGACGCGCTCGCGCGCGCGACGCGCGCAGCGGAGCAGCCGAGCGCCGCGCCGCACGACGCCGAGGCGTACCGCACGGCCGTGCTGCAGGCGCACCAGGCGCGCGAGCTCGTGCTCGCCTCGGGACGCGAGCGCGACGCGTCGAACCTCGTGCGCTTCCTCTGCGGCCTCGCCGCATGGTCGCTCGAGCGCGCCGGGGATCGCCGCTTGCACCGTGTCGTACGCACGCTCTTCGACCACGGGCTCGCGGCGGCGGGCCTGCGCACGGAGCCCGCCGAGCGCGGAGCTCTCACTCCTCGAGCATGACCTCGAAGTAGCCGCCGGCGCGCACCGGCGCGTGCTCGGCCGCGCGGAAGCGGCCCTGCGGGTCGGTGAAGACCGCGCGGTGGTCGGCCGCCGAGACGTTCGGGAACTCGACGACGCCGCTCGCGTCCGTGCGCGCGCGCAGCGCGAGACAGTTGCAGTAGCGGTTCTCCGGCGGCTCGAGCGCGACGTCGATCCCCGCCAGCGGGCTTCCGTCGGGGCCGAGCACGAGGCCGACGAGCGGCGCGCGCGGCTCGTCGTTCGTCTCGAGTCGCACGTCGAGCGCGCGCGTCTCCTCCCACGGCTCGAGCGCCTGCTCGTGCGCACGGTGCGCGCCGCGCACGTCGCTCACGCGCAGCGTGCAGAACGTGCCGCGGGGGACGTCGAGCTCGAAACGGCCCAGCGCGTCGGCGATCGTCAGCGCGACCGGCGCGGGACCGACGCCCGGCTCGCCCGGCGGGCCGAGCGCATCGTCGAACAGCGCGACGAAGGCATGCTCGACCGGCGCGCCGCCCGCGCCACGCACGACGCCCTCGAGCGTCGCCTGCTCGCCCTCGTCCGCGACCAGCGCGCGCGGCACGGTCAGCTCGACCGGCCCGAGCGCGCGGCCGGGCACGAAGTACCAGTTGCCCGCCGCATTCCACTCGACGAACAGGTCGTGGAAGCCCGGCCCGACGTCGTCGAAGCGGAACGAGCCGTCCTCTTGCGTCGTCGTCTCGAGCGGCCGCCACCACTGCGAGGGGCGCGCGCCGCCGTGCTCGAATTCCTCGACGAGCAACTCGCGCACGGCCTGCACGCGGTGACCCGCGAGCGGCTCCCCACCCTCGTCGCGCACGAAACCGAAGACGCCGCTCGTCGGCTCGAGCACGACGTCGCCGAGCTCGGCCGCGGCGCCCGGCTCGACGGGCGGCACCCACGCGAAGCCGGGCGCGCGGCCCGGGGCGACGGCGCGCAGCGTCGCGCGCACGCCGCCGCCGAGGCGCGCGAGCTCGAACGTCCCGTCCTCGCGCGAGCGGCCGGCCGGACGCCAGCGCTCCGCGTGCGGCGTGACCGCGCCGATCGCCTGGAGGAAGCCCCCCATGCCGCGCCCCGTCGGCGCGATCGTGACGAGCGAGAGCGCGGCGCAGGCGACCGGCACGCCGCGCTCGTCGACGACGCGCCCGCGCGCCCGAGCCTCGCGCGCGGCGAGCTCGAGCACGACCTCGAGCTCGAGCTCGAGCTCGCCGCTCTCGGGCGTCGCGGGCACGCGCCGGCCGGTCTCGACCTCGGCGAAGCCCGCGCCGGACGCGGTGATCCAGATCGTCTCGTTCGGGACGAGCACCGCGTCGGTCGCGAACGCGCCCGCGCCGTCGCACGGCGGCTCGAGCACGAGCGAGTGCCCGCGCGAGAACGCCTCGACGCGCACGCGCGCGGCGTCCGGCGCGAGGCCGCCCGGCGCGACCACGCGGCCGACGAGGCGCACGCCGCGCTCGAGCACGACGACGACCGGGTCCTCGGGCGGGCCGCCCGCGCCGACCGCGAGCGGCTGCACGACGAGCCGGCGCTCGGGATGACGCGCGGCGAGCCACCACTCCCCCGCGCGCACGGGGCCGAGCAGCGCTTCGCCGCGCGCGTCGGTCCGCGCGCGTGCCAGCGGCCGCGCGTCGAGATCGCGCGAACCGCCCAGCACCGCGACGTCGACGTCCTCGAGCGGCGCGCCGCCGGCGTCCTCGGCGCGCACGCGCAGCGGCGCCGCGGGCGTCAGGCGCACGACCCGCCGCTCGCCCGCTCGCACGCCGTCCTCGCTCCACGGTGCATAGCCGTCCCGCGCGACCGCCAGGCGCAGCGCGCCCGGCGGCGCGGCGAGCTCGAACGTGCCGTCCGCGGCGCTGCGCGCGCTCGCGAGGGGCGCAGCGCCGGCGCCGGCGTCGGCTCCGCTCGCCTCCGCGTCCGCGAGCCCGAACGCGGGGCGCCCGCGCAGCAGCGTACACGTCGCCCCCGCCACGGGCCGCCCGACTTGGTCCTCGACGCGGCCCGCCACGCGCCCGGGAGCGTGCACGGGGTCGCTCTGCAGGACGAGCGCGCGGACGCCCGGGGCGAGCGAACCGCGCTCGGCGCGCTCGGGCGCGCGGGCGTCGCCGTGGTCGGGGAGCGGACGCGCGAGCGCCGGGAGCGGCGACGGCTCGGGCGTCGCGGCGATCGCGGCGGGGTCGGGGCGCTTCGAGATCAGCCAGAGGCCGAGCGCCAGCGCGGCCACGGCGAGCGCGAGCAGGACGAGCGGACGGCGGCGGAGCGTGTTCATCGGGAAGGATCGGGTCGTGCGAGCGAGCGTTCGATCGAGCGCGATTCGAGCGCTCGGCCGGACCCACCGCGTCCGACCGAGCACGCCTCGGTCTCGGAGCCTCGTTCGAAAGTCGGATCACCGCGTCCGACTCGCGGCCGCGCCCGGGCCACCGTTCCCGGACCCGCCGCCCGCGGCCGAGCCACCGCTAGCTCGACCGGGCCGCGCTCCGACCACGTCCCCTACGCGGGGCGCGCGGCCTGACGAAGTGCTACTTGCAGTCGCAGCACTCCTTCGGAACCGTCGGGATGAGGCACACAGGCTCTCATGTCGGTTCCAGGCAGCCCTTGAAGGGATCGATCGGATCGCCTTCGCAGACCTTACCGAGCACCCATGCGCGGTGCTCCACTCATGTCGGGACCCACTGGACCTTGCACGGGTCCTTGTCGTCGAGACTGCTCTGGGCGGGAGCGACGGCCATGCCGAACGCGAGGAGCGCGGGCACCGCAGCCAGCATCCCACCCTGGATGAGACGTTTTCTCATCACGGATCTCCTTCTCTGCGCGAGAAGACGGGTGCCTCTGCGGCGCGGCACCCTTACGCCGCGCCCCTGGCGGGGCGCCCGGCCAGGTTAGCGGGGCGCGGCGCGCGCGGCAAGGCGGCGCTCAGTAGCGACTCCAATCCCGCCGCGCGCAGACGAAGCGAGCGACCGTGCCACCGCGCGCGCCCAGGCGGGTGCCTCGACGACGGTGCGACACGGCCGCTCGTCTCGCAACGCGAGCCGCGGATGCGCGAGCTCGTTACCAGTCCAACTGCAGGCGGATCATGAAGATGTTCGCGTCGTCGTCGACCGGCACCGACTCGTCGTCGACGTTGGCGAGGATGTAGTTGAAGTACACGCGCGTGTTCGGGTTGATGTACCAGTTCAGCCCGAGCGTGATGTCGTCGAGTTGGCCGCCCATGACGCCGCCGTCATCGAGGTCCAGGCTCGAGAAGCGCGCCGCGACCTGCCAGGCGCCGTTGCCCTCGGCGCCGTACGCGAGCGGCGACACGCGGCTGAACGCGCCCTTGGAGCGGTCGTAGTTGCGGTGCTCGCCGGTGAGGAACCAGCTCGCCTCGACGTAGTAGCCGGCGAAGTCCGCGTCGACGCCATTGTCCGCCGACGCCATCACGTACTCCGCTTGCGCCGAGAAGGGCCCCCAGACGCCCGCGAGCTCGAGGCCGACGAGGTCGACGTCGTCGTTCGCGAGCGTGCCGGTGTCGATGAAGTTCGGCAGCAGGTGCGCCTCGGGCCGCGAGCGGAAGCGCGCGTCGTCGGCGTCGCGCATGCTGTACGCCGCGCCGACGTGGACGACTTGCGCGCCTTCCTCCGCGTACACCGGAGCGGCGGTCGCGCGCGCCGTCAGCGCGTAACCGCCGTTGTCGCTGCTGAATCCGGCGTTGTCGGTGTTCGCGCGGAAGCCGCCGAGCGCCCACGTGCCGAGTTGGTCGTCGCCGTACGTGTCGGAGAACATCACGCCGTCGTTGCGGGAGGGGACGAGCGCGTCGGAGACCGAGCGCTCCATGAACGTGATGAACCGCGAGCTCGTGAGCTGCTCGAGGCCGAACGGCTCCTTGAAGTGGCCCGCGGTCACGTCGACCGAGCTGAAGACGTCCTTCTTGCCGAGGAACACGTCGTTGAACGCCGGTCGGTTGTCGGTGTCGCTGATCGAGCCCGCGAAGTCGTACTCGGCCTTGAAGAAGTAACCGTCGGGGAGCTCGCCGGACACGAACAGGCGCGCGCGGCGGAACTCGCTGCCGTCGGACAGATCCAAGCCAGCGTCCTCGAGCTCGTCGCCGGAGAACCAGCCGGCGTCGAACTGGATCCGCCCGCCGAACTGGAAGCGGTACGCCTTGTCGGCCGACTCGAAGCGCAAGCCGTTCTTCCAGTACCAGTTCAGCTCGTTGTCGGCGGGCGGAGCGGCCGGTGCGGGCTCGGCCGCGGTCGCGAGGGGCGCGGAGCCGGGCTCGTCGCCACCTGGATTCGGATCCGCCGCCGGGGACCACGGGAGGAACGCGGGCAAGACCGCGAGGACGACTGCGTCGAGCATGGACGCGCCTCTCTTTGCGACCGACGTCGCAGGCCGGGGTTGTGGGGGAGTCTCGCCCGCGCGGCCGAATCGAGGCTATCGAACGCTGTGGCTCGCCGGACGAGAGAGCGCCCGCTAGCAACGCGCGTGCCACCGCCGCGCTGGGACGCTCGAGCCGCAGCCTAGCTCCGCACGCGTCACGTGTCAGTAACGCGATGCCCGCGGGCGAAGCTGCTTGCGCTCAACGCGACCCGTGCTCGAAGGCGCCGCGGACGCGCACGAACCGCGTCGCTCCGCCGTTCTCGCCGCCCTCCGCGTCGTTGACGTCGTCGTTGTCGGCGTCGTTGTCGTCGTCGTTGACGACGAGCGCCGTCCCGTCGGCCAGCACCGCGAGCCCCTCGAGCTTCTCCGGCACCTGGTCGGCGGCGCCGAACGCCCCGCTCTCGACGAGATCGACCGCGACCACTTTCGCGAGCAGCGGGAAGCGCTCGACCTGGGTCCGATCGAGGAACGCCACGCCCGCCACCGAGAACGTCGTGACGCGCTTGATGCGCGCGGCTCGCCCGGCCTGGTCGTCGCGCTCGCGCGCGGCGAACCGGTCGCCGCCCAGCCAGGTCAGGTCGGACAAGCCGACCCAGCCGCCCTGCGGCGAGGTCGGCGGATCGAGCGGGTAGTGAGCGAACGTCCAGCCGCCGGTGGCCAGGTCGTAGCGTCCGATGCGCGTACGGTCCGGCGGATCGCCGGCGTTCGGCCAAGCCCGTTGGAACGCGACGTACAGCGCGTCGGGCGTCGCCGCCACGCCTTCGAACCCCGCTCGGCCCTGCTCGCGCGTCAGCTCGACGGGCAGCGTGACGACCGCGGTGATCGTCCCCTCCGACGCGACCCGCACGAGCAGGTTCGGGCTCTCGAACCGCCGCTTCTTGCGGCCGCTCACGCCGCCGACGAGCTCGCCCCGCCCCTCGGACGCGATCCAGAACGAGCCGTCCGCTTGCGCCGCGATGCCCTCGGGATCGAGGTTCACCGTGCCGTCGGCGTTCACGAGCCGCGCCGGGTCGAGCCCCGCGCCCGAGAGCTCCGGCTCCAGAGCGTCGAGCGCGCGCGCGAGCACGCCGTCCGCGTCGCGCAGCACGAGCTCGGCGGTCGCGCGCGGCTCCGACGCCGGGTCGGACGCGACGTCGAGCACGACGATCCGGCTCGGACGGACGCGGCCGTCGGGGACCGCGTGGACGAGCCCGCCTGCGGCGGGAGACGCGGCGAGCCCCGAGAGAGCGGACGTTCCTCCGGCGGCGGCGCGGGGCTCCGCGGCCCCCGACGGAGAGCACGCGCCCAGGAGCAAGGTCACGAGCAGCGTGGCTCTCATCCGTCCTTTCTCGTCCGTTTCGCACCTCGGGTACAGGAAACGCGCCTGCTAGGCGCATTGCTGGGCTCGGACGCTCCCGAGGGGCATAATGGCGCGCGTGGATGGTCGCGCTCCGCGCTCGCGTGCTCGTTCGGCGGCCTCGCCCCGGCGGTGCTCGCCCCGTTTGGGCCTGCTCGTCGCGACCCGCGACCGGGCCGCGCGTCTCGAGCGGCTGCTCGCGAGCCTCGCGAGCGAGTGGGGCGACGTCGACGAAGCGGTGTTCGTCGACAACGGCTCGCAGGACGGGACGGCGGATCTCCTCGCGCGCGCCGCGCGCGACAACCCGCGCATCGTCGTCGCGACCTACGCCGCGCCCGGCAAGGCGCGCGCGCTCAACCACGGGCTCCGGCTCGGCGCCGCCGCGCTCGTCGGCTTCCTCGACGACGACGTGCGCGTGCTGCCCGGCTGGGCGGCCGCGATGCGCGCGGCGGCGGCGAGCTCGGACGCGCCGGCGTTCCAGGGGCGCATCGTCCCGCCGCGCGAGATCGACGCCGACCCCGCGCTCGCCGCCGCTTGGCGGCTGTGGGGCACCCTGCCGACGGTGGTCGGCGCGAGCCCGCGCCGGCCCGCGCTCACCGGCGCGAACATGGCGGTGCGGCGCTCGGCCTTCGAGCGCGTCGGCGGCTTCGACGAGCGGCTCGGGCCGGGCGCGTACGGCCTGTGCGAGGACACCGAGCTGGCGTGGCGCCTGCAGAGCGAGCTGGGGCCGCCCGCGTTCGCCGGCGACGCGTCCGTCGAGCACGAGTGGGACCCCGAGCGGCTCACCGCCGCCTACTTCAACGCCTACCACCGGCGCCTCGGGCGCAGCCGCTACGCCCACAAGCGCAACCGGCTCGTCTCCAGCATCCTGCCGAACCTCGCGAAAGCGACGCTGCTGTCGATCGCGACGCGCCCGCTCGGCGCCGACCGCCGGCACCTGCGCCAGCGCGCGCGCTGGATCCAGTACCGCGAGATGCTGCGCGCGTGGGCCGAGGAGCGCGGAGCGCCGCCGCCGGCGCAGACGCCCGCGCACAACCCGCTCGAGCTGCGCATCCAGTGAGCACGTCCGCCGCAGAGCCGCGCGGAACCGCGCCGCGGACGGCGGGAGCGCCCGACGCCCCGGCCGCGCTCACGCGCCCGCGCACGAGCTGCATCGTCGACCACTACGACTACGGCCGCTACGCGCTCGCCGCGCTGCGCAGCGCGCTCGAGCAGACCACCGCGTTCGACGAGATCGTGTTCGTCGACGACGGATCGACCGACGGCTCGACCGAGACGCTGCGCCGCGTCTGCGCGCGCCACGACAACGTGATCTTCGTCGCGAAGCCGAACGGCGGCCAGCTCTCCTGCTTCAACGCCGGCTTCGCCCGCACGAGCGGCGACGTCGTCTTCTTCCTCGACGCCGACGACGAGTACGAGCCCGACCACGTCGAGCGCACGCTCGCGCACCTCGCACGCGACCCGCGCTGCGACGTCGCGATCAGCGCGCACCGCCTCTTCGGCGACGCGGACGGCGTCGTGCGCATGCACCCGACCGACCGCGACCTCGGCTTCTCCGCCGTGCTCGCGCTGAGCCGCAGTCAGAAGCGCATCTGGGTCTCCCCCACCTCGACGCTCGCGTTCCGCCGCTGGGTGCTCGAGCGGCTCCTCCCGCTGCCGCTCGAGAGCGACTGGCGCCTGCGCGCGGACGACTGCCTGACGTTCGGCTCGTCGCTCGCCGGCGCGCGCAAGGCGTTCCTCGCCGAGCCGACGGTGCGCTACCGCGTCCACGCGTCCAACGGCTTCTATGGCAAGCCGCTCGACCGCGACCGCTCCTACCGGCACCGGCTCGCCGTGCAGCGCCTCTTCCGCCACTTCGAGACGTCGCTCGGCCTCGGGCACGACTTCGCCGCGCTCGCGCCGAAAGAGCTCGCGACGCACGCGCGGCCGAGCGCCGAGCTGCTGTCGAGCTACGCGAAGATCGTCTTGCGCTCGGACCTGCGCGCGCGGCGCGCGTGCGGCGCGCTGACGTCGTTGCTGCACGTGTACGCGCGCAAGCGCCTCGCGCGCACGAGCGAGCCCGGCGCCGTCCCGTCATGAGCGCGGGCGCGGGAGCGCGGCGCCGGCCCTTCGTCCTGTGGGGCCTCGCCGCGGCGGCGGTCGCGGCCGCCGCGTGGATCCTCGCGACCGGCGGCGGCGACCTCGAGCTGGGCGACATGCGCGTCTCGGTCCGCAGCGCCCAGCGCCCGCTCGTCGCCGCGCTCGTCCTCGCCGCGGCCGCGCTCTGGCGCGAGCCCGAGCTCGGTCCGCGCGCGCGCGCCGGCGCGCGCTCGGTCGCGCTGCGTTTGCGCTCGCTATCCGCCTTGCGCCAGCTCGCGCTCGCTCTCTGCGGGCTCGCGGTCCTCGCGAACGCGAGCACGTGGCTCGAGGCGGTCGACACGACGAACGACCTGCGCGAGCGAGCGCGGACGCTCGCCCAGACGCGCTTGTTCGACAACGGCTCGCAGCCGCACCTCGAGGAGCTCGTGCGCCGCGTCGTGACGCGCGCGAGCGCGGCGCCGGCGGTCGTGCACGTCGGCTCGCACGACCGGCGCGCGCAGCTCGCGGCGTTCTACTGCTACCCGCGGCTCCTGCTCATGGAGCCGTCCGTGCGACGCTGGGCGCGGCGCGACCGCATGCAGAGCGCAGCGTTCGGCGCCGATCCACGCGCGCAGCCGCACGGGCCGCCGCCGCAGGCGGAGAGCTCGCGCCGCTTCGCCGCCGAGCGGGCCGCCGAGCTGATCGAGATCGAGGCGCGGGCGTGGGAGTGACCGCGCTCGTCGCGATCGCGGCGCTCGCGTGGGGCGCGGGGAGCGGCCTGCTCGGGCTCGCGCGCTGCCGCCACGAATCGGCCGCGATCCGCGCGGCGCTGGCGCTCACGCTCGGGCTCGCGCTGCTCGTGCTCGGCCTCGAGCTCGCGCTGCTCGCGACGGGCCGCGTGCTCTTCGCGCCGGTCGTCGCGGCGCTCGCTCCGCTCGCTCTCGCCGGCTTCGTGCGCGCGCTGCGCCGCCCGCGCGCGCTGCCCCGCCTGACCCGCGCGGACGCGCCGCTCGCCCTCGTCGCGCTGCTCGTCGTCGCGGCGCTGGGAGCGGCGAGCGCAACGCCGTTCGTCGGCTACGACGAGAAGGCGATCTACGGGCTCAAGGCGAAGGCGCTGCTGGCCGAGCGCACGCTCGAGGGGCCGCTGTTCCAGGACCCCGAGGTCGTGCACTACCACGTCGACTACCCGCTGGGCGTGCCGCTGCTCGTCGCGCTCGCGGGCTGGATCGAGGAGGGCGCGACCGAGGATCCGTCCGGGAGCGTGGCGGCCCCCGACCCGCGCGCGTGGGTCGAGCGCTACGACGCGATCGAGGCGTACGCGCCGGTCGCGTGCCTGTGGCTCGTCGCGCTCGCGCTGTTCGCGGTCGGCGCGGCGTGGTCGGCGGCGCGCGGGGCCGCGGGGCGCGCGTTCACGCTGTTGTTGTGCATCCCGGCGATCGCGCTGTACCCGTGGGAAGGCGGCGGGAGCTGGAGCCCAGCGGGCCCCGATCTGCCGCTCGCGGCGTGCTTCGGCGTCGCGCTCGTCGCGCTGCGCGGGCACGCGGCGGACGGCGGGCGCGGCTGGCTCGCGCTCGCGGCGCTGGCGGCGGCGGCGGCGCCGGCGCTCAAGACCGACGCGCTGCTCGGGCTCGGTGCGCTGCTCGTCGCGCTCGCGCTGCACCGCTCCGCCGGCAGGTGGCGCTGCGCGGGCGCGGTCGCGGCGGGCGGGGCGCTCGGCGTCCTGGCGTGGCTCGCGCTGCGTGCGCGCTGCGGCGGCGCGCCCTACGAGGAGGACTACGTCGCGGCGCTCTTCGCGACGAGCCCGCTCGAGGCGGCGAGCCGGGTCCCGCTCGTCCTCGCCGCGGCGGCGCGCACGCTCGAGCGCCAGCAGCTCCTCGCGTACTTCGCCGTCGCGCTCGCCGTCGCCGTGCCGGTCGGGTGGATCCGCGGCGGCACGGCGCGCGTCGCCGCGACCTGGCTCGCGACATTCGTCGCGGCGGCGACGGCGGTGTTCCTCGTCACGCCCAACCACGCCGGCTGGCACGTCTCGACGGCGCTGCCGCGCATCTGGTGCCAGCTCGTCGTCCCGGCCGCGTTCCTGCTCGCCGAGGGTGCCGCCTACCTCTGGTCCGCGCCGTCGGGCTCGCTCGTGCCCTCGCCGCCGAGGTACCCGAGCGCCTGCAACTCGTCGCGCTTCTCGGGCGTCAGCGGGAGCGCCTCGCCGCGCGGGCCCTGCGCCGCGACGTCGCGCGACCACGCGCGCAGCGAGCGGAGCTGACCGGCGAGGTCGTCGCGCAGCGCGCCCTGGTCGCCGACGAGATCGCGCGTCTCCCCCGGATCCTGCGCGAGCTCGTACAGCTCGTACGCGTCCTTCGTCTCGTCCCAGTGCAGCTTCCAGCCCTCGCGCTGGAACGCGTAGCGGCCCTGGCGCGGCCAGTGGCTCAGGACGCTGGAGGCGCCGCCCTCGCCGCGCGCGATCAGCGTCGCGAGCGAGCGGCCCTGAGCGCCGGGCGTCGCCGGCAGGCCGAGCAGCTCCAGCACCGTCGGCAGCACGTCGATCAGCGCGACGGGCTGCGCGATCTCGCGGCCCGCCCAATCGACGTCGAGCGTCGCCGGCGGACGCACGATCAGCGGCACGCGCAGCACCTCCTGGTACAGCGTCTCGTGCAGGAAGCCGCCGTGCTCGTGGAACTCCTCGCCGTGGTCGGAGAGGAACACGACCCACGTGCGCTCGAGCTCGCCGAGCTCGTCGAGCTCCTCGAGGAAGTCGCCCAGCACGTCGTCGGCGTAGCGGATCCCCGCGTCGTAGAGCGCCTTCAGGTGCTCGACATCGCGCTCGGAGGAGGGGTCGACGTGGTCCCAGAAGACCTCGTGCTGCTTCTTCCACTCGCTGCCCGACGCCTCCTTGAGCTCGTCGCGCGAGCCGATGATGCGGCCGTCGTACGCGGGGTCGGCGAACATCTCCCGGTAGCGCTGCGGCGGGACGTACGGGTCGTGTACCTCGTAGGTGTGGAGGAAGAGGAAGAACGGGTCGCCCGAGAAGTCTTCGGCGGCCTCCGCGCCGCGCTCGAAGATGCCCTCGACGCCGCCGCCGGTCTCGAAGGTCTCGAATCCGCGGTCGAAGCCCAGCTCGGCGGCGACGTGGCCGCCCGCGGTGAACGCGGCCGTGCGGTAACCGGCGTCGCGCAAGATCGTCGCGAGCGTGGGGACGCCGTCGCGCAGCGCGTGGTTGCCTTCGTCGGCGAGGTTGCGCACCCCGTGGGCGTCCGGCAGGAGCCCCGTGAGGATCGACATGTGGGACGGCGCGGTCTTGGGCGAGTGGCTGACCGCGTTCTCGAACAGCACGCCCTGCGCGGCGAGCCGGTCGATCGTCGGGCTCGTCTCGCGTCCGTAGCCGTAGCACGAGAGGTGGTCCGCCCGCGTCGTGTCGAACGAGACCAGAACGACGTTCGGCGGCCCGTCGGCCGAGCGCACCTCTCCACACCCGAGAAGGCCACATCCGAGAAGGCCATATAGGAGCCCGCTCGCGAGCGCGAAGAGCGCCGCACGGGCCCCTTGTCTTCCGTTGGTCATTCGTCTTCCCTATTCGATGTCCGCCGCAGGTATAGCAACCCCTTCGACGATGCGCACCCTCCTCCCCTCGCTCGCCTGCCTCGCCGCGCTCCTGTCCGCGTGCGGCGACGACGCAGCCCGCGCCGCCGAGCTCGGCGCGCGTCTCGCGCAGCGCGGCACGAGCGCCGGCTCGCCCGACTTCCTGCTCGTCACGATCGACACGCTGCGCCAGGACACGGTCTCCGCGTACGGCTATCCGCGCGAGTCGACGCCGGCGTTCGACGCGCTCGCCGAGCAGGGAGCGCTGTTCGCGAGCCACTACACGGTCATGGCGCACACCGGCCCGGTGCACGCGACGCTGTTCAGCGGGCTCTACCCGCGCGAGCACGGCATGCGCAAGAACGGCACGACGCTGCCCGAGGGCCTGCCGTGGATCGTCGACGAGCTGCGGCGCGCGGGCTACCGCACGGGCGGGTTCGTCGGCGCGAGCGTGCTCGCGGGGCGCAAGGGCTTCGCGCGCGGCTTCGACGTCTACGACGAGGACTTCCGCGACGGCACGCGGAGCGAGCACAACGAGAAGCTCTACACGCGTCCGGCCGAGGACGTCGTCGACCGCGCGATCGCGTACCTCGCGCAGCCGTCGGACCGGCCGCTCTTCCTGTGGGTGCACGTGTACGACCCGCACGCGCCGCGCGAGCAGCACGAAGGCTTCGAGGTCGAGCTCGACGACGACGTGCTCGCGTTCTACCGCGAGCGCGCGCAGCCGGGCGAGCTCGTGTCCCTCGAGGAGATCCTCGCCGAGCAGCACGACTACGAGAGCGAGGTGCGTTACACCGACCACCACGTCGGGCGGCTCCTCGACGCGTGGGACGCGGCCGAGCGCGGGCGCGCCGGGCTGGTGATCGTCACGTCCGATCACGGCGAGGGCCTCGGCGAGCACGACTACGTCGGCCACGGCTTCTGGAGCTACGAGGAGCAGTTGCGCGTCCCGCTCGCCGTGCGCATGCCGGAGCGCATCCGCGCGGGCTCGCTCGTCGACGCGCCGACGTCCGCGGTCGACCTCGCGGCGACGTGCCTCGATCTGCTCGGCCTCGCGGCGGAGTCGGCGCGCATCGGGGGCGCGAGCCTCGCGCGCTATCTCGAGGCGTCGTCGAGCGCGTCCGACGTCGCGATCTGGGCCGAGCGGCGCGTGTTCGCCGAGGCGGACCTCGCGCGCCGCGCGAACCTCGTGCACATCCTCACGCAGCGCGCGAACGAGCCGGGCGTCACGCGTGGCGACCAGATCGCGCTGACGCGCGACGGCTGGAAGTACATCTGGAGCGAGGGCGTGCCCGACGAGCTCTACTACCTGCCGGACGACCCGCTCGAGCTGCAGAACCTCGCCGTAGCCGAGCGCGAGCGCACGGAGGCGATGCGCGCGGAGGTCCTGGCGTGGCGGGTCGCGCGCGAGCGGGACGCGTTCGTCGCCGACGAGCACGTCGACGCAGAGACCGAGCGCATGCTCGACGCGCTGGGGTACTGAGGGCCGGCCGGTGCGATTCGCTGCGCTCTCGCTCCTCGCCCTCGTCGCCTGCTCCGAGGAGCAGCCCCAGGCGGCGCGCGCCCCGGTTCACGACGCGGTTCACGACGCGGTGCGCGACGAGCGCGACGAGCGCCACGAGCTCGGCGGGCTCGGCTACGTCAGCTACGCGGAGGAGGTCGCGGACCCGTCGGAGGTGGGCGTCACGCTGCGCGACGCCGCGCGCTCGCAGCCGGGCTACGACCTCGTGACGACGATCCCGCGGCGCCTCGTCGAGCTGCTCGATCCCGCGGGCACGCTCGTGCGCCGGTGGAAGGTCGGGCGCTGCACGCGCATCCGCCGTGCGGAGCTCGTGGCGGGCGGCGACCTGGTCGTCGTCGGCGCGGAGCTCGCGTCCGATGCGCCGCCCGAGGCGCGCCGCCGCGGCGGCCTGGCCGGCGGCCAGGTCGGCTTCGTCGCGCGGCTCGCGCCGGACGGCCGCGAGCTCTGGCGACGGCACCTCGACGCGCACCACGACGTCGAGCCGCTCGCCGACGGTCGCATCGCGGTGTTGACCTCGATGCGCCGCCGCGTCGAGCACGAGGGCGAGGAGCGCTGGATCCGCGACGACGCGGTCGCGGTGCTGTCGGCGAGCGGCGAGCTGCTCGAGGAGCGCTCGGTGTACGACTTGTTGCGCGCGCACGACGGCTTCGCGTTCGCGCCGGTGCCGGAGAAGTTCGCTGAGGACGCCGAGGACCTCTTGCACACGAACTCGCTCGACTGGCCGGCGCCCGATCGGCTCCTGCTCTCGGTGCGCAACCAGTGCGTGCTGGCGCTCGTCGATTGGACGCGGGGCGCGGTCGTCCGCACGTGGGGCCGAGGCCAGCTCGAGGTGCAGCACGAAGCGACGCTCGTCCGCGAGGATCGCGTGCTGCTCTTCGACAACGGCGGTCTCGAGCGCGACTTCTCGCGCCTCGTCGAGGTCGACCTGGCGCGCGGCGAGATCACGTGGGAGTGGAGCGCGACGCCGCCGGAGAGCTTCTTCAGCGAGACGCGCGGTACGGTGCAGCCGCTCGCCAACGGGAACGCGCTCGTCGCGAGCTCGAACTCGGGCGAGGCGTTCGAGGTCACGCGCGACGGCGACGTCGTCTGGCGCTATCTGAGCCCGCACCTCAACGCGCAGGGCCGGCGCGCGACGATCCGGATCGCGCGCTACGAGGCGTCGTTCGTCGAGCCGCTGCCCGTGGTCGCGGACCGGTAGCTCAGGGGGCGAAGATCTCGAACGCGATCGCGCCGTCCGAGAGGCGAAAGGCGGTGACGATGCAGCCGAAATCGTTCACGGACGTGCTCGCTGTCACGAGCAACATCTGGCCTTCGATGGGGCCGAGCAGGTCCATGCGCAGGCCGACGGAGTCGTTGTAGCGCGTGTCTGTTTCGGGAGGCACGACGAGAGTCATCAGCTCGTCGCCGTCGCTCCCTCGGACGATCCAGAGACGGTCTTGAAGGAAATTCGGCGCGACGACGGCCACGTCCTCCACCCCGTCCCCGCCGACGTCGAGCACCGTGCCCAGGACCGCCGCGGCCTCAGCCCCTCGTCCCGTTTGCGGCCACCAGTCGACGTGCTCTCCCGTCCGCGCATCGAAGACGTGGACCGCAGGCGCGTGGAACGGATCGCCGACGAGCAAGCGTCGCTGTTCAGCATCGCCGCGCACGAGCGCGAGCGACCACCCGAAGTGCCTCGACGGCTCCGGCGGTACGTAGCGTGCGAGGAGCTCGCCGCTCGCTCCGGACCACGATCGCACCTCGCCCGGCCCCGTGTCGTCCTGCCACGACGGCTTCGTTCCGCCGACGACGTCCGGCTTGCCGTCGCCGTCGAGATCGCCGGGCGCGAGGAGCGTCGTGCCGAGCATGGCGCCGGCGCGCTCGCCCTCCCACGTCCGTAGGACGGCGCCGTCCGAGCCTGAGTGAAGCACGATGCGACCGCGGTCGTCCTCGCCCGCGAACGCGGACCCGATGGCGAAATCCGCCACGGCGTCTCCGTCGACGTCGCCGACGACGGCAAGGGCCGGGCCCGGCGCCACGTTGTAGTTGATCAGCTTCAGCCCGTCCTCCGGGACGCGGATCGAGTAGATCGTGTGTCCGCGCGCTCCGTCGA
>CAZGTQ010000083.1:0-13340 GCA_964528575.1 uncultured Planctomycetaceae bacterium | reverse complement strand
GCGCGGCGACGCGATCTGGGTCGGGCGCGCGTCCACGGTCCGCGAGTGCACCGTCGACGCGCCCGCCGCGAACGGGATCGTCGCGACGGGCAGCGACGCGACGATCACGCGCAACACGGTCAGCGGCGCGGGGGCGGCCGGAATCGTCGCCGCGACGCACGGCTTCGTCACGCACAACGCCGTGAGCGGCTGCACCGGCGCCGCGATCTTCACCGAGGGAGACGCGAACCGCTTCGAGCAGAACACCGTGCGCGCGAGCGCCTTCGGGTTCCGGGTCGCCGGCAAGGACAACCTGATCATCCGCAACGACGGCGCGGACAACGGCGCCGAGCTCTCGGTCGCCCCGGGCAACACGCGCGGCCCGCTGATCACGGACCAGGACTGGATCCAGAACGTCAACCCGCAGAGCAACTTCGACCTGACGTTCTGAGCGAGCCCGACGGGCCTAGGCCTCTTCCAGGACAAGACAAGGAGAGACACTTGAAAGCAATCACGGTTTCGCTGCTGCCCAAGCTCCATGCCTGCATCGCGCTGCTCGCGTGCACCGCACTCGTCGCGACGTTCGGCGGCTGGCTCACGGCTCCCGCCCGCGCCTCGGCACAGAACCCCTTCGTCTCGCCCGACCTCGTCGCGACGCCGATCGGGGCGCTGCCGTTCACGATCACGAGCCCCGGGCTCTATCGCGTGACGGCCGACCTGACGGGCATGTCCGACATGGACGGCATCCGCGTCGAAGCCAACCACGTGACGATCGATCTGGGCGGTTTCACGTTGAGCGGCGCGGACGGGACCGGGACAGGGATCGAGCAAGGGCTCGACGTATCCCACGTCACGGTCGCGAACGGGCGCCTGACCAACTGGGCGCGCGGAGCCGACATCCGTTCCGAGGGGACAGTGCGCAACGTCATCTCCGAGATGAACTCGGAGAAGGGGTTCTCCTTCAGCAGGACGTACGCCGAGGCGTGCGTCGCCCGCAACAACGGAAGCGTCGGGATCGACTTCTCCGACTGCGTGGCACGCGCCTGCCGAGCGTCGAACAACGGCAACACCGGGATCAACGCCGTCCGATCGACGATCGAAGACTGCGTTTCGGAGTCGCTGGGAGCGTTCAGCGCGTTCACGCTCTCCGACGCGGTCGCGCGCCGCTGCCGGACGTCGGGCCCGGGAGGTGAGCTGGGGTTCTTCGTCGTAGGAGGGACCGTCGTCGACTGCTTCGTCGGAGGCTACGACGTCGGCTTCGACCTCTCGTCGGGCGCCATCGCCCGGGACTGCGAGGCGTCGCTCGCCAGCGTCGCCGCCTTCAGGGCCGAGAGGAGCCGGCTCGAGGGCTGCACGGCCGGAGGCGAGGCGCGCAACGTCATCGAGTTGCTCGACTACAGCGTCGCGGAGCGCTGCACCGTCTCGCAGGGAGGTGCGGTGGGGATCCGCGTCGGCGCCGGCTCCGTCGCCGATCGGTGCACGGTCCTGCCGCAGTCGGGCCCCGCGGGCGGCAGCGCGATCGTCGCGGACGAGGCCGCGACCGTGCGCGAGTGCAGAGTCGACGCGCCGCTCGTCCATGGCATCGTCGCCCTGGGCGACCTCGTGACGATCTCGCACAACGTGGTGCGCGGAGCAGGAGAGGCCGGCATCGTGGCGGCGAGCCACTGCGTGGTCACGCGCAACCTCGTCAGCGACTGCAGCGGTCCCGCGATCCGAACGCAGGGCGACGCGAACAGGTTCGAGTCGAACACCGTCCGCAAGAGCGCGATCGGCTTCTTCGTCCTCGGCAGGGACAACCTGCTCTTCCGCAACGACGGCGCGGACAACGCGGTCGAGCACTCGATCGCGGCCGGCAACACGCGCGGGCCGTTGCTGACGGACCAGGACTGGATCCAGGGGACGAACCCCTACTACAACTTCGACCTGACGTTCTGAGCCGAGCGCGCGGCAGCTTCGCGTCCTCTCCACCCGCCGCGCACGCGTCCAGCGAGCCTCGGTTCCGTCGGGTCCGAGGCTCGCCTCACGCATGGACGGAAGTGCTGACACCGTGGCTCCTTCGGCCAACCCTACGGACCACAAGAAGAAGAGAGATCTCTAGTGACCACATCGAAGGCCTCGTTCCGCCACGTGCCCGGCGGCATCGCGCTGCTGGCATGCGTAGCCCTCGCCGCATTCGTCGGGTCCTGGCTCACGTCCCCCGCGCGGGCGTCGCAAGTCCCCTTCGTCTCACCCGACCTGATCGCGCAGCCGATCACGACGCTCGGCATCACGATCACCGACCCCGGTCTCTACCGCGTCGCGCACGACCTGACGGGTCTCCCCGGGCAGGACGGCATCCGCGTCGCGGCGAACCACGTCACGATCGACCTCGGCGGCTTCACGCTCGACGGCGGCGGGTCGCCGGGAGAAGGCGTCGTGCTCCTCGACGGCTTCTCGCACCTCACGGTCGCCAACGGCCGGGTGACGAACTGGGCGACCGGCATCGAGATCCACTCGTTCGGCAACGTCCGCAACGTCGTCGCCGACGCCAACATCGTCGGCTTCGCCCTGTCGCTGACGTACATCGAGGCGTGCGAGGCGAGAGACAACGACGCCACCGGCGTGACGCTCGGCTTCGGCTGCATCGCTCGCGCCTGTAGCTCGGCGGGCAACGGAGCGCACGCATTCTCCCTGTTCAACGCGACGATCGAGGACTCCAGCGCCACAGCGTCCGGGCCGTTCAGCTCCTACTTCATGAACCGCTCGACGGCGACGCGGTGCCGGGCGGGGGGCGGGGGGTCGATCGGCTTCAACGCGAGGGATTCGACCGTCGTCGACTGCACGGCCGATTCGGTCGGCCAGGGCTTCGAGCTCTCCGAGGCGTCCGTCGCGAGGGACTGCACGGCCGACGACGCGAGCGTCGCCGCCTTCGTGGCGAGCCAGAGCCGCCTCGAGAGCTGCAACGTGCGCGGCGACTCCCGCCTCGGCATCAGCTTGCTCGCCTACAGCATCGCCAAGGACTGCATCGTCGTGCAGGAAGGCGCGCTGGGGATCGAGGTCGGCGAAGGCTCGGTCGCCGACGGATGCGTCGTACGCCGGCTGGTGGGAACTCCGGGCGGCGACGCGATCCAGGCACACCGTGCCGCGACCGTCCGCGGCTGCCGCGTCGACTCGCCGCTCGACAACGGCATCGTCGTCCTGAACGACTCTGCCACCGTCGTCGAGAACGTCGTCGACGGCGCGTTCAAGTCGGGCATCATCGCCGGGAGCAACGGCCTCGTCGCGCGGAACGTGGTCAGCAATTGCGGAGAAGCGGCGATCGCGACCGAGGGTGACGCGAACCGTTTCGAGCAGAACACCGTGCGCGCGAGCGCGTTCGGCTTCCGCATCGTCGGCAAGGACAACCTGCTCATCCGCAACGACGGCGCGGACAACGCGGTCGAGCACTCGATCGCGCCCGGCAACACGCGCGGGCCGTTGCTGACGGACCAGGACTGGATCCAGGGGACGAACCCCTACTACAACTTCGACCTGACGTTCTGAGCCGAGCGCGCGGCAGCTTCGCGTCCTCTCCACCCGCCGCGCATCGCGTCCAGGGCGAGCCTCGGTCCTCGAGTCCGAGGCTCGCCTTGCGCATCGAGGACCGACCCTCGGCGGCTTCGAGCCCTCGAGGACGGCTCGTCGCCGGGAGGCGGCATCGCGTTCCTCGCGACCTTCGCGCCACCCGCGTCGAAGACGTAACGATTCGGTCGCCGCGCGCAGGATTCGCGTCGGGCGTGCATCTGAGCGCGGCCGCCCGTGCTCCCCCATCGTCAGAGAGGAAACGCATGTTCCGACTGCGCGTTCGTTCGTCGTTCGGTCCGCTCGTGCTCGCGCTGTGCTCGATTGCCCCGGCGGCCGCTCAAGTCCGCGTCGAGGTGCTCCTTCAGGTCGGAGACGTGCCGCCCGGCAGCGGAGGCCTACCCGTGGCGTTCGTCCACGCGCCGCAGCGCGATGGTGCCGGCCGCATCGGGATGGCGGGCCGACTCCAGCTCCCCGCCGGCCAAGACGCGTTCGTGTGGTTCGACGGAAGCGTCGTCTGGCGCGGCAGCGACACGCCGTTCGGATTCGACTCGGCCGCCCATCTGGGCCTCCAGGCGCCGCTCCAGTCCAAGAACGAGCGAGCCTTCACGGCCGTCGCGTCGGGCCCAGGCACGCTCGCGCTCACGACCGACCTCGGCGTCGTCCTCGCCGCCGGCGCTCCCGCGCCCGGCTACGAGGCCGGGCACATCGTCACCACGTTCGGCGAGGTCGAGCGCACGGATACGGGCTCGTCGTGGTTCGTCGCCGAGGTGCGCCGTCCGGGCGGACCGGTCAATCAGGTGCTCTACCGCGGCGCCGTCGACTTCGTGAAGCCCACGATCGTGCTCGCGACGGGACAGGTCGTCGACGGGCTCACGATCGACGACCAGTTCGGTCTGCTCGGGTTCGACGTCACCCCCGACGGTCTGCACCACGCGCACTGCCTCAACGTGCACGGCCTGGCGCCGAGCCATCGCTCGGCGCTCTACGTCGACGGCCTCGTCCCGCTGCGCTGGAACGATCCCGTCGTCGGAGCACCGGGTCGCCGCTACGTCCGCTTCGACGACGTGGTGATCAACGAGACCGGCAGCTACCTGGTGCGGGCGGTCACGGACGGCCCGAACAGCTCCAACGACGTGCTCGTGCACGACGGCGCCGTGCTGGTCACCGAGGGAGACGTGGTCGCGGGGGTCCCGCTCACGCCGTTCGGGGGCTGCAGGTCGATGGCGATCGACCCGCAGGGTCGCGTCGCGTTCACCTGGCTGACGAGCTCGTTCAATCCGGAGTACCTGTTCTTCGCGCCGAGCGCGGATCAGCTCTCCTCGGCGCAGGTGCTCCTCGCGTCCCCCGGCGCGGTCGACGTCGACGGCGACGGCCAGGCGGACGCCACGGTGCGGCGGTTCACCGGCGGCGAGCTCTGGTTCGGCGAGGACGGCCATCTCTACACCAAGGTCGACCTCGACTACGGCGCCGGAGTCGTCGGAGCCGTCATTCGCGTGCGGCTGCCGTGAGCTCGATCCGCCGATCGAACGGTAGAGCTCGTCGTCGCCCGAGCGCACGACGACGAGCGTGAAGCCGTGCGCGCCGTTCTTCGTGCCAGCGAGCGTGATCTCGTTGCCGCGGAGCTCGGCGCGCACGCGCCGCGCGTCTCCGGGTCGGCTCTCGACGCGCCGCGCTATCGATCGTCCTCCCCGGCGTACCCGAGCGCGCGCATTTCGAGCGCCTGCCGGTCGGAGAGCACCGCTCCCGCCGGCGCGACGCGCGGCTCGAGAACCTCGCGCACCGCGTCCGCGAGCGCGGCCGCGCGCGGGCCGAGCTCGGCCCCCATCGAGGCTGCGAGGTTCTCCGCCTCCGCCGGGTCGCGCTCGAGGTCGAACACGTAGCGCGGCGCGTCGTGCTCGAGCGCTGCGCCCTCGAGCGGGTACACGAGCTTGAGCTCGCGGTCGACCGCCGCCGCGACCGGGTCTGCGGGATGGCAATCGAACGCGTACACCGGCCGGTCCTCCTCGAGGCCCAAGAGCGACGTCCCGCGCCAGCGCGGATCGGGAGCGACCCCCGCGAGGTCGCACACCGTCGCCGGCACGTCGACGAGGCTGGCGGCGAAGCGCTCGACCCGCGGCACGATGCCGGGACCGCGCACGAGGAGCGGCACGCGCAGCACCTCCTCGAACGCGCCGACGCTGTGCAAGAACAGCGCGTGCTCGCCGAAGTGCTCGCCGTGGTCGCTCGTGAAGACCACGTGCGTGCGGGCTCCGCGATCGCGCGCATCCAGCGCCTCGATGAAGCGCCCGAACGCTGCATCGAGGTCGGCGACGCCGCCGAGGTAGAGCGCGCGCAAGCGCTGCATCACGCCCCGGCGGGACGCGGGATCGAGCTGCTCGATGCCCGCCGCCGTCGCGATCTCGTTGAACGCCCGATACCAGTCGTCGCGCCTGAGGGCGGCGAACACGACGGCTCTCTCGTCCGCCTGCGGCCCCACCGCGCCGTCCTCGACGAGCATCCGCCGTAGGCCGGGAATGAGCGCTTCTTGGAGCTCGTCCCAACCCTCGCGCATCCCCAGGCGCGCTCCGTGCTCCGCGCGCGCGGCGTCCGAGACGGAGTACGGCGCGTGCGTGTGGTAGGTCTGCACGAACAGGAAGACGGGCCGTCCGTCGTCCGCCCCGAGCAGCTCCAGCGCGCGCCGCGTCGTCCGCTCCGCGCCCGCGTGCGCGCGCTCCTCGAAGTGCTCGAAGCCGCGGTCCATCCCGAACGAGCGCGACACGAAGCCCGCCTCCGTCACCGCGACCGTGCGATAGCCGCATTCGGCGAGCCGATCCGCGAGGTAGGGCAGCTCGGACGCGGGCTGCCGCCGGTTCGAGGTCGCGCCGTGCTCGTAGGGATGCAGGCCGAGCATCATCGACGCGTGAGACGGCAGCGTCCACGGCGCCGGCGCCCAGGCGCGCGCGAAGCGCAGGCTCGCGCCGGCGAAGCGGTCGAGGTTCGGCGTCACGTCGTGCTCGCCGCCGTAGAACGAGAGATTGTCCGCGCGGAACGTGTCGGCGAGGAAGAGCACGACGTCCGGGCGCGCGTCGGCCCACGGCCGCGCGCCCGGTAGCCCGATCTGCGCCGGCCCGACGACGGGCGCGTGCACGCCGCACACGACGCCGTCGCCTTCGAGCTCGAAGCGCAGCTCGCGCTCCGCCGGCGCCGCCGGGAGCCGGACCTCGTGGTGCGCCGGCTCCGGCGCGCACGCGATGCTCGCGATCGTCTCGCCGCCGAAACGCAGGTGCAGCGTCGCGTCGGCCGTGGCTCCCGGCTCCGGCCAGGGCGCGACGCTCGCCGCGAAGCGCAGCGTCCGCTCGCCGCCCGCGCCGATCGGCACGCGGACGTCGGGGCGCGCCGCGTCGAGCAGGAAGCCGGTCCCGGAGAGCTCGCCGACCGCCAGCGTCGAGCGGCCCTTGCGCCGGCGCTCGCCGTCGAAACAGCGCAGCAGGACGCCGCTGGGAGGCGATGCGCCCTCCTCGAGGAGGACGAGCAGCAAGTCGCTCTCCAGCACGAACGTGCCCGGGGTGCCGAGCGTGCTCGGGTCGGCCGGATCCACGTCGCGCGGATCGAAGCCGTCGACGTACGTGAGCTCGCGCTCGGCGAAGCGCAGGCGCGGCGCGACGTCGCGGGCCAACGGAAGAGCGCCGTCCGCGGACGGGACCGTGGCGCCGAAGACGCCCGGCAGCCCGACGGGCGTCCACTCGTGCGCCTCGAGCGCGAAGGAGCGCCACAGGCCCTCGCGGGCCCGGGGCTCGACGAGAGCCGCCAGCTCGATCCACTGCGGCTCGGGCGCGCCATCCGCTGGGGCGCAACCCGCCGCGAGCGCGAGCAGCGCCGTGGCAGCGGTGGCATATCGACGGAGCGCCCGCTCGCTCATGCGGAGGAGAGCGCGGGCCGGCGCAGGACGGTGAGCTCGTACGTCAGGTGGCCGTCGCGAAAGCCGGCCTCGAGCTGGCGCACGTGCGCGTGCAGCTCCGTCAGCTCGTCCTCGACACCCGCGCGGCGCGCGAAGAAAGCGACGATCGCGGCGCGCTGCTCGAGCACCTCGCGCGCGAGGCGCGGGAGCGTCGGCGCCACTTGCGCCGTGAGGTCGACGCGCTCCTCGACGACGAGCCCCGCTCCCTGCGCAGCCCGCGCGAGGGCGCCGTCGGGGTGGTAGGGCACTCGCTCGAAGCTCACCGCGACGTGGACGGCTGCGTCGTGCACGAGGACGACTCCGCCGTCCACGAGGAGCGAGCGGCAGTGGCGCAGGAGCACGTCGAGGTCGGGGTGGTGCTGGAGGACCTCGGTCAGGAGGATTGCGTCGATCGGCTCACTCTCGTACTCGTGGAGTGCGCACGGCACGAGCTCGACGGCCGCGGGGAGGAGCTTGCGCGCGTAGGCCAGCGGCCTCGCGTCGGGATCGATGCCGACCGCGGCGAAGCCGGAGCGTGCGAGCAGAGCCAGCGTGCCGCCCAAGCAGGCGCCGACGTCGAGGACACGCGCGCCGGCCGGCAGTCGGTCGAGGCTCGCCGCGACGAGGCGATCCATCGCGGCCGAGAGCGACTCGCCGTCCCGAGGTGCGAGCCCCAAGTGGTAGTGTTGCGAGTCGGTGAGGAACTCGAACAGGTGGATCGGATGCGGAAGGCCGTATAGATCGGCCCTCCGTCCTGCCTGGGAGGGAATCAGGTCTCTCGACACGAGCTCGCCGTGGGGACGCGCGCATCACTCTAGCAGAGGACTCGCTCCTTCGGCCCCACGGACACAGACGCGCTGCGCCGCGCCCTGGATCGCGCAGGAACGGCGATGACGCCGCGGCGCCTCGCGCCCGCGGACCTCGTCGCCCTAGTCGTCGTCCTCGTCGACGAGCTCGTAGTCGCACAGGTCCTCGACGAGCGTGTGCACCTCGATCGAGAACCACGCCTCGAAGGTCTCGAGGTCGCGCTTCTCGGGCCATCTCGATTGGTCGGTGTGCCAGCCCCACAGCTCGTTCTCGAACACGATGACGCACACCTCGTGCAGGACCTCCCGCACGTCGTCGTCGGTGCCGCACGACGGAACGAGGTAGGCCGTCTGCTCGCCGTCGACGTTCGGCACGACTCCCGACTCGCTCGACAGCGCGGCCCAGTCGAGAAACGGTTGCTTGGGTCGGACGATCAGAACGGAGCGGTTGATCATGGGTGTGGCTTCGCCTCACCAAGGGCAAGCTCGCCCCCGAAGCTCACGCCGGCTTCGGCGCACGCTCGGCGGCTCGAGGGCCACTGCACCACGGAGCTGCGGGTTGGTCAACGCACGCCTGGACGCGCGCTCGACGAGCACGAGGCAGGCGCAGATCGCGCTCGATCGAAAAGGCTCGCCCGGGATCGGTCCAGATCCGCGCGGCCGATGGCCGATGGAGCCGGTTGGGAGTGACGCGACCGCCGGGCGGCGCGTTCGAGGAGCCATGCAACAGCGAATCGGGGCGCGACGGCCGCCCTTCGCGCCGGGGTTTCCACGCCTCGGCGCGCGACATGCCGTTTTGGTGGGCCTCGCGCTGCTCTGCAGCGTCGTGCTGCCCGTGATCCCGATCTTCGTCGGCGTCTTTCTGGTGCTCGGCGTGGGACTCCACGTCGGGCTGCCGGAGTTGAGGCCCTACCTCGACACGCTGCTGCGCGTGCCCGTCGGGCGGCCGGCCACGCGTCGGACCCGGCTCGTGGTCGAGGCGAGCGCGGGCGTGCTGCTCGTCCTGATCGGATCGGCGAGCGCGACGTTCCGGGGCCAACTGCGCAGCGAGTGGAGGCAGGACCAAGAGCAGCGCGCGCACGTCGATGAGCAAGTGTCGGGGCTCTTGGCGCGAGCGAGGAGCCAGCTCTCGAGCGGCGCCGTCGGGGCCGCGGAGCTCACGTTGCTCGAGGCGGACGCGATCATCGGCATCGACCCCGAGAGCAGGGCGCAAGTCGACGACCTCCTCGAACGCGTGCGCCGGTCCGGCATCGCGAGGTGATCGGCGCGCTCGCCGATCGAGCCGAGTTGGTAGGAGGACCCGCTCGCGGGCGGGACGCGCTCGTCGTCGCGACGACGCTCGGCGACCAGACTGCCTTCAGGGGCGACGGCTGCGCGGCGTCGGATCCTGTGGCCGGCGTTTCCCGGCCGGTGCGGCGCGCGCCCGATCGGGAGCGCGCAGCCGCGCGCGAGGTCAGTCGGCCTCCGGGTGTGGCCCGCTCTCCGCCTCGGCGTCGGGAGTCTCGCGCTCCGGATCGGAGTCGGTATCGCCGCGCGTCTTCTCCTCCTTGCGCTCGCGCCGCCGCTCGCGCTTCTCGGCGCGCTTTTCCTGCTTGTCCATCTCGCGACGTCGCTTCTGGAACGTCGGACGTTGTTTTCCCTTGGCCATGCTCTCGCTCGTCGGGGGGAACACGTGGGCGAGCGTCGATGGCTCGGCCGTCGTGCCAGCGGGCGGCGCCCGGTGTCCCGAGCGCCGCCCGCCTTGAACTGAACCGGACGCGGGTCCTACCAGCGGCCGCCGCCGCCGCCACCACCACCACGTCCACCGCCGCCTCCGCCGCCGCCGCCGCCGCGGGGCTGACGCTCTTGGGCCTCGTTGACCTTGATGTTGCGGCCGTCGAGGTCGGCTCCGTCGAGGGCCTCGATGCTCGCTTGCGCGTCGGCATCGGAGCCCATCTCGACGAAGGC
This sequence comes from uncultured Planctomycetaceae bacterium, assembly GCA_964528575.1. Lineage (GTDB taxonomy): Bacteria > Planctomycetota > UBA1135 > UBA1135 > CAZGTQ01. The sequence goes on along the minus strand of CAZGTQ010000083.1, from coordinate 3,149 downwards.
GAAGCCGCGCGGGCGGCCCGTGTCGCGGTCGGAGACGATGTGCACCTCGTTGACGCGGCGGCCGTCTTGCTCGAAGGCGAGACGGAGCGTGTCTTCGGTGGTGTCCCAGGACAGGTTGCCGACGTAGAGTCGCTTACCCATGTGAATGCGATCCTCGAGATTCGATCTCGGTAGCGGGTTGCTCAGGCTGTTACCGACGATCGGTCACGCGGAACGAAGGGTACGGCGCAGGCGCGAGCGGAAGAGTGCCGGTCCGCCCTCGCGGCCCGGTCGCGCCCCATCATGAGTCGGAGAAGCCCTGGCGCCGCGCGGAAATCCGAGGACTTTTCGCGAGGGTTCGCCCGCTCCCGGATCGGCACGCGCGACCCCAGGGGCGCCCCTCTCCTTCCTCGAAAGGCGTCGGTCGAGGGCCCCGCTGCCCCGGTGGCGGTCGCCGAACCGCCCCGGCGCGGCCCGTCGGGGCCGGGACCGCGCTCCGACGGGGCTCCCCGAGGCCACCGGGGCGCGCCGGAAGGCCGCGGGGAGCAGGGCCCCCGCAAGTCCCAACTCCGGGACGGAGTCGGTGACTTCACCGGTCGGTGCGACGGCACTCGGTCCCGACCCTCTCTCCCGGGGCACCGGGCATGAGGTCGCGCCGACGTCACGCGGCCCCGGGCGCGGTGGCGGACCGGACCGACGACAGCTCGCGGTCCAGCGATCCGGGGGATCTCGAGCGCGCGGCGCCGGAGCTCGCGTGCGTGTACGTGGGGAAGCGTGTGCGTCGTCGTGGACAGCCGAACGTCCGTCCCGCTCTCGCCTCCGCTCGCGAGGGCTACCAAGAGCTCGACTGGAGGTACCAGTCGTCACCGAGGCCGACGTGCCAGCTTCCGTTCATCTGGGCGGGAATCTCGTCGAGCGACCGGAGCAACCTCGAAGGCGGCGTGGGCGAGTACAGATAACCGGCGTCCGAGCCACTGGCCGAGAAGCCCCGCGTCGTGACCACGACCCGCAGCTCGCGCGCCTCTACGTCGACGATCCCCGCCCACTGGGCATCGACCGCATCGATGAGCTCGAAGTACCTGGGCGTGCGCTCACCGTGGAACTCGACGACCGCACCCCAGTCGTACGGCTCGCCCTCCGAGCGCGCGAGCTGGCCGAAGAGGAACTCTCGTAGCTCTTCGAACGTCGCGCGGCGCTCGATGAATCGATCCACGAGCTCCGTCTGCGTCGGGTGCCGCCCGTATCCGAGCCACTCGACAACGATGCAGCGGCCGAGCACGTAGAAGCCTACGGAGGCGACGGCTGCGGCCGGAACGAAGAAGAGCCAGGCGAGGCCCCAACACCAGCTCCGGGCGCCGACGGCCGCGATGAGAGTGCAGAGCAAGAGAAACCCGCCGGACAGCGCCACGGCGCCCAACGCGTAGAACACGTATGCGGGAAAGCCGTCGGACGACGCGATCTCCGCCCACAGCACCAGCAAGGCCGACAACGAGCTCCACGCCGGGATCAGCAACAGAAGACCTCTTGCGTCGTACGGGCGACAGCGCGCAAGCAGGCGCGAAAGGCGCCCGCCGGCAGACGCTCGGTCCGACGCTCCGCGCATGACCCTGTCGTTACGGCGTTGACCCCTTCGACATGGACTTCATCACAGCGTCGAGCAACGCGCGGGCGCGCGCCGGGCTCAGACCATTGGCGAGAAGCACGTCCTCCTCGCCATACTCGAAGCGGATCTGTGCGCTGATCGCCTGGAGGTCGCGGTTGAGCGAAGCGCCGAATTGGCGCGCTGAGCTCATCATTGCGCCGCTGGCGGCGTTCACCCCGGCAAGCCCGGCCCCTGCCATGCCAGTGCCGCCCATCACGTAGCCGCCGGAGCTGGAGGAATAGGCATACACTTCATTCCCCGCGGGATCGGCGACGTAGACCTTCGAGACGTGTTTGCGGTCGAAGCGATTCTGGCCGATCACGATGTGGTCCTTCGTGATCAGAAAGCTCGTCGGATGCTCGATACGGCGCTTGTACCTGCGGTAGACCTTGTATCCGAGGAAGGCAATGATGGGGATCTCGAAGATCGCGCAGAAGGGGAGGAACGCGAGTAGCACGAGGCAGAGGCCCCCAACCCCGGCCAGCAGGCAGCCGATCTTGACCTTCGCGCCGCTCCCGGCCTCGGTTCGCTGGTAGCTGACGCGATGTCCCTCGGGGACCTCTGTGACCTCGAACCCGTAATTGGGGGCAACGCTCTCCGTCATCCGAGGACTCTTTCGACCGCCTTTTGGGGGGTGCGGCGGTGCTTGCGTGTCAGAGGGGGCGGTCGGACTCTAGCCAGCCCGTTGCGCGACGACAAGCTCGGTTCCCCGAGGCGGTGCGCCTCCCCGCTCACCGCCACTCGGAGGAGCGCGGTGTGCCCCGCAATCGGTCGCGACGTCAGTGCGCAACTGTCCCGCTAGGACGCGCGCCACCACCGGCGTCCGCGCCACTTGTCGATCGCGCCGCTGGCGAAGAACAACAGACCCACGAGCACGAGCGGAACCGCCAGGAACAGCGACGCCAGCGCGCCTCCGGGTTCCTCGTGGAGATCGCCGCGCCGCTGCCGCCTAGTCGCTCACCGAGACGTGGATGTCCCGTCCCACGCGATCGGCGCGTTAGGACGACCCGACCGCGGGCCGGCCTGAACTCGAGCGCGTTCTCGAGGCGTGGTCGAGGATCGCGACCTGCGCGAGGAGCGCGCCGACGCGGACGAGAAGGTGCGCGACGAGCGCGAGGAGCACGTCGCGTTGCTGCGGGTCGAGCGCGAGGAGACGGACAAGGATCTGTCGCGAGAGCGCGCCCGGGCCGACGCAGCGCTCGCGACCGCGCATCCTTGCTCGAATGCGCGTGATCGAACCGCCGAAGCCCGTACTCTTCGAAACGAGAACGCAATGCACTTTGCCGTGGTTTACGTCCCTTTCCCAGAGGATGCGGCAGCCCTCCTCGGTTGGGGGCGCTACGGCACGAGCACCGTCGGGATTGCGTTACTGGTCAGTGTGACGCGTCCGGTGACGAAGCTCACCGTGGCGTAGGCGTGGTGCACCACCTGTCCCGTGAGGCTGGCCGGGATCGCGCCCGGCGGGGCTACCAGGGACGCGGCGGCCGTGCCGGCGCCGCCAAGCACGCCGATGCCGCCCTGGGGCAAC
>CAZGTQ010000082.1:0-9941 GCA_964528575.1 uncultured Planctomycetaceae bacterium | reverse complement strand
CGAGCCGGCGCGGGCCTGGGACAGCGTGACTGGCGTGCGGTTGTGGGAGCGCGGGGCGGACGGCACGGACCTGGACTGGGCGTGGTCGAGCGACGGGGAGCGGGCGTTCGTCGCTCACCCCGACGGCGACGTCGAGTGCCTCGACGCGCGGAGCGGCCGTTCGCTCTTCCAGTACGGGCACATGTCGGCCAGCGGTGCCATCGCGTCGCCCGAGCGTGACCTCTCGCTCGTCGCGCTGGAGGGACCGAGCGGAGACGTGCACGGCTTCGAGCCGGCCAGCGGTCGCATTCGATGGTCGATCGCGACCGGCGCGCCGCTCTACCGACACGCGCTGGCTCCGAGCGGCCGGTGGCTCGCGACCGCGTCGTTCGACGGGCGGCTCGAGATCTGGGACGTCGCTGCGCTGGAAAGGATCCACGACGCGATGGCGTTCGAGTCGGACACCTTGTCGATCGAGCTGAGCTTCTCTCGAGACGGTGAACGATTGCTCGCGCTCGGCGAACGGAGTGCTCGAGTCGTCGAGATCGCGAGCGGAGCCGTGCTCACGGAGCTCGCGATCGAGGGCGAGCGGATTTCCAGCGGCGCGTTGAGCGCGTCCGGGGAGCGAGTGGCGCTCGGCACGCGTGAAGGCACTGTCGCCGTGTGGCACGACGGCAATCTTCGGCAGCTCGGCGAGCACGGTTCGTGCGTGGCTTCGCTCGCATTCGCGCCGGATGGCGCTCTGCTCGCATCCGGCGGGGAGGACGCGTTCGCTGTCCTTTGGTCCCTGCCGGAGGGCCGGCGCATGCAGCGTCTCGAGCACACCGACTTGTTCCACCCGCCGGCCGTCCGCGTGCTCGAGTTCTCGAAGGACGGGACGGTGCTCGTCGCGTCGACCGGCGACTGGTTCCAGGTCTTCTGCTGGGACGTGGCGACCGGAGCACTGCGCTGGAACTGGCAGCCGGGGGGAGGGCAGCCGGCTGCACCCTGCATCGAGCTCGACGAGGCGCGCGCGCGGATCTTCGTCACATCTCCATGGAGCAGCGTCGCACTCGACGTGCGCGACGGAAGCGAAGTGGCGCAGCTCCGTTCGCAGGACGGCGCTCTTCCGTTCGAGCAAGCCCACCTCGTGTACGTCGTCGGCGAGCGCGTGCTCGTCGATGCGGTCGCGAGTCTGGTCGTGCTCGACGCGGACAGCCTCGAGCCGACGGTCGGCGTCAGCGCGCTCGGCGGCGGCGAGCACGTCGTCGTGTCGCGCTCGGGGCGCTTCGACGCGAGCGAGGGCGCGCTCGCGAAGAGCCACCTGCTCGTCGACGGCGAGCCGCGGATGCTCGACGCGCTCGCAGGCTGGCTATTCGATCCCGCGGTGGTGCGCGCGGAGGCCGCGGGCGTGCTCGCCGCGATGCCGTTCGTGCCGCGCGCGCCCGAGATCGTGCTCGTCGAGCCGGCGGCGCGCGTGGTGCGCACCGACGCGTCCTCGGCGACGGTGCGCGTCGTCGCGACCGGCGACGTGGCGCACTTCGAGGTCGATGTGAACGGCGAGCTGAGCATGGTCGCGGGAGCACACGACCTCGTGCTCGAGGTTGCGCTCGACGGCGAGCGGACCGACGTGCGCGTGCGGGCGGCGGCGGCGAGCGGGCTGCTCTCGGGGCCCGCGCTCGTCACGTTCGTGCGTCGCTGAGCTCGCGCTCGAGGGCTGCGATCCCGGTCTCGAGCGCGCGCAGCTCGCTCGGCGACAGCCGCTCGAGGAGCGTCTCGAGCGCGTCGAGCCGGGCGCCGCGGGCGCGTTCGAGCAGGCGGCGGCCCTTCGGGGTCGCGCTGATCCGCGCCGAGCGCGCGTCGGCGGGGTCCGCGCGGCGGCGGGCGAGGCCGGCGTCGACCAGGCCCGTGACGATGCGCGTCATCGTCGGGGGGCGGACCTGCTCGGCGCGGGCGAGCGCGCCGAGCGTGCGGGGACCGCCGAAGACGAGCACCGAGAGGGCGGACAGGCGCGCCGGGCCGATCCCGGCGTCGACGTCCGAGACGCGCAGGCGCCGGAGCAGGCCGATCGCGGTGCGGTGGAGCCGCTCGGCGGCCCGCGCTCGGGAGGGGGCTGACACGGCCGGCGAGAATAGTTAGCCTGGCTAACCATTGCCAGGAGGACTTCCGATGAGCTCCCACTCCGTGTTCGAGGCGATCGCGTCCGGTGACCGGGTCGCCCTTGCGACGTTGCTCGAGGCCGATCCGTCGCTGGCGCGCGCGCGCGACGAGCGCGGCGTGTCGGCGCTGCTCGTGGCGCGCTATCACATGCGCGAGGACCTCGTCGCGCTGCTGCGCGGGCACGCGGGCGCGCTCGACGTCTGCGAGGCGGCGGCGGTCGGCGACGTCGAGCGGCTGCGCGAGCTCGTCGCGGTCGAGCGGCGCGCGGTGGAGGAGCGCTCGGCCGACGGTTTCACGCCGTTGCACCTCGCGTGCTTCTTCGGCCATCTCGAGGCGGCGCGGCTGCTGCTCGACGCGGGCGCGCCGGTCGACGCGGTCGCGACGAACGGGACGGAGCTGCGGCCGCTGCACGGCGCGGCGGCGAGCCGGCGCGCGGAGACGGTGGCGTTGTTGCTCGAGCGCGGAGCCGATCCCGATGCGCGCCAGAAGGGCGGCTACACGGCGCTGCACGCGGCCGCGAAGCACGGCGACATCGCGATGGCTCGCGCGCTCGTCGCGGCGGGCGCTTCGCTCGACGTGCGCACGGACGAAGGGGCGAGCGCGGCGCAGATGCTGGCGGCGGACGCGCCGGGGGAGCTCAGGGAGGTGGTGGGGGGGTGAGGGGGCCCGCTCGCGGCCCCTCTACCGTCCCTACCCCCCACCCGCCACCAGGGGAGACCGCTTTGCGGGGGTGGTGGTTGCGCTCGTCGTAGCCGTCGATTGCGGCTCGCTCAGCTCGTCGCGCGCGGTCGCGCGAAGCGGTTGTGGATCCAGGCGACGAGCGCGCCCGCGACCGCGCCGCCGACCAGGCCGTAGAGCGTGCCGACGATCGTGTCGCCGAGCTCCGGCGTGCCCCGGTAGCCCGGATAGATCGAGGCGAAGGCGAGCAGGAAGTCCGCGCCGAAGTAGCCGCTCCGGCCGGACGGCTCGACGGCGCTCACACCGCCGATCATCGCGGCGAGGCCGACGAGCAGGATCGACCCTCCCATCAGGACGGCGCCGGCAACGGCCAGGCCCTTGATGCTCAGAATCATCGAGTTCCTCCATTCAGCGCGGGCGGCCCGGCGGCCGGCGCGGCAGTGAGCCCCAGCGTAGGGCGCGAACGAGCCGAGAGCGAAAGGTAAGCTCCCCGCCGTGCCGTGGTGGGCCTGGCTGTGGAGCGCGACGCTGCTCGTCCTCGCCGTCGTCGCCGCGTGGCTCGACGCGCGCGACGGCGAGCCGGCCTGGTTCGTCGGCCTCGGGCTGTTCGTCGGCGGCCACTGCGCCTGGTTCGTCCTCGCGTTCTTCGCGCCGCCCGCCGATCCGACCGTGCACCGCCTCCTGCTGCCCACCGCGGTGCTCGCCGGAGCCGGGCTTGCGTACGAGTGTGCGCGCGACTGGCTCGACATGACGCGCGAGCGCGAGAGCCGCGTGGTCGTCGCCGTCGGCCTCGCGCTCACCGTCGCCCTGTATGCGCCGGCGATCGCGCTCGGAGCGATCGCCGGGCTGCGCGAGCTCGGGTGAGCGCAGCTACTCCGCCAGCGCCGCCTCGAGCGCCGCGCTCGCCTCGTCGAGCAGCGCGCCGCGCCGCTCTTCGAGACGCACGAGCGAGCCATGCGCGGCGTCGACCCGCACCCTCTGCTGCTCGAGCAGCGCGGCGCGAGTCGCCGCCCCCGGGTCGTCCCGCGGCTCCGCCCGCGCCGGTGCCTGCGCGATTGCCAGCTCCGCCTCCCGCGCCAGGCCTTCGCGGCGAACAGCCAGCTCCTCGCCTTCGATGTCCTTCATGCGCACGCGCAGCTCGTCGAGCGCGCGGATCAGCGTCGCCAGCGCCTCCGCGTCCGGCCGGAGGCCGCGCGGGTTGCACCGCTCGCACGCGAGATACTCGAACGCACCGAGGATGACGCCGTGGTGGAGCGACGCGCGAGCGCCGTCGTCGTCCGCTGGCGCCTCCACGGCCGCCACGGCCTCCACCGAGCGGCGCGAGGATTCCGCCCTCGCGAGCCGTGCCGCGACGGCGGCCTCCCGCTCCGCTCCGCCGTCCCGCGGTCGCAGCGCCGCGCCGCCGGAGCGTCCGCCGCGCACGGCGAGCGCGACGACGGCGCACGCGAGCACGAGCCCGGCGGCAAGCGCGGCCGCGACGCTCCGCTCGCGCCCCTTCACAACGTCGCCGCCCAGGCGCGGAACTGCGCCTCGATCTTCGCGAGGTCGGACCCGAAGAGCTCGTCGAACAGCGTGTCCGCCGCCTTGCTGTCGCGCGAGCGCAGGTTGTCGGAGCTGCCGAGCGCGGCGCCCGTGACGAAGTCGAGCCAGCCCGCGAACCTCTCCGTCACGTCCTTCGAAGCGTGGTCGCGCAGGAAGCGCACGAGCGCCCACGACTGCGCGTAGAACAACGGGCCGCGGCGCGGATCCTCGGCCGACAGAGCCTCCAACGCGTCGCCCGCCACCAGCTCGCCGAGCGGCAGGAGCCCGTCGGGGTCGCGCAGGAGCGCGCGTTCGTGCTCGGCCAGCATGCCGCCGACCGTCAGCGTCTCGCCGTCCCACGCGAACGTGCCCTGGCCGCCCCACAGCTCCGCGAGGCCCTCGCTCGTCCAACTCGGCAGCACGCCGCGCGTCACGCCGAACACGAACAGGTGCGTGAGCTCGTGCAAGAAGATCGACTGGACCGCGTCCGCGTCGCGTTCGCCCGCGTCGACGACCGCGGTGAACGAGGCGCGGTCGGCGAGGCCGGCTGCGACCTTGTGCGAGCCGAGACCGGCGGCATCGAGCCAGGTCTCGAACAGCGCGCGCTCGGGGAACACGAACACGTTCATGCGGCGCGTCGGGCGGCCGGCCAACGCCTGCTCGAGGTGCGGCAGGAGCGCCTCGCCGAGCGCATGGAGCTCGGCCGCTTCCTGCACGCTCGTCGCCGTCCGCACGCGCAGCGCCTCGGACTCGACCTCGTGGATCGCGCCGAGCTCCGGCAGGTGTGCCAGGAACTCGTCGCGCAGGTAGAGCTTGTCGTTGATCGTGATCGCGCGCTCGCGGATCTTCGACGCGACCTCGCTGGGCACCCTGCCGAACTCGAGCTCGATGCGCCCGCGGTCGTCGAAGACGAGCGCGGCGTCGAGCTCGCGCAGGATCTCCTCGTACTCCGCGAGCGCCTCGGCGTGCAGCTCCCGCTCGTGCGCGAACTCCGCGACGGCGAGCCGGTCCTCCTGGTCCTCGCGCTGCGCCTTCTTCGCCTTGATCTCGTAGCTCGTGATCCGCGAGCGCGACGGCCGCGGGCGCTTCTTCTTCCAGAACGCGTCGTCGTACCGCCGCATCAGCGAGAGCACGACGTTCGCGCCGCGGTGCCGGCCCTGCGAGACCTCGACCGCGAGCAGCAGCTCGCTCGTCGCCTGCGGCACGAGATTCTTGTCGCGGCACCACAGCCCGAGCTCGAGGTGGCGCTCGCCCGCCTCGTACAGCGCCTTCTGCTTGCGCTCCTCGAGCTTGTCGCGGTCGTCGGCCGTGCCGAGCACGACCACCAGGGGCAGCATGGTGATCCAGGCGAGCATCGTTCCGTCCTTCGCGGACGAGGCTACCAGAGAAGGCGCTGGCCCGGACTAGAACAGGCCCGCGCGGTGCGCCGAGAGCGCGTCCATCGTCAACGCGACCAGCCCGTGCAGCAGCGCTCCGCCGTACCACGAGCGGTAGCGCAGCGCGAGCGCGCCGAGCGCGAGCCCGGCGACGATCGCTGCGAGCGCCTCGAGCGGCGGCTTGTGGAAGTGGATCATGCAGTAGGGGATGGCCATGACCCAGATCGCGAGGCCGCCGATCGCGCGCTCGAGCGTGAAGAGCAGGTAGCCGCGGAAGAACGCCTCGAGCGCGACGAACTGCGCGAGATAGGCCAGCTCCCAGCGCACGAACGTGCCGAGGTCCGCGGTCGCCGCGCGCACGAAGGGATACGTCTCTTGGAACGCCGGCTGGCTCGCCGCGAACGCGATCACCGGGAGCATCACGACGACGAACAGCGCGAGGTAGACGCCGACGTGGCGCACGAAGCCGCCGGCCCGGAAGCCGATCGACGCGAGCGGCTCGCGGTGGACGAGCAGCACGATCAGCACGGGGACGACGAGATGGAAGAAGCTCGTTCCGGCGGACCAAATCACGCCGGCGGCGAGCGAGGGCCGCGCGTACGCTCCGAAATCGAGCCGCTGCAGGTAGCCCTCGACGCGCGGCGGGAAGAAGCCGTATTCGAGGATCGTCAGGGTGAACGCCGTGTAGACGAGCGCGAACGCCGCTCGCCTGTCGACGTCCGTGAGGATGCGGAGCGCCTCCTTCAACCGGCCGGGAGGATACGGTCACCGCCCCGGCCGGTCACGTCCGCGCCGGATCAGGGATCGATGCGCAGCGGGTAGGGATTGCTCGTCAGCGTCACCGCGCTCTCGCCCGTCACCCACGCGTGCTGGAGCGTCAGGCCGACGAGGTTCGGTGGGATCTGCGCCGGCGGCGGGAGCTCGAACACGGTGGTCGCTCGCCCCGCGGCGTCGAGCAGTCCGATGGAGCCCGACAGCGGCGGAGCGTTCGGCGCCGCCAGCGTGTACAGGAAGTAGCCGTCCGGCTGCAGCGGCAGCGTCAGCCCGGAGCCGACGTCGATCCCCGGGGTCGTGCCGCTCGCCGAGCCGAGCAACCAGTACGGGCGACCGGCGTGGAACGCGCCAGCGTCGATCATCAGTTGCACCGGCGCGGGCGACGAGACGGACACCGAGTCGTCCGGGCTCCACAGCTTCAGCCGCTGGTAGACGAGCACCCAGTCGAAGTTGCCGGCCGACGGCGGAATGCCGATGGGGACGTGACCGCTGCCGACGAGCTCCTCCGGCGGGAACAGCTCGCCCGTGCGCGGGTCGAACCACTGGCGGACGAACGCGCGCGTCTGGTCGCCGAAGAACAGGCTTCCCGGCTGGCTCGCGTCCGGCACGTACACGAGGTACAGCTCGCCGGGGATGCCGAACACCTCGACGCCTCCGAAGTTCGTGGTCGCGCCGACGACGAAATGGTCGAGCGGCTGCATCGCGTGGAACGGCATCGAGCGCACGAGCGAGCTCGCGTGACGCGCGTACGTCCACATCTCCTCGCGCGAGCGGAAGTCCTCGACATCGAAGTCGTTCGCGCCGAGGAACCACGAGATCTGACCGCCGCTGAAGTACACGTCGTAGAGCGTCTTGCGCCGCAGCTCCGTCGCGTTCGTCGTGGTGAGACCGATGCCGCCGGGCATGTTCTCGTCCATCTCGACCGACCAGCGGTGGCCGGCTGCGCTCGAGTTGGTGCGCATGGTCTCGACGACCATGCCGCCGTCCGACGGCGGATATTGGATCGACGTGGAGTCGAAGTTCGTGTCGCCTAGCAGGCTGTCGAAGATCTGGTAGTCGTCCGGGCTGTTGTGGACCGCGATCTGATGGTCCCACGGGTCGATCGCACGCAGCCACTGCGCCTTCTGCTTGAGCAGCGTGACGTGGAAGTCGTTCTCCTCGCTCAGGTTCCACTTGATCGCCGGATGGTGCGCGAAACGCGCGACGAGCTCGCGGTAGTAGAGCTTGCGCTCGATGCCGAAACCGCCGCCGTCGAACCAGTTCTCGTTCGCCGGCTCGGTCTCGGCGAACACGAAGTGGAGCATCACGCCCTTGCGCTGCGCGTGCTCGAAGACCGCCTCCCACTGCAGCAGCCGGCCGACGTGATAGTGCGTCTTGTCGAACGACGTCTTCTGGTAGCCGACGGTCGGCGTCGTGTCCTGGGCATCCCCGCCCAGGTTCATCGGCATGAAGTAGATCGAGTTGATCCCGACGGACTCGAAGTAGTTGAACACGCCGAAGATCGCGCGCGACTCGAGCGTGTTCGCGATCGGCATCACCGGGTCGGCGGTCGTCCAGTCGTCGAGGTGCGGCTCGTACTCGTGGACGATGCCCTTGCCGTTCGGCTGCTTCTGGACGTCGAGGAAGCCGCTGAACGCGAGGAAGTTCTCGGGGCTGGCGCAACCGGCCTTCACGAACCAAGGCCCGTCGCGGAACTTGTTGTAGTGATCGTCGGTCCGCTCGAGCAGGCCCCACTTCAGGAACCCGGGCGCGTTCGGGTCGCGCGGAGCGATGTCGAACTTGCCGGTCAGCCCGTGGAAGGAAGCCGTCTTCTCGGTCGGGCTCGGCACGACGGCGACGTTCGTCCCCTTCACGAACGACGCCGTCCACGTCCACGTGCCCGCGACCTCCGGAAGGACGCGCACTTTGTAGACGCTGCCCGCGCCGCCTCCGAGCCCGTCGCCGTCGAAGAAGCCGGGGACGAGCTGCGTCGTTCCGTCCGGCCGCTGCAGCGACAGCTCGAAGCGGTAGTCGAGGAACGGGTTCGGCGCGTCGTCGAACATCGTCGCGTGCGGTCCGTCGAACCACAGCTCCGTCGTGTGCCACACGCGCGGATCGCCGTGCAGCACGACGAGGTGCGGCGGCGCGACCGGCAGCTCCAGCCCCACCTCCGCCGTCGCCTTCTCGACGAGGCCCGGATCGCTCGTCGGCGCGACGAGCAGCTCGACGAGCGGCGGATCGTCGCCGGGGAACGTCACCCGCACGGTCGGGTCGTTCGGCGTCGTACCCTGCACGTAGGTCGCGCCGGCGATGCTCCAGGTGAACTGGTAGTCGGACGGCGCCAGTTGGCCGGTGCTCCACGGCTCGGCCGAGATCGTGACGACGGTCTGGTCGAAGTCGTTCTCGGGGATCGTCGGCGGCGAGAGCACGATCCGCGGCAGCGTCGTCCCCGGAAGCAGCGGCGCCGGGACGCGGAAAAGGAACGCGGCGCCGTCGATTGCGTCCGACAGGAGCCGCACGCCCGCGAGCTGCTGCCCGAACGCCAGCGGCGCGCCGCTCGGATCGAGCAGGCTCTCGACGTCGAGCACCGCACCGTAGACCTGTTGCCCCTGGTTGGCCCCGTTGGTCAACCCGGGGCCCGTCGCGGTCCAGGCGCCGAGCGGCACGGGCTGGCCGATCGCTCCTCCCGCGAGGATCGCGGCGACCTGCACCGGGTCGTTGCCGCCCGCCTCGAACACGAAGAGCTCGGGCCCCGGATCGGGTTGGAAGGACACAGGGGCGGGGAACGTGACGTCCCACGCGGGCGGGATCCCGCCGTTGCGGGCGAAATAGGTGGCGAGATCGAGGTCGTCCGCCGCTCCGATCGAGCCGCTGAGCGTCGCTCCCGCCGAGGTGCCGGTGGAGAGCACGCTCGCGGGGTACGTCGTCGATCCGACCTGGATCGCGACGATCTGGGTTCCGTTCAGCACGACCTGGAGCTGCGCGGAGGCACTCGGGGCAGCGGCGCCGAGGACGACTACCGTCCCGGCCAACGCGGAGCCGAGGAGCACGGAGCGAGATTGCCGAATCATGTCCGGTTCCAGGGGTTGGGGATGGGCCGGGGGAAGCGGCCTGGGGCGTGGGCTGCCGGGGGCCACGCGGCCCCCAAAGGCTAGCGGACGCGGGCACCGGAGGCGATTCGATCCGGGCGGAACGGCCCGACCGGGTGGCAGCGGTGCCGTCCCTACGACACCGCATTTACACCCTTCCGCTAAGGAGCGATCGCGGCCGGCACCGATCAAGAAACGAGCCGACACGGGCGGCGGGGAAGTCCTAGGGGGCACGGACGACCTCGCGATCGCTCGTGCGGCATCTTCGATGGTCGCCCTCCACCGCATCGATCCGCGCGAGGGCCGTGCCCCGCGCGGCCTGGCGCCGCTCCTCCGTCCCGCACCGGCCCGCGCCGGCACGACGATGGTCGAGCTGATGATCGTGATGATCATCATGCTGGTCGCG
>CAZGTQ010000081.1:0-7891 GCA_964528575.1 uncultured Planctomycetaceae bacterium | reverse complement strand
GTGGCGTACGTCCTCTTCCGCGCGACGCGGGAGACCGAGCCGCTCGAGCCGCGAGCCGCGCAGGTCGAGCAGGTCGAGCAGGTCGAGCAGCCCGCCCAGGCCGAGGAGCCCGCGGACGCGGCTGCGCTCGTCACCGACGCGCCCGCGCGTGAGGACGCGCTCGTCGACGCGCAGTCGCCGGACCCGGCCGAGACCGCCGATCCTCGCGAGCCCGAGGAGCCCGCTCCGGCCGAGCCCCTGGACTGGGTGGCCGAGTACGCGAAGCTGTCGCGCGAGGAGCTCGACCTCGAGGCCGTGCGACTCGAGGCCGAGCTGGAGCACCGCAAGAGCACGGCGTTCAGCGAGCGTCTCGCCGCGGGCAGGTACGAGCTCTTCTTCCATGAGCCCGGAGAGCCGGTCGCCGTCAGCGACTACCACTACGGCACGCCAAATCCGGCGATGACGTCGATGACCGTGAACCGCGCCAATGGGCTGATCGAGCTCAAGCTCGTCGAGCTCCCGCTGGACGAGTATCCCCAGATCGCCGAGCTCATCGAGCGCAAGGAGATGCTCGACAAGCTCGCCGCCGGCGGACAGTAGCTCTCCGACGCTCTGCTGCTGACGCGGCGCGGCGGCCCCCGCACGCTCGGCGCGATTCTTGCTGCGCGAGCCGCCGTCCGATGGGCGCTCCCCCTCCCGCAGCGGCTGGACGGTCACGGAACGGCCTTCGCGCGCGTCGCGCGGCGGGGTTCGTCGCCTTGGGGGCGCTTGCGGGGTGCGCAGGGGAGCAATCGGCGCTCGCACCCGCCGGGCGCGACGCGGAGCGGATCGCGGAGCTCTTCTGGTGGATGGGCGGCGGCGCGGTCGTGATCTGGGCGGCGATGGTCGCGCTCAGCATCTACGCGATCCGCGGCGGCGCGGCCCGGGACAAGGAACGCGCGGCGCGCTGGCTCATCGTCGGCGGCGGAGCGGTGTTCCCGACCGTCACGCTCCTCGTGCTGCTCGTGTTCGGGCTGTCGGCGATGCCCGAGCTGCTCGCGCTGCCGGCCGAGGGCGCGACGCGCGTCGAGGTCGTCGGCGAGCAGTGGTGGTGGCGCGTGCGCTACCGGCTCGACGACGGGCGCGTCGCGGAGCTCGCGAACGAGGTCCGCCTCGCGCGCGGCGAGCGCACGCTCTTCGTGCTCGAGAGCGCCGACGTCATCCACTCGTTCTGGGTGCCTGCGCTCGGCGGCAAGGTCGACATGATCCCCGGGCGCACGACGCAGCTCGCGCTCGAGCCGACGCGCAACGGGACCTACCGCGGCACGTGCGCGGAGTACTGCGGCTCGGCGCACGCGCAGATGAGCTTCTACGCGGTCGTGAGCGAGCGGCACGAGCTCGAGCGCTGGCTCGAGCAACAGGCGGAGCCGGCGCGCGAGCCCCGCGGCGAGCTCGCGCGCGAGGGCGCGCGTGTGTTCCTCGCGACCGGCTGCGGCGCGTGCCACACCGTGCGCGGGACCGCGGCCGACGGGCGCGTCGGGCCCGACCTGACGCACGTCGCCAGCCGCGTGAGCCTGGGCGGCGGGATCCTGCCCAACGACGAGCGCGCGTTCCTGCGCTGGCTCGTGAGCGCCCAAGCGCTCAAGCCGGGCGTGCACATGCCCGCGTTCGACATGCTGCCGGAGGACGAGCTGCGCGCGCTGGCGGCCTATTTGGAGAGCCTCGAGTGACGCTCCGCACGGAGCCGGGAGATCCCGGGCCGGATCTGCGGCCGATTTCCGTCGAGCACCGGCGCGCGCAGGCGGAGCGCTTGCAGAAGGTGTGGAAGACGCCGACGGGATGGCGCTACTGGTCGGCGGTGAACAACTCGGAGGTCGGCAAGTGGTACACCGCCGCCGCGTTCGCGTTCTTCCTGTTCGGCGGCGTGCTCGCGCTCCTGATGCGCGTGCAGCTCGCGTTCCCCGAGAGCGGCTTTCTGTCCGCGGAGACGTACAACCAGGTCTTCACGCTGCACGGCTCGGTGATGATGTTCCTGTTCGCCGTGCCGATCTTCGAGGCGTTCTCGATCATGATCCTGCCGCAGATGCTGGCGGCGCGCGATCTGCCGTTTCCGCGCCTGTCGGCCTTCGGCTTCTGGAGCTTCCTGCTCGGCGGGATCTTCTTCTGCGGCTCGATCTTCTTCGGCGTCGCGCCCGAAGGCGGCTGGTTCATGTACCCGCCGCTGACGACGAAGTATCAGGACGGCGTCGGGGCGGACATCTGGCTGCTCGGGCTCTCGTTCATCGAGATCGCGTCGATCGCCGCCGCCGTCGAGCTGATCGTCGGCGTGCTCAAGTGCCGCGCGCCGGGCATGCGCATCAACCTCCTGCCGCCGTACTGCTGGTACATCCTCGTCGTCGCGGTGATGATCCTGTTCGCGTTCCCGCCGCTGATCGCCGGCGACGTCATGCTCGAGATGGAGCGCGCGTTCGATTGGCCGTTCTTCGACCCCGAGCGCGGCGGCGACCCGTTGCTGTGGCAGCACCTGTTCTGGCTCTTCGGCCATCCCGAGGTCTACATCGTCTTCCTACCGTCGATCGCGCTCGTCGCGATGATGGTGCCGACGTTCGCGCGCACTCCGCTCGTCGGCTACAGCTGGGTCGTCCTCGCGGCGGTCGGAACCGGGTTCCTGAGCTTCGGCCTGTGGGTGCACCACATGTTCACGACGGGCCTGCCCGGGATCTCGCTCGGATTGTTCTCCGCCGCGTCGATGGCGGTCGCGATCCCGACCGGCGTGCAGCTCTTCTGCTTCCTCGCGACGCTGATCGCGGGACGCGTCGTGCGCGCGGTCCCGATGCTGTTCGTGTTCGGCGGGTTCGCGACGTTCGTGCTCGGCGGCCTGACCGGCGTGATGGTCGCGCTCGCGCCGTTCGACTTCCAGGCGCACGACACGTACTTCGTCGTCGGCCACCTGCACTCGGTCATGATCGGCGGAGTCGTGTTCCCGATCGTCGGCGCGCTCTACTACTATTTCCCGCTCGTCGGCGGCAAGAAGCTCTCGGACAAGCTCGGCAAACTCGCGTTCTGGCTCATGTTCGTCGGCTTCAACGTGACGTTCGTGCCGATGCACTTCACCGGTTTGCGCGGCATGCCACGGCGCGTGTTCACGTATCCCGACGGCCTCGGTTTCGACGCGCTGAACCTCGTGTCGACGTGCGGCGCGGCCGTGCTGGCGTGCGGCTTCGTCGTGCTCGTGTGGGACGTGCTGCGGCCGAAGAAGAAGCAGCCGTACGCCGAGCGCAATCCGTGGAACGCGGGCACGCTCGAGTGGCTCGCCGAGATGCCGGACGAGCCGTGGGGGGCGCGCTCGATCCCCGAGATCGACTCGCGCTACCCGCTCTGGGACCAGCCCGACCTGATGCAGGACGTCGACGAGGGGCGCTTCTACCTGCCCGACGCCGAGGAGGGGTTGCGCGAGACGATCGTCACCACGCCGATCGACGCGCAACCGATCCAGTGCCTGCGCGTGCCGGGGCCGACGTGGCTGCCGTTCTTCGCCGCGGCCTTCACCGCCGGAGCGTTCTTCACGTCGACGTTCCACCTGTGGTGGATCGCCGGAGCGTTCGGCTTGCTCGCGCTCGCGACGATCGCGACGTGGCTGTGGACCGGCACGGCGCTCGTCCCCGAGAAGGAGACGAAGGACATCGGCCTCGGCGTCGCGGTGCCGCTCTACGCCTCCGGCCCCAAGTCGGTCGGCTGGTGGGCGATGTTCATCACGATGCTCGGCGACTCGACCGCCTTCGTCTCGATCGTCTTCGGCTACTTCTTCTTCTGGACGGTGCACGAGGAGTTCCCGCCCGCGTCCGCGCCGCCGATGGGCGCGGCGTGGCCGCTCGCCGCCGCCGGCCTCGCGCTCGCCGCGTGGGGCGCGACGCTCGCGGCGCGTCGCTTCAACCGCCGCGACCGCGCGGCCGCGTTCTACGTCTCGATCGCACTCGGGACGCTGCTCGCCGCCGGCTCGGTCGCGGCGCTCTTGCTGACGCCCGAGCGCGCGGGCCTCGAGCCGACGCGGCACGCGTACGACGCGATCGTGTGGCTCCTGTGCGGCTGGGCCGCGCTCCACGTCGCGGCGGGCATCGCGATGCAGCTCTACTGCGCTCTGCGGCGCCTCGCACGGCGGATGAGCGCGAGCCACGACATCGACATCCAGAACTCGGTCCTGTACTGGCACTTCGCGGCGGGGACGGCGGCCGTCGCGATCGCGGTCGTCGCGGGGTTCCCGGCGCTGACATGAGCGACGCGATCGAGCAAGCCGGCGCGACGCACGAGAGCCGCCAGACGCTCTGGCTGCTCGCGCTCTCCCCGGCGATCTGGATCGCGCACCTGCTCGCGAGCTACCTCACTGTCGCGATCTGGTGCGCGAAGGCCGGCCGCGACGCGCGGCTCGGCTGGACGCGTGGCGCGATCGGCGCGTACACGGCCCTCGCGCTCGGCGGGATCGCGCTCGTCGGCTGGCGCAGCTTCCGCCGCCACAGCTACGGCACCGCGAACGCCTCGCACGCCCTCGACACGCGCGCCGACCGCCACCGCTTCCTCGGCTTCGCGAGTCTGCTCCTGTCGGGCGTGAGCGCGATCGGCGTCGTCTACGTCGCCCTCGCCGCCGTGTTCATGGAGACGTGCCGCTGATGCGCCGCGCCGCGCTCATCGCCGGGCTCGTCGTGCTGGCGCTGTGCTGGATCGGCCCGCTGCCGGCCCTCGCCGGCCACTCGTTCTCCGCGCACATGACGATGCACATGGGCGTCGTCGCCGTCGCCGCGGCGCTGCTCGCGTTGGGCATCGCCGGCACGCGCTTCGATCCGGTGCGGCGCCACCCGCTGCTGTTCGCGGCCGTGCCCGCGTCGCTCGTCGAGCTCGCCGTCGTGTGGGCCTGGCACGCGCCGGCCCCGCACCACTTCGCGCGCTCGACGACCGCGGGCCTCGTCCTCGAGCAGGGCTCCTTCCTCGCGAGCGGGCTCTATCTGTGGATCGCCGCGGTCGGCGGCGACGGCGAGCAGCGTCGCGCGCGCGTCGCGAGCGGCATGCTCGGCCTGCTGCTCACGTCGATGCACATGACGCTGCTCGGCGCGCTCCTCGCGCTCGCGCCGCGGCCGGTCTACGAGCACGCGCACGGCGGCTTCGGCCTGAGCGCGCTCGAGGACCAGCACCTGGGCGGCGCGATCATGCTGGTCGTCGGCGGAGCGGCGTACCTCGCCGGCGGGCTCGCGCTGGCGCGGCGCGGCGTGCGCGGCGCAGCGCTCGGGAGCCGGCCGTGAAGCGGCGCGTCGCGAGGATCGCGGCGTGGTCCGCCGGGCTCGCCTTCTTGGCCATCCTCGTGTCGGCGTCCGGCGTCGTGCCGATCTCGGCGAGCGGGGGCCACTGGCCGGTGACCGAGTGGTTCCTGCAGTTCACGATGCGCCGCTCGGTGAGCACGCGCTCGCTCGGCATCCGGCCGCCGGCGCTCGACGACGCGGCGCTCGTCCTGCGCGGAGCGGGCCACTACGAGACCGCCTGCCGACCCTGCCACGGCGCGCCGGGCGCGACGCAGCCGGTCGTTCCGCGCGGTCTGACGCCGCGGCCGCCCGACCTCTCCGAGCGAGTGCCGCAGCGGGAGCCGCAGGAGCTGTTCTACGTCGTCAAGCACGGCATCAAGATGACCGGCATGCCCGCGTGGCCGTCGCAGGTCCGCGACGACGAGGTCTGGGCGATGGTCGCGTTCCTCGAGCGTCTGCCCGAGCTCGACCGCGACGCGTACGACGCGCTCGTCTTCGGCGAGAGGGAGCTCCCGGCCGGCGTGCTCGGCACGTGCGCGCGCTGCCACGGCGTCGACGGGCTCGGGCGGGGCGAGCAGATCCCCGCGCTCGCGGGGCAGCGCCGCGAGTACCTCGAGGCGTCGCTGCGCGCGTACGCAGCGGGCGCGCGCTACAGCGGGATCATGCAGCCGGTCGCATACGAGCTCGACGCCGACACGATCGCCGAGCTCGCGCAGCATTTCGCGCAGCTCCCGCCGCCGCCGGTCGGCGCGAGCGAGCCGTCCGAGCGCGTCGAGCGCGGGGCGAAGATCGCGCGCGACGGCCTGCCGGAGCGCGACGTGCCGGCGTGCTCCGACTGCCACGGCCCGGCGCCGGCCCAGCCACGCGCGGACTATCCGCGGCTCGCGGGGCGCAGCGCGCGCTACCTCGAGCTCCAGCTCGAGCTGTTCGCGGATGGGCACCGCGGCGGCACCGCCTACGCGCACCTGATGCGTGAGGTCGTGCGCGAGCTCGGCGCCGAAGAACGCCGCGACGTCGCCGCGTACTACGCGCAGCTCCCGCCCAGCGAGGAGCGCTGAACCCGCCGCCGGCCGAGCGCGGGCGGCGCGATCGGCGGCGAGCGGAAGACGCAGATCGGCTCGCCGTCGCGTTGGCCCCAGATCGAGGGCTCGACGTCCCAGCGGCCGTCGTCGCGCCGCCGCAAGCCGAGCAGCGCGACGTTGAGGTGCGTGTACGGGTTGTGCCCGTGGCCCCCGACGCCGCGCAGCCGCCGCACGCGCGCGGACAGCCCCTGCGTGCGCGCGTGCAAACTCCGGTTCATGAGGATCGAGCACGCCGAGGCGTAGCGAATCAGCGGCGACTGGATGTTCGTGATCCCGCTCGAGACGAGCTGGAGGAACGAGCCCGTCCCGTCGCGCCACGTGATCTCGTGCGCGCAGGCGATGTGGATGTCGCCGCTGAGCAGCACGATGCGCTGTTGCGGGCGCTCGCGCTGCTGGCGGTGCAGGCGCGCGAGCAGGCGGTCGCGGTCGTCGACGTGTCCCGCGGTCGACCAGCGGTCGGCGAAGTCCTCCGGCACTCGGCGCAGCTTGTGCATGAGGTGCGCGGCCGCCTTCGGCAAGTGCACGGCGGGGACGCTGAGCACGAGGCCGATCACGTCGCGGTCGCGCTCGCGCTCGAGGAAGGCGTCGAGCGAGGCGAGCTGATCGGGCGTGAAGAGGCGCGCGCCCGGCTCCGGCCGGCGGTTCGAGCGGATGTCGAGCGCGTAGACCGCGAGCGGGCCGTAGTCGAACGAGAGGTCGCAACACGTCTTTGGGCTGACGCTCGCCGGCTCGACGCGCGCGAACTGGTAGTCGCGATACGCCGCGAGCGCTCCCTCGCCGAAGGCGCGCCACGGGGGCGTGCGGTGCTCGGGGCGTGAGCCCCAGTTGTCGGCGATCTCGTGGTCGTCGAGCATCGGGTACACCGGCAGCTCGGCGTGCAGCGCCTTCCACTGCGGCACGTTCCAGAAGCGGCGGTAGCGCTCGTGCAAGAGCCGGCGCACCTCCTCCGCGGTGCAGTCTTGGATGCGGCGGCGCCCCGGGGGCGCGACCGACGCGAAGTGCTCGGCGTCGAAGAGCGAGAGCTCGGCCGGGTAGTCGGTGTACATCTGGTCGCCGACAAGGAGCAGAGCTCGCACGCCCTGCTCCTCGAAGCAGCGCCGCACGGCGCGCAGCATCGCCTCGGACTCCGGGCGCACCGCGCCTTCGGCGTCGAACGGCTGGTGGCAGCTCGCGAGCGCGATTGCGAAGCGGTCGGGAGCGTCCTGGGGGCTCGCCGGCGCCGTCTCGAAGCGGCCCTCGCCGACGAGGAGCCCGCTCTCGGGGTGCTCGACGCGGAAGCGGTAGCGCGTGCGCGGGCGCAGCGACGTCCCTTCGCGCGGGACGTCGACCGCCGCCGTGTGGTCGCGCGCGGGGTCGCGCGGGACGTCGACGGAGACCGCGCCGCCCGCGTCCGGCTCGCTCTCGGGCCACCAACGCACGAGGTGCTCGCCGGTGCGCGACGAACGCAGCCACAGGCGAGCCCGCGCGGGCCCGACGTGGCCCACCGCGACCATCTCCTCGAGCGGCTCGGTGCGGAACACGCCCCTGGGGCAGCACCGGCCGTGCCAGCCGCTCGGTACGCGC
>CAZGTQ010000080.1:0-12215 GCA_964528575.1 uncultured Planctomycetaceae bacterium | reverse complement strand
AGCTCGGCGACGGGCCGGATTTCCCGGATCTTCTTGCAGTTGTTCACCTCGAGCCGAACGAGCTTCGTCAACGCCTCGACGCCCCGAAGGCTCGTGAGGCGGCGTGCCGCATAGATCCCGAGGAACGTCAACCGTTGCAGGGCCTCGACGCCCGCCAGCGTTTCGATCTTCGAGCTCGCGAGCGAGAGCGACTCCAGGCCCGTCATGCCCGAGAGAGCACGCAGGTCTTCGCCAGGATACTTGTTGATGAAGAGCTCCCTGACGCCACGATGCCGGAGCAGCGACGAGGCCTTCGGTCGCCACTCCAAGGTGCATTTCTCGAGCCGAGGAAAGCGCTCGAACCGAAGCTCGGTCTTGCAGTAGGTGAACACCTTGAGGAGACGGAGAGACGACACGTCGTTCACCGTCGCCACGTCGTTCATGTTCCAGTCCGTGATCTCCAGCGCCTCGAGACCCGCAAGCTCGCGCAGGAACGCCAGATCCGTGCCCTGCCAGCCCTTCGCGTAGTTCAGCTCGAGCTCCTTGATCTTCCTCGAGCTCGCAGCGGTGCGCGCAGCGGACGTCCATGCTCCGGTCATAATCATCCGAGGGCCGTAGGCCCCCGATTCGATCGTCCAGTCTCTGCTCACCCTTCGGGTTCCTCCCTTCAGCGTCGGCGCCGCTCTGTCACTCTCGCAACACGAAACGCTGCACGAGGCCGCCCTCGAAGCAGGCGGCGACGAAGCGCGTTCCCTCGATCGCGCGCGTCGCGTAGCGCCAGCCGGCCCTGGGCACGTCACGTGCAAGCTCCATCTCGCCGCCGGCGCCGACGAAGAGCAAGTCGAGCGCAAAGCGCTCGCCCTCCGTCGAGCGTTCGCTCGTCGGGATGCACACGGCGCCCCCGTACGCCAACGGGACGCCGGCGACGCGGCGACCCTTGGGCGGCGCGATCTCTCGGCGGAGCGTGCCGTCGGGGCCGTACTCGCGCACGCTCGACCGATCGCCGAAGCGCGCGACGAGGAGGCCGCCGTCGGCGAGCGCGTACGAGCGCGGAAAGGGCAGCAGCTCGTACGAGCCTGGCGACGTCTCTCGCTGCGCGTCGAAGTGCACGACGGCCGTCGGGCGCTCGCCATCGCGCGGCCAGCGGGCCGCCGCGTGCTCCCCGACGATCCAATAGCCGCCGCCGCGCCGCTCCGCGACGGCGAGGCCCTTCTCGACGACGGGATCGGGCGGCAGCAGGCGGTCCCACGTGCCGTCGGGGCCGTACTGGAAGCGCCGGTTCGTGCCCAAGGTCTCCGACAGGAACAGCCAGCCGTCGTCGGAGACGGAGATCTGCGGCATCGACTCCAGCGGGGAGCGGAAGCGGCGCGGGTCGACGTCGTGGACCGAACGCCGCACCGTCCCATCCGCCTCGACGACCCACACGCGCGCCGTACGCGCATCGAGGCAGTACGCGCGGCCGCGGTCGTCGAGCGTCATCGTCTCGATCGCGTGGAGCGCATCGTCCGAGAACGGCGGGCCGACTTGCTCGACGACGTTGCCGCGCTCGTCGATGCGCAGGAACGCGTAGCCGTCGGTCGTCCACAGCGCTCCGTCCGCGTCGACGTGCAGCTCGGTGCTGCCGAGCCGGATGCCGCTGGCGTGAGCGGGCTCGAGCGGAACGAGCAGCTCGAGCTCGGGTGTGAGGCGCGCGAACCGCGGCTGGTCGAACAGATCGTCGCTCAGCGCGACGAGCAGCGTCCCGTCGGCGGCCAGCTCGAGCCCCCAGTAGAGCGTGCCGCAATCGGTCGCTCTCGCGCTCGGGAGGCTGGCGGACCGCTCGAGGTCGCCCTGGGACGAGAGCACGTGCAACGACGAGCGCTTGTCGTCGAGCACGAGGATGCGCCCGTCGGGCGCGACGGCGAGCGCGTCGAGGATGCCGAAGCGCAGCTTCTCGCCTCGCGTCCGCCACGCGACCCACAGGTCCGGCCCGACACGCACGACGTCACCCGACCAGATCGCGACGAAGCCGCCGTCGCCGGTCGCGGCGGCGTGCTCGACCGAGTCGCCGCACAGCGCCTCGACGATCGCGATCGCACCGGTCGCCGCGTCGACGACGCGCGTGCAATCGTCGCTGGATCCCGGCACGAGCCAGCGCTCCTCCCCCAGCCACACGACGTGCGCGCCGAGATCGTGCTCGCCGAGCGGGAAGTGCCGCTCTTCGCCCGTGGCTCGCTCGCGCAGGACGAGCGTCGCGGGCTCGAGGAGCCCGCCGCTCAGGTAGCCGAACGTCCCCTCGTCGCTGACGTCGAAGCGGTGGCCGCACCGCGTCGCCGCCTGCTGCACCTGCACCGCGCTCGCGAGCTCGATCGAGCGTTCGTCCGCAGCGGCGGCGAGCGAGGCGAGGAGCGCCACCGCAACTCCCCTGCCGAGCGCGAGCGAGAACGGCTCCGTGCGCTGCATTCCCACAGGCTACTCAGGATCGCGCGAGCGGTGGTCGCGTGCGACCGGGGATTCGCCCAGGTCGCCATCGTGGCCCGCACCTGTCGTCGCCGAGCCGTCGGGCCCGAACGGAAGACGGGGGCGCATCCGACGCTTCCTTCCGGATGCGCCCCCGGTGTGGCGCGACACGCTGGATCGCACGCGTGAGCGTGACGGCCAGCGCAGCAGGCGCGCCTACTCTTCTTCCGGCATCTTCACGAAGCGCACGAGCACCTCGTGCATGCGACGCAGCTCCGCGTCGCGGCCGCCGAGCGCGAAATAGCGCTCGTAGTGCGTGAGCGCGAGCTTCACGCGCGCGGTGTTCTGGTACGTGTCGCTCAGCGTGTGGCACAAGATCGCGAGGTTCTTGTGCGCGTCGAGGAAACGGTCGTCGCGCTCGAGCGCCTCCTGGTACGCCTCGATCGCGCTCTCGTCCTTGTCGTCGCGCTCGTGCACGAGCGCGAGCAGGAACGGACCCATCGGATGGTCCTTGCGCGCCTTCGAGAACGCCGTCGCGACCTTGCGCGCCGCGTCGAGGTCGTCCGCGCGCAGGTTCAGCTCGACGAGCGCCCGCGCGTTCATCGGATGCTTCTTGTCGGCCTTGTACACCTGCTCGAGCAGCTTCTCCGCCTCCTCGAGCTTCTCGGCGTGCATCCACAGCTCGCCGAGGGCGCGCTGCGCCGCCGCGTCCTTCGGCTCGCGCTCGAGCGCGCCCTTCAGCACGGCCTCCGCATCGTCGTGCTCGCCGAGCAGCGTGAGCGCGCGCCCGAGTCCCACGCTCGCCGGCGTCGCTTCCGCGCGCTTGGCGAGCACGGCGCGGAACGCGTCCGCTGCGCCGGACGGGTCGCCGAGCACGAGGCGCAGCTCGCCGATCAAATAGTCCGCGCGCGGCCGCTCGGCGTCGTCCGCCGGCACGTCCTCGGCCAGCTCGAGCGCCTTGTCGAGCTCGCCCGCGCGAAACGCATCGAGCGCGCCGTCGAGCGCGTCGCCGCACAGCGGCGCCGCGACGAGGAGCGCGACCGACGCCAGACAAACCATGTTCCTCATCGATCTTCTCCACTCTCCGGTCGACGCTCGGCCCGAGAAGCCGGGACCGACGGAGAGCTCCGCCGGCCCCGGCACGATGTCTCGGCGTCCGCGTTCAGATCCGGGCCAAACTTGCCTCCAGCTCCTCCGCGAGCTCGCTCCGCATCACCACCGAGGCGATGGGAGCCTCGAGCCCGTACGCGCGCAGGGCATTCGCCTGCGACGCGAGCGGACACGAGTTCTCGCAGCGGTAGCCGCCGACGTCGTCGACGGCAATCGCGGGTAAGGCCAGGACCGTCAGCGCGGCCGTCACCAAGAACTTCTTCATGGGGAACTCCTCTTTCGTTGTTCGCCCGAAGAACACGAAGGAGGACAGCGCGCGCTCGCGGCGTCCTTGCGCCGGTCGCGTAAAGGCTCAGTCGGACGCGACGGCGAGCTCCGGGAAGCGCCCCGTCGCCTCGAACCGCTCGAGCACGCGCTCGATGTCGGCTTCGTAGCGTGTCCCGGCGAAGTCGCGCGCGCCGTCGCGCAGGAGCGCGAGCGCGCCTGCGACGTCGCTCTGGGCGAGGGCGCGCGCCGCGACGAGCGCCTCGCGCGCCGCCGCCGCGATGCGCCGCGCGCCCGCCTCGCCGGCCGCCGCGAACGCCTCGCTCGACGCGCGCTCGGCGAGACGCACGTACGCATCGAGCGCCGCGCCCATTCGGCGCTCGCTCTCCGCCTCGCGCGCATCGACGACGAGCCGCGCCTGCTCGCGCGCCACTTCCCACTCGACGGGCTCGGCTCCAGCGGCACGCCGCTCGAGCCCCGCGCGCAGCCCGGCGCGCAGCTCGGCGGCGTGCGCGTCGCCCGAGAAGTCGACGAGCGGCGGGCCCTCGCTCTCGCGCACCTCGAGCACGGGATAGCCGCCCTCGAGGAGCTCCTCCCGCACCGCGGGATCGACGGCGAACAAGTCGACGACCACCGAGACGTATGCGTCGGCGAGCGCGAGCACGCCCTCGTCGTGCGAGTCGACCTCGATGATGCGCTTGCAGATCGTGCAGCCAGGGAAGATGCCGAAGACGAACAGCGGCCGGCGCGTCGCGCTCGCGACCGCGCGCGCCTGGTCGAGGTCGTCGAGCCACTGGACCTCGCCGTCGGCGACGGGACGGTAGCTCGCGAGCACGGGCGGGATCGCGGGCTCGGGCAGGGTCGCGACCGGCTCGAGCGAGATCGCCGCGAGCTCGACGGGGCCGCTCGGGCCGCCGCGCAGCGCGAAGAACGCGGCGGTGGCGGCGCCGAGCGTGATGACGAGCGCCGCCGCCGCGACGCGCCGCAGGGGCCGCCGCGCGACCTCGCCGTCGAGCGCGAGGTCCTCGAACGCGAGCCGCGAGCGCGTCACCCGGTCGGCGCCCGCCGTCAGCGCGTGGACCGCGCGGTACTCCTCGGCGAACGCGGCGAGCTCGGGATCGCTCGCGAGCTCCCGACGCAAGCGCTCGACCTCGGCGGGCGACAGCCGGCCTTCGAGATGCGCTCGGACGCGATCGTACGGCGTGCTCATCGTCAGGAGGCCGGCAAATGGTGGCGGTAGGCGTGCAGGCGCTCGGCGAGGAGCTGCGTCGCTCGCCGCACGCGCGTCTCGACGGTCTTCGCGGGCGCGTCGACGAGCGCCGCGATGTCGGCGCAGCTCAGCCCCTCGTAGCGGAACAGGACGAACGCCTCGCGCGCCTCGGCGGGCAGGCTCGCGAGCGCTTCCTCGACGCGCGCGGCGAGGAAGTCGAGCGACTCGCGCCGCTCGACCGACGTGTCGGGCGGCGGGCTCTCGCGCTCGAGCTCGGGTCCGCGCGGGGCGAGCGACGCGCGCCGTCCGGCGGTCTCGCGGCGGTTGAGGAACAGCCGATAGGCGGTGCTGCGCAGGAACCCCGCGGGGGACCCGCGGCCCTCGAAGCGCGCTCGCTTGCGCCAGACGGTCAGAAACGTGTCCTGCAACAGATCCTCGGCCTCCGCGGTGTCGCGCGTGAGACGGTGAAGGAAGCGGAACAGCGCGTCCCGCTCCTCGAGGAACAACTCGTGATACTCCGTTCGGGTGAACGACACGCTGCGGCGGCCGAGACATCGTGGACCGGGAGATCCGGCCCAGAGGGAGGGACAGCATGACGGACGCGCGGCCTTGCGCGAGCCGCGAAAAAGCGGCGCGGTCCCGGGCGCGGGTCGGCGGGCGATGTGGAGGGCGATGTGGCGGGCGATGTGGCGGGCGATGTGGAGGGCGCGCTCGCCGCGTCAGTCGGCGAACCAGTTGAGGAAGCCGCCCGGGTCGAACGCGATCGTCACGGCGGCGAGAGCGAGAGCGAGGAGATAGGCGAACGTGAGAGCAGCCGGGGGGCGCGTGCGGCGCGAGACGAGGCTCGCGAGCAGGACGATCGTCGAGAACGGGAGGACCCACGCGGCGGCGATGAGGAAGAGCGACGTCAGGTCGTAGTGCAGGCCGTAGCGGTCGGGGTCGATCGACTCCGCTCGATAGCTCCCGTCGAACGGGTTCCCGGAGCGTCCGACCGGCCAGTGGCCCAGGTGCAACCGCGCGCGCACGACGAGCGAGCCGAAGCCTGCGAGCCACCCGACCAGCGCGAAGAGCCCCGCCGCGACGAACGTCGAGGAAACGGCCCGGGCCGACTCGCTCTCCACGGAGCCCGAGTTGCTCCCTCGCCGCGTCAATCGGCGAACCAGTGGGCGAAGCCGCCCGGATCGAGAACGACCAGGCCCGTGGCCAGAGCCGCGGCGCACAGGAACAGCGCCGTCAGCGCCGCCGGCGGACGCGTGCGCGGCACGAGGTGGCTCAGGACGAGCGTGACGGCTGCGGCCGGCACCACATAGAACGACGCGAGCGTGAACAGGTAGGCGACCTCGCAGTGCAGTCCGAAGGACTTCGGATCGATCGACGAGGGGCTGTACGTGCCGGCGAACGGGTTGCCGCTCTGCGCGCGCGGCCAGTGGCCGAGGTGCAAGCGCGCGCGGAGCACGAGCGAGCCGAACGTCGCGATCGCGCCGGAGAGCACGATCGTCCCCGCCGCGACGACTGTGAAGACGACGCCGCTCAGGGACGCGCTCGCGACCGATCGAGTGGGATGCTCAGTCACCGAACCAGAAGAGGAAGCCGCCGGGGTCGAGCACGACGATCGCCCCCGCGAGCGTCAGGGCGGCGAGGAACAGCGCCGTCAGCGTCGCCGGTGGTCGGGTGTGCCGCGAGAAGAGGCTCGCGACGAGGACCGGCACGGCGAGGGGAACGACGTAGAAGCACGCCATCAGCCAGACGAACGTGACGTCCGAGAGCGCGCCGAGCTCGCGCGGTCCGGGGGCTCCGTCGCGGTAGGTGCCGAGCAGCGGGTTGCCGCTCCGAGGATACGGCCAGAGGCCCGCGACGAGCCGCGCGCGCACGAGGAGCAGGGCGAAAGAGACGAGCCAGCCCCAGAGCGCGACGGTCCCGGCCCCGATCGCCGTGAACACGAGGCTCGGCACCGGGTGGCTCAACGCAGCGCTTCCCGATCGATCGGCGCGGGCACTCGCGTCCACGTCTCCCCCGTCTTCGTCGCGAGCTCGACGTTCTGCTTGTCGTTCGACACGTGCAGCGCGCGCTTGACGCGCTCGCGCAGCATGGCCGACGCGTCGGCATACTCGCGGTTCGTCACGCGCCTCTTGGCTCCGGTGAAGATCTCGATCTCCGTGCGCTCGCGGTCGCCCGGGAACCAGAGGTAGAGCTTGCCTTCGCCGTGGAGCTGGTACTGGCCATGGCCGAGCTCCTCGATCGACCCGTTCGGTTGGCGCAGGAAGAGACCGACCGACTGGTTGGCGTCAGGGCTCTCCTCGCCCGTGGGATAGGCCTCGTACAGGAGCGCGCCCCGATCGTCGAGCAGCCGCGGACCGTGCCGCAGCTCCGCGCGCCAGGGCCCGAGCTCGCGGTTCGGATCGAGCTCGCGCAGCGCCCCCGTGTCGACATCGATCAGCGCGTACGCGCCCGGGATCTCCGGACCGCCGTTCGACGTGCGCCGCCCGCGGTGCACGAGCGCAACGCGGCCGCACGTGTCGCTGACCGTCCAGTTCCCGGTCCCGTTCCCGCCGCGCGGTTGCTCGTCGCGCAAGATCACGTCGACCGCGCCCGTGGCGACATCGATGCGCGCGAGGAGCTTGACGTCCTCGATGAACGACGGGACGCCGCCGCCGAAGATCGGATCGGCGGCGACGAGACGGTAGCGGCCGCGCGTGAAGCTGACGAGCCCGGTCTTGCCGTCGTCGAGCAGCCGCGCGCCGTGGAACTGGCTCGCATCGTGGACAGGCCCGCGATGGCACGCGCCGACGAGCGCGAGGAGCGGCACGAGCGGGAGGAGACGACGCATCGGCGCTCAATCGCTCGCGAGCTCGATGCCGGCGCGGATGCGCGTCCGCTCGCCGCTGCGGTCGCGCACCGCGAGGACGCCGGCGCCGAGCGCGCAGACGACAAGGATCGTTCGGGGGTCCATGGCGTTCACTCCTGCGGCGCCAGCGTAGACGAAGTCACGGTAGGTCGACGGCGACGGTGACGATCTTGCCGCGGACGAGGTCGAACGGGCCGAGACCGGGGACGCTGTGACCCTGAATGCTGAACGGTGGCAGCTCGTGCGCGCCTTCGCCGTCGATGAACCACAGCGTGCCGTGACTCGCGAGCACACGACCGCCGCCGATCAGATAGGGGCTGACGCGGAACAGATCGAGGGAGACTTGCAACGGGTCGATGCTACCGCGCACCTCGAATCGAACGCCGCTCGACGCGGACACCGCGATTTGCTCGAACTGGATGCCCGGCTCGAGATCCACGCTGGACCACGACTTCTCGGACACCAGGTCTCCGTCGACGAGCACGCGGATCCGCTGCGCGCCCGTGACGATGCGGAACCGGCCTGGGCCTTCCTCCACCGCCGTCTCGAGGACGTGGCTCCCGGCGGGCGTCCACTGGAGCGTGCAGCGCTCGACCGGATGCCCCGAGCGGGCGGCGACGACGCTCACCTCGAGCTGCGCGATCGGGCCGAAGTCGAGCACGAGCTCCGCCGCGCCCTCCGCGCCAGCCGGCGCGACGACGAAGTCTTGCTCGATGCGGTACGGGAGCAGCTCCGCGGTGTAGGCGCCGGGCGGAGCGTGCTCGACGCTCCACGCGAGGTTCCCGTCCGCCAGGCTCATGTGCGCGCACATAACACGCCGCGCGAACAGCGGCGAATCGCCCGTGCCGGGGACCCGCTCCTGCGACTCGATGCGTAGCGCCGCGTCCTGCGCGAAGGCTCCGTCGGGGAGGACGATGCGCCCCGACAGTTCTCCTTTCGGTCCGAGCGCGACGCGCGGCGCCTCGACGTCGGACGAGTCGAATGCGAGGAACGCGGCGACGCCGCCCGCGAGCACGAGCAGGAGGGCGATCGCCGGCTTCATCAGCGCACGTCCTCGAAGCCGAAGCGGTCGAGCTCCGCGCCGCTCGCGCCCGAGTAGACGCGCAGCTCGCTCGCGATGTTGCGGACGAAATGCGCCGACGCCGTGACGAGCACGTCGGGCAGCGCATCGCCGTCGTGGTCGCCGATGGCGACGGCGGCGCACCCGACGTCGTGAGGAAAGTCGTCGAAGGCGCCGCGCACGCGCGCCAGCAAGCTCCCCGTGCGCGACGAGACGAGCGCGACCGCGCCGTCAGCGCCCGCTCTGCACGCGTGGACGAGCACGTCGTCCGCTCCGTCGCCGTCGAAGTCGCCGCCGCGCGCGAGCGACGCTCCCTCGACGTGCTCGAGCGCGCGCACGGCGAAGTCCAGCGTGCAATCGGGCCACGAAAGGCCGACGATCCAGAATCCGAGCTCGCGCTCTTTTGCGTGCGCGCCGACGAGCAGCCGTTCGTCGACGAGCACGAGCTCGTTCGCGAGCACGGCGTCCGCCCGCGCGAGCTCGGTGCCGGCGAGAGTATCGCGCGTGTCGATCCAACGTTCGATCGTCGCGCCGCCGCGATCGAGCGACGCGATCGCGATGCGATCCGGCGGAACGCCGATCGCGAGGTAGCGCTCGTCGCTCGCGAGGCTCGCGCCGGCGACGTCGAGACGCTCCGGCGCGACGTCGAGCGAGCGGTACAGCTCGACGTAGCCGCTGGCCGGCGCCGCGACCGCGAAACCCGCCGCGGCCAGCGGCGCAACGCACGCACCGAAGCTTGCATCTTCGCTCGTGAGCTCGCGGAGCAGCGCGCCGTCGGCGCCGGAGAGCAGGCTCACGCTCGCCCCCGGCGCCTGGAACGCGAGGTCGGTCACGCCGTCCGCGTCGAGGTCCCCGAGCGCGGTCAGCGCACACCGAAGATGCGCGCTCGTCCTCTGCCTCGACGTGAACGCGACGGCCCGGTCCAGGTCGCCGCGCACGAAGACGACCGACACGCCGTCGCCGCCCGCCGCGAGCGCAGCGATCGTCCGCGGCGCCGTGCTCGACCCGTCGTACACCGGCGCGAGCGCGCTGCCGAAGTCCTCCACGTCGCAACGGAACCCCGACCAGTCGGGCCGCGTGCGCGCGCGGTCGACGACGCGCACGAGCGCCCACCCGCCGAACGCGAGCACGGGCAGCGCCGCGAGGAACGCTGCGCCCAAGCCGATCCGCCCCTTCATCGCCGTCAAGCCTACTCGTCGTCCTCGAAGAGCGCGTCGAGAGCCGGCTCGAGCTCCGCTCGCTGCGCGCCGAGCTCCGCGAGACCGCATGGTGGGGCTCGAGCAGCCACGATTCCGCCGTGGGCGCGCTGTGGATGAGGCGGCAGTCCGGCTCGCAGCCGGCCGCATTCTCCTACTCCAGCTCGCCCATCTCCAAGTCGACGACGCCCGCTTCGCGCACTTCGACCGTCTTCTCGCTGCGGCCACCGTGGATGCCGCGCGCGACGACGCGATACGTGCCCGGCGCGAGCGGCCCGACGCGCTGCGTCGACGCCGAGTAGCCGTCGGCGAGCCAGTCCCACGGACGGCGCGAGTCGCGCAGCTCGCCGTGCTCGAGCCCCCGCTCGTCGAACACGTCGACGAGGAACGCGCCGCCCTCGGCGTGCACGCGCAGCACCGCGCCTGGCGCGACGGCGAGCTCGACGCCCGCGAGCGACTCGTCGAGCGCCACGGGCTCCGTCGGCCGACCCGCCTGGTCGGCGACCCGCGCGAGCAGCGTGTAGCGCCGGCCGCGCGCGAGCGGCGGCGTCGTGAACGAGCCGTCGTCGCCGGTGCGCGCGTACGAGATCGGATTGAGCGCGCGCCCTTGCTCGTCGTGCACGAACACGACGCCGTGCTGCGCCGGGCGGCCGTCCGCGCCGATCACGCGCCCGCAGATCGCCAAGCCCGGCGCGAGCACGACGTCGACGTCGTCCACGACCTCGTCCCGGCCGAGCTCGATCCCGCGCACGATGCTCGACGCGAGGCTCGCGACGCCCTCGATCTGCAGCGCGTACGTCGCGGGCGGCAGCACGTCGAACGCGAAGCTCCCGTCGGCGCCGGTGCGCTTCGTGTCCGCCGGCAGGCTCATCGGCGAGCGTCGCTCGGCGCCCGCCTCGACGACCAGGACGACGGAGACGTCCTCGAGCGGTTCCCCCGCCGGGCCGAGCACGACCCCGCGGATGCCGCCGCCGGGGAGCGCGACGGCGAGCTCGTGCTCGGACACGCTCGGCACGTCGAGCACGAGCTCGGCGCGGCCGCGTCCCGCCGTGAACGCCGCGAGCCACGGACCGCCGTGCTCGAGCTCCAGCTCGAACGCGCCGCTCGCGTCCGTGCGGCCGATCTTCTGCGTCGCCATCGCGTCGGGGCCCTCGCCGAACCACTGCAGCAACCCCTGCACGGGCTCGCCGCGCAGCGTGACGCGGCCGCGTACGCGCACGCTCTCCTCGAACGGCGCGCCGAGCTCGATCTCGACCTCGTCGCCGTCGGCGAGCTCGACCCGCATCTGCGCCATGTGCTCGAGCAAGTCGTTCTCGGAGATGCCGCGCGAGGTCAGCTCCTCGCCCGACGGGACCGACTGCACCGTCCACGTCCCGGGGACGAGCGGCGGCGACTCGAACCGGCCGAAGTCGTCGGTCGTCGTGCGCTCGGAAGCGATCTGAGTGCTCTCGAGGAACGCAACCGGCCGGCCCACGGCGAGCTCGCCGTCGCTGCGGTAGACGAGCCCCGTGAGGCGCGCGCCACGGCGCAGCACGAGCCCGACGTCGCGCTCCTCGCCGGCGACGACGTCGAGCGTCGCGGTCTCGCTCGCGGCAAGTCCGTCGCCGCGCGCGGTGAGGTCGAGCGTGCCGGGCTCGAGCGCGTCGAACTGGAAGCGGCCGTCAGCGCCGGTCGTCGCGGAGACGAACTCGTCCGGCTTCGTCACGACGGAGTTGAACGCGGCGAGCGTGCCCGTGCGCACCTCCGCGCCGGCGACCGGCGCGCCGTCGGGGGCACGCACGACACCGGCGACTGCGCCGCTCGCGCGAGGCTCGCGAGCCGGCGGAGCCGCGGGAGCGCTCGCGGGCGCGGCGGGCTCGCTCGGCGGCGGCTCGAGGGCGGCGCGGGGACGGCTCGACGCGTCTACGGGCCGAGGCGCGGGCGCGTTCGGCTCGGGCAGCGCGCCGAGGGCGACGCGCTCGGCCGCCGGCTCGGGCTCGATGGACGGCGCGGCACCGTCGCGCAAGGCGAAGAAGGCGACGGACGACAGGGCGACGGCGGCGGCGACGCCGCCCGCGAGCTTGCTCGTGCTCATGATCGCAGCTCCTGGGAGGATCGCGCGCGAGCCGAGCG
>CAZGTQ010000079.1:0-4092 GCA_964528575.1 uncultured Planctomycetaceae bacterium | reverse complement strand
GGCCGTGCAGCTTCCCGGCGTCGGCCGCGGCGCCGTCACCGCCGGCTGGGAGTGGGGCGGCACCGTGAGCTTCGAGTCCGACTTCGGCACGGTTTCGACGGGCAACGGCGGCTTGCTCGTCGTGAGCGACAACGACTACTTGCTGGTCGACGTTTTCGGCGGCGCCTACGTGAATGCCGCGCTCAGCGAGGCCTGGCGGCTCTACGGCGGCGCCGGGCCGCTGTTCCAGTACGGTTCGGTCGACCTGGAGTACATCGACGAGTCGGACGAGCTGATCGACGTCGGCGGCGACGGATTCGGGCTCGGCGTCTACGCGCGCGCGGGGATCGAGCTGCTGGTCGACTCGACCCACTTCGGCGTAGGCGTGCGCTGGGTGAGCAGCACGATCGAGCCCGGCTCGGGCATCGAGGAGCTCGAGATCGAGGGCTGGCAGTTCCTGATCACGGCGACGCAGGCGCTGTAGTCAGCGTGCGTCGAGCGCGGCGATGTGCTCGCGCAAGATGCGGCGCAGCTCGATGATCGTGCGCGGGTGCGACTGACACGAGTGCTTCGAGGGCACGAGGCACTCGGACGCCACGCCCTCGATGTGCGCGCTCTCGTACGCCACGACGCCGTCCGTCGCGCCGGCGGGCTCATCGGCCTTGCCGATGGGGATGATCGAATGCGCCTCGATGCGCGGGTCCATCGGGACGTCGGCGATGTAGCGCAGGACGGGGCTCGACGGGTCCATGTTGTCGAGGCTGGTCGGCACGCGCGACTCCAGGCCGAGCGGAAGCCGCTCCTTCGATGCGCCGGTGACGATCTGCCGAGTGGTGGATTCGAGCTCACGGGGCACCGCGATCAGCTTGGCGAAGAAGCGCGAGAACCAGCGCGCCGCGAGGAAGCTGCCGCGGTGGGGCGTCGCGACGAACACGACGCGGTCGACGAACGGCAGCGGCTCGAAGTCGAAGCAGCGTCGCAGGAGCGCCTCGGCCTCCTGGTCCACGTCCAGCTCGTCGATCGTGGCGCCGAGCACCGCGCTCGCGAGCTCGTCGGCGTCGAGCCGGATCGTCAGCATCTTCGTCAACAGGCCGCCCTGGCTGTGCCCGACGACCACCATGTGCCGCAGCGCGTCGTCGCGCCCCTCCGGATCGTGCACCCGGACGAGCTCCTCGAGCGACTCGCGCAGGCTGGCGGCCGAGTAGACCACCGGGTTGCCGGTCACGTAGACGAAGAGCCAGAACTGGACGCGCGAGCGGATGAGCGGATCGGCGTGGAGCGAGTTCAAGAGCTCGGCCCAGTACGCGGGGTTCGACGCGGTGCCGTGGACGAGCACGACGGGGATGCGGCCGGGCTCGAACGGGCGCGGCAGGATCATCCCGTTCGCTCGCTCGGCCTGGCGGCTGCGGAAGAGACCGCTCGCGGTGTAGCGCCAGATGTTGGAGCTCTCGATCCCGTAGGCGATCGTGGCGCTGGGATCGGCCTCGAGCGGGACGCTCGAGCCGCCGACGTCCACGGACGTCGTGTCGTAGGCCGAGTGGAGCTCGAGCACCGCCGGCATGCCGCTGGCGAGGTCGGCGACGCCGCCGTGCAGGCGCAGGAACAGCGACGCCGAGACGCTCGTCGTGTCGAGCAGCCCCACGCCGGCGGTGCTGTCGCTGCGCCGCTGCACGACCGCGATCAGCGGCGCGCCGAGCCCCGAGTCGCGCACGCGGAAGCTCAGCCCCGCGACGTCGAGCTCCTCGGCCGGCAGCAGCTCGAGCCCCGCCGTGGTGAACGGGAACGCGGACAGGTCGACTTCGACGTGCAGCGAGCCGGTCGGCAGCTCGCGCGTGCCCGGCTGGAGCTCCAGCGTCTTCTCCTTGGTGGCCTTGAACGCCCGCACCAGCGAGCGGTTGTAGATGTCGCACGCCCAACGCACGCGCCGGTCGTACGGGTTCGGCGCGGGGCCGCGATCCTCGTCGAAGAGGTACAGGTAGGCGTAGACGGCCGCCGCGAGGTAGCACTCCGCGTCCTGCCGGCGCCGGCCCGTGAGGTAGGACAGCTCCGCGAGGGCGAACAGCCCATCGCGCGTGGACTCGCGCGCGACGCGCTCGTGCAGGACGCGCAGCGTTCCCCGCGGGTCGTCCTCGAAGGCGTCCTCGGCCTCGATCAGACGCAGGACCCAGCTCGTCCGGGCGCTGGGCCGATCGCCGTGCAGGGCGCACGTGTCCAGGGCGCGATAGATGTCGTTGTGCGCGCGCGGGACGACGCGGACCGGCGAGTGCGATGTGCAGCCGCCGAGGAGGAGGACGACGAGCGCGAGGAGCGCGCGAGCTCTCGACTGGAACTTGGACGCGCGATGACCGTCACGCGCGCGCAGGTCTCGCAAGAGGATGAGCGACGGCATGGGGCCCCGAGCGCCGGGACTCTAGCATGGGCGCCCCGCCCCCGCGCGTGGGCGACCGAGCCATGACGACACGGGAAGAGCACGAGGGTTGGCTCGC
The DNA here is from genome assembly GCA_964528575.1 of uncultured Planctomycetaceae bacterium. Classification (GTDB taxonomy): domain Bacteria; phylum Planctomycetota; class UBA1135; order UBA1135; genus CAZGTQ01. The sequence continues at coordinate 1,627 of CAZGTQ010000079.1, read as the reverse complement.
TCGCGGCGGGCGCATCCTGCGCAAGTTCGCCGTCGGGCTCGTGGCGCTGCTCGCGATCGCCTGGGCGAGCCTGGCGCTCGCGCTCGACGGACCCGGACGAGCGTTCGCCGCCGCGTACGCCGTCGTCTCGCTGGTGCTGCTCGCGCTCGCGCGGCGGCGGCGCGTGGGCCGGACCGCGTGCGCCGTGCTCTTCGTGCTCGTGCTCGCCTGGTGGCTGACGCTCGAGCCCAGCAACGACCGGCGGTGGCTGCTCGATGTGAGCCGGCTGCCGGCTGCGCGCGTCGACGGCGACCGCCTGACGATCGCGAACGTGCGCAACTTCGAGTACCGCTCCGAGGAGGACTTCACGCCGCGCTGGGAGGAGCGCAGCTACGACCTGGCGCGAGTGCGCGGGGTCGACCTGTGCGTGTGCGACTGGGGCGCGGGGCTGATCGTGCACACGATGCTGAGCTGGGACTTCGGAGGCGGGGAGCACCTGACGATCTCGATCGAGACGCGCAAGGAGGAGGGCGAGGGCTACTCCGCCCTGCGCGGCTTCTTCCGCCAGTTCGAGCTGTACTACGTCGTGGGGGACGAGCGGGACCTGATCGGCGTGCGTACGAGCGTGCGCGGCGAGCGCGTGCGCGTGTACCGCTTGGCGACGTCGGCGGACGAGGCGCGCGCGCTCTTGGTCGACTACGTCGAGCGCATCGAGGAGCTCGCCGAGGAACCGGCCTGGTACAACGCGCTCACCGAGAACTGCACGACGTCGATCCGGCTGCACGCCGTCGATCTCGGCATCGAGCGGCCGTGGGACTGGCGCATCCTCGTCAACGGCAGGGGCGAGGAGCTGCTCTACGAGCGCGGGATGGTCAGCACCTCGCTCCCGTTCGAGGAGCTGCGCCCGCGGAGCGACGTGACCGAGCTGGCGCGCGCGGCCGCGGGAGCGCCGGATTTCTCGACGCGCATCCGCCGGGACCTGCCGCCGCGGCCGGGGGGCTGAGCGCCGGGAGCCGGCCCCGTTGCGCCGGCCCGGCGGCGCGGCTACCTTGCGCCGGTCCTGCCGGACCGACCTTGTCGGGCGTAGGACAATGAGGAGAACTCATGTCGTATCTGCGTTTCGCCGCGTCGTTCGCTCTCGTGGCTCTCGGCGCGTCCTGCCAGTCGATGAGCGAGGGCGTGTTCAGCCTCGAAGGCCGCGCCATCGTCCTCGACGACACCGAAGCCGACGAGGACTTCGGAGGCGTCGGCGAGGACGAAGTCGACGTCTCCGGCTACGGCGTAGCCGGCGCGTTCAGCACTCCGGTGGTCGACCTCCTGGCTGCCATCGAGGTGCGCGAGTTCGAGGACGAGGACACCCCCGAGCTCGCTCTCGGTGTGCGCCGCCGCTTCCTCGAGATCGGCCCGTTCCACCCGTTCGTCGAGGGCAACCTCCGCTACGGAGATGGCCTCGACAACGGAGTCGACGAGGAGAGCTACACCGGCTGGAACGCCGGCGTCGGCGCGCTGTTCGACCTGGGCGACAGGTTCTTCCTCAGCGCCCGCCTGATGTACGAGCTCACGCCGATCGACACCCCGACCGGCGACGTCGACGTCGACGGCCTCGTCGGCACGCTCGGCTTCGGCATCAAGTTCCTGTGACGCGGGC
>CAZGTQ010000078.1:0-22423 GCA_964528575.1 uncultured Planctomycetaceae bacterium | reverse complement strand
CGGGCTCGATCCGCGCGGCCGGCGGCACATGCTCGCGCTCGTGCACGACCTGGGGCACGCGCAGCAGAAGAACGTGCTGCTCTGCTCGCACCTGCTCGCGGACGTCGAGCGCACGTGCGACCGCGTCGTCGTGCTGCACCGCGGCCGCGTCGTCGAGACGGGCGAGATCGCGGAGATGACGCGCGGGGACGGGCGCTCGGTGCGGCTGCGCATCGACGGCGACGCGGAGCTGTTCGCCGCGGCGCTCGGACGGCGCGGGCTCGAGCACGTGAGCGACGGCCCGTTCGGCTTCCGCGTCACGCTCTCCGGCAACGGCGAGGGCGCGGACGAGGTGTTCGCCGCCGCGCTCGAGGCGGAGGCGGTCGTCGAGTCGCTCGAGCCGGTGCGCTCGAGCCTGCAGGACGTGTTCCTGCGGGTGCTGGCCGAGGCTGGAAGCTGACGCGTGGCCGTCACCGATACCGAGATCTACCGCCGCTTCCGCGGCGAGCTGCGGCCGGCGTTCCTGCGCTTCCTGCCGATCACCGCGAGCGGGATCCAGGTCGGCGCGCGCAACAAGCTCGCGATGCTGCTGCTCTACGTTCCGCCGGGCATCGGCACGATCATCATGTCGTTCGTCGTGTACACGAAGTACGCGGCGCTGGCCGAGAGCCAGACCGCGACCGGCATCCGCGAGCGGGCGATGGCGATCCTCGCCTCGCGCATGGTGGAGGTGCGCGACGAGATCGTGACGTTCAACTCGTCGACGCGGCTGTTCGCGCTGCTCGCGATCGTGTGGTACGCGGGCGGGCTGCTCGCGGAGGACCGCCGACTCGGCGCGCACCAGCTCTACTTCTCGCGGCCGATGACGCGACTCGATTACGTGCTCGGCAAGCTCGGCGTAGCGTGCTTCTGGGGCGCGCTGGCGACGCTCGTGCCGGGGCTCGTCATCTGCACGATCGCGTCGTTCTCGTCCCCTCAATGGGAGTTCCTGCGCAACGAATGGGACGTGATCCTGAAGACCATCGGCTACTCGGCGCTGTGGCTCTCGACCGTCTCGCTCGTCGTGCTCGCGTTCTCCAGCCTGACCGACCGGCGCTACTTCGCGATGGCCGCCGCGTTCGGCTTCTTCATGATCACCGACGCGATCGGCGGGAGCCTGAGCGACCTCTACGACGACGAGCGCTACGCGGTCGTCGGAATCGGCATCGGCGCCTTCCAGGTGATCGCCGACTCGCTGTTCGACGTGCGCCGGCCGGCGTTCGACGACGCCGACCCGGCGCTCGCCTGGCTCGTCGTCGGCATCGTGTGGACGCTCGCCGTCGGCACGCTGGCCGTGCGCATGCGCAAGCTCGAGGTCGTCGCTTGAGCGCGACGGAGGCCGTCGTCGTCGCGGATCGGCTCGGACGCTGGTACGGGCAGGTGAGCGGGCTGACGGAGCTCACCGCGCGCATCCGGCCGGGGATCACGGGGCTCGTCGGCCCCAACGGTGCGGGCAAGTCGACCCTCCTCAAGCTGATCGCGGGCGAGATCCGGCCGTCGCGCGGCACGATCGAGGTGCTCGGGATGCGGCCCTTCGCGAACCGCGCGCTCTTGCGCCGCATCGGCTTCTGCCCGCAGCAGGACGCGCTCTACGACCACATGAGCGGCCTCGGCTTCGTCGAGCTGCTCCTGCGGCTGCACGGCTTCGCCAAGCGCGAGGCCCGCTCGCGCGCGCAGGCTGCGATCGAGCGGGTCGGCCTCGCGGACGCCGCGCACCGGCGCACCGGCGAGTATTCGCGCGGGATGCGCCAGCGGATCAAGCTCGCGCAGTCGTTCGCGCACGGGCCGGAGCTCCTCGTCGTCGACGAGCCGCTGACCGGGCTCGACCCGATCGCGCGGCTCGAGACGAACGCGCTCTTGCGCGAGCTCGGCGAGGCGGGCACGCACGTCGTGATCTCGAGCCACGTGCTGCACGAAGTCGAGAGCCTGACCGAGGAGATGCTGCTGCTGCACCGGGGCCGGCTGCTCGCGCAGGGCTCCGTGCGCGACGTGCGGCGGCTCCTGAACCGCCACCCGCGCCGCGTCGAGGTGCGTGCGCGCGACGCGCGCCGGCTCGCGGGGCGACTCGTCGAGCTCGGCGGCGTCACGTCGCTGCGGATCGACGACGCGGAGGGCCGGCTGTGGGTCGAGGCCGCGAACCTCGACTCGTTCCTGCGGAGCCTGACGCGCATCGCGGCCGACGAGCGCGTCGGCGTCGCGGAGCTCGACAGCCCGGACGCCGGCCTGGAGGCGGTGTTCGACTACCTCGTCGATTGAGGCGCCCGATGCTGCGAGCCACCTTCCTCTTGTTCCAGAGTCAGCTCGAGAGCGTCGCGCGCTCGAAGCGCACGCTCGTGTGCCTGGTCGTGGCGCTCGTCCCGGCCGCGCTCGCGCTGTTCGTCGTCAACGTCGCGTACGTCGAGGTGGACGTGCCGCCCGCGGCCGACATCGGGTGGGGCTTGGGGGTCGAGGTGATCGTCCCGGTGCTCGCGCTCATCATCGGCTCGGCGGTCGTCGCGAGCGAGGTCGAGGACCGCACGATCACGTACCTGTTCACACGGCCGATGCCGCGGGTCGCGCTGCTGTTCGGGCGCTGGCTCGCGACGCTCGTCGTGCTCGTCGCGATCCTCGTGCCGTCGACGGCGGCGATGCTCGCGATCGTCCACTGGGGCCTGCCGGCCGGGATGGCCTCGCCGCTGCCCGCGGGCACCGCGCTCCCCTTGCTCGGCGTCGTCGTCCTGGGGAGCGCGGTCTATTCGGCGGTGTTCGCTGCGCTCGGCACGTTCGTCAAGTACCCGATGGTCGTCGGGCTCGGCTATGTCTTCGCGATCGAGGTCTTCCTCTCGAACCTGCCGACGAACAGCCAGTCGCTGACGCTCAAATACCACCTGCGCTGCGTCGTGCTCGACTACGGCTCGGACGCGTGGCGCCGCGTCTACTGGTTCCGAGACCAGGTCTACGATCCCGGCGCAGACGCGCTGGCCACGCTGGCGTGGACGGTGGCGGTCGCGCTCGCGATCGGCGCGATCGTGGTCTCGCGCCGTCAGTACGTGCTGACCGCCTGAGTGAACGCGGCCGCGGGAGGATTACAATCGGCCCGTGGCTCCTCTCGCCCGGACCGTCCGCGCGCTCGTCGCGACCCTCGCCTGCGCCGCCTGCGCCGCGCCCGCGGGTCCGTCGCCCGGCGCGCCCGAGCCCGCGGGGCCGGCGCGGCCGGTGGAGCCGGCGAAGTCGGCGGAGCCGGTGGCGCCCGTGGAGTCGGTGCCCGCTCCGGACGCGCTCCCTGTGGGCCCGCGCTCGACCTACAGCGTCGCGCGCAAGTTCTGGGTGCGCCAAGTCCCCACGCCCGACCCGATCCCGCTCAACGCGTCGTTCGAGCTCGAGCTCGAGATCCGCGACGGCACCGACCCCGAGCGCCCCGTGACCGGCGCGCAGGTCTTCGTCAGCGGCTGGATGCCCGACCACCTGCACGGGATGAACCGCCGCGCGAGCACGACCGAGCTCGGCGACGGCCGCTACCGCATCCGCGGCATGCTCTTCCACATGCCCGGCCACTGGCAGATCCTCGTCGACGTCGTCGAGCGCGGCCTCTCCGAGCGCGCGGAGCTCGACGTCCACCTGTGATGGCGCGCGCGACGAACTGGGGCGCGGCCGCGGTCGCGCTGCTCGCTCTAACGCTCGCGTGCCAGGGCATCGTCGCGTGCCAGGGCACCGACCCGCGCGGCGCTGCGCCGGCCGAGCCGCCGAGCGCGACGAGCAGCGCCGCGGCGCAGGAGCGCGCGCACGCCCCAGCGCCGGCCGATGCGCCCTCGCTCCCGCCGGCCGAGCACCCGTACACCGACGAGGAGCTCGAGCTGATCTTCACGCTCTCGCCGCTGCCGCCGCCGCCGCCGGATCCGACGAACGCGGTCGCCGACGACCCCGACGCGGCGCACCTGGGCCAGTTCCTGTTCTTCGACCGCCGGCTCTCGCGCGACGGGACGATGTCGTGCGCGACCTGCCACGACCCGGGCAAGGGCTGGGCGGACGCGCAGCCGATCGCCCAAGCGAGCGCGCATGCGAGCGCGAACCGTCTCGAGCCGCTCCAGCGCCACACGCAGACGCTGTGGAACGTCGCGTACAACCGCTGGTTCTTCTGGGACGGTCGCGCCGACACGCTGTGGGCGCAGGCGCTCGTCCCGCTCGAGGACCCGCGCGAGCACGGGACGACGCGGCTCGAGATCGCGCACCTCGTGCACGGCGACCCGCAGCTGCGCGAGGCGTACGAGGGCATCTTCGGCGCGCTCCCCGACCTCGACGACGAGGAGCGCTTCCCCGCAGCGGGCCGGCCCGTGCCGGACGACGAGGCGCACCCGCACCACGTCGCTTGGAGCGCGATGGCGGGCGAGGACCACCTCGCCGTGAATCGCGTCTTCACGAACGTCGCCAAGTGCATCGCGGCGTTCGAGCGGCGCATCGTGACGAACAGCGCGCCGTTCGACTGGTACGTCGGCGCGCTCCAGCGCGGGGACCCGGCGCTGCCGCGCATCTTCCCGCGCGCGGCGGAGCGCGGGCTGAAGCTCTTCGTCGGCAAGGCCGGCTGCCGCAACTGCCACCACGGACCGAACTTCACCGACCTCGAGTTCCACAACACGCGGCTGCCGCACGGGCGCGGCGGCGAGCAGCGCGACCCCGGCCGCTACCGCGGGCAGGACTTGGTCGTCGCGAGCGAGTTCAACGGGATCGGCCCGTACAGCGACGACACGAGCGGCGAGGCGCGGCTCGCGATCGAGCACCTCAAGCCGAAGGGCCACGACTGGGGCGAGTTCAAGACGCCGACGCTGCGCAACACCGCCGCGACGGCGCCGTACATGCACCAGGGGCAGCTCGCGCGGCTCGAGGACGTCGTGCGCTTCTACTCGACGCTCGAGGGCGCGGTGCCGCCGCCGCACCCCGATCCGCTGCTCCAGCCGCTGAACCTCACCGAGGACGAGATCCGCGACCTCGTCGCGTTCCTCGAGACGCTGACGACGCAGGCGCTCCCCGCGGAGCTCCTCGAGCAGCCGGCGAGCCCGATCCGGCCGCCCGACGCGAGCCCGCCGCCCGACGACGGCGCCGCGGGCCGTCGCTGATCGGCGCGCTCGGGCTAGCGGCCGAACAGGAACGGGCCGAGCCGCGCGACGTCCGCTTCGGCCGCGACGTAGCCGAACGCCGCCCAGGCGTCGCCCGTGACGATCCGCGCGAGGAGCTGCGCCGCGCTCTCGCGCTCGCCCTCGCACAGGTACCAGCTCGCGACGCCGTACGCGACGGTCGCGTCCTCGACGGACGTCTGCTGCCCGTCGCCGACGAGCTCCTCCGGCGCGAGCTCGCCCTTGTAGAGCAGGCACAGCCGGTGATAGCCGTGGTTCTCGAGGATGCGCAGGTCGGCGCGGATCGGCGCGAGCGCCTCGTTCGCCTCGCCGTCGCGCCCCAGCCGGCGCAGCACGGTGTAGAGCCAGTGCGTCGTCGCGACGAGCATGTCCGGGTTGCGCGCGTGGTCGCGGCACTCGAGCCACGCGTGCAGCGCCTCGTCCTTGCGGTCCTCGAGGTAGAGCGCGAGTCCGAGGTGGTACCAGATGTTCGTCTTGTCCGTGCTCGTCGGGACGCCGGCCGCGTTGGGCTGGCCGTCGGGCTCGACCGCGTCCTCGAACGGCTCGGCGAGCTTCGCCGCGCGGCGCAAGTCGAGGATCGCCGCATTGAAGCGGCGGAGCGTGATCCAGCGGTGCCCGCGGTGGCGCAGCAGGCGGTAGCTCTCGGGGTGCCGGCGGAGCGCCTCGCTGTAGACCTCGATCGCGTCGCGGTAGCGGCCGAGGTAGGCGAGGCGCCGGCCGTGCCAGATCGCCGCGTCGACGTCGTCCGGCGCCGCCTCGTGAGCCGCCCGCGCGGCGGCGAGGTCCGCCTCGAGCTCGGCGCGGCGCTCGTCCGGCACCGCGGGCCGCCGCAGCTCGCGCCCCAGGAGCGAGAGCGCCTCGACGGGCGGGGCCGAGCGGCATCCGGCGAGCGCGAGGACGACCAGGAGCAGCGCGCGCATCGCCGCAGCGTAGCGACGCCGACTCCCAGACGTAAGTGACTGGTATCAACCGAATTCGGATCGGCGCTCGGGCGGCTACCGCAGCGGCGGAGCGGGCTAGTGAAGGGCGCGCGCGTCGTCCGCAACCGCGCCGTCGCCTAGAATCTCCCTCGTTCGCGCGCGTTCCGCTGCCAGGGCGCGCGTCGCCGACGTCCACTCTGCCCCCCGTTGCTCCACATGCTGCGACGACTCCTTCCGCTCGCCGTGCTGCTCCTCGGCTCCTCGGTCGCCCAGGCGCAGATCTTCGCGATCCACTTCAACGACGAGAAGCACGTCCGCAAGTACAAGGGCAACGTCATCTACTGGAACGGCGAGCCCGTTCTCGTCGGCGAATCGCGCAAGGGCATCGACTTCGACCCCGACCAGGGAACGCTGAAGTTCGATCCGCAGGGCAACAACGAGATCTACGTCGCCGACCCGAGCGACCCGCTCGACGTCCCGTACAAGTGGAACCGCGAGGGCGAGAAGGAAGCGAAGAGCAGCCGCAACGTCGCCGTCGTCCAGGGGCCGAAGATCAGCCGCGTGTCGGTGTTCATCCGTGACGACACGCTCGCGGGCCTCGCGCGCGAGTACCAGTTCCGCCTCGACCGGGTCGAGGAGCTGATCGACGAGCGCGACGACGCCGAGAAGGGCTCGGAGACGTGGTTCGCGCTCCAGGGACGCGTGATCACGGCGCTCGAGCGGCTGCACTCGTGGCTCGACAAGACCGCGTACCCCGACGCGGCCGCGAAGCTCGAGCCCGAGGTCACGCGCGAGCGCAAGAAGGTGTCGGGCACGGCGGCCCAGGCGCGGCTCGAGCGCGTCGTCAACTCCGTCGGCGAGGCGCTGCCGCCGCCGCAGAGCCTGGTCGCCGCGAGCGAGAAGCTCACCGAGGGCCGGCTGCGCTTCAAGGTGATGGAGAGCGAGCACCTGCGCATCACCTACCTCGACCGCCTGTCCGACGGCCGCGTCAACGATCTACTCGAGTTCGGCGAGCGGTTGATCGACGCCTACCGCGTCGAGTTCGTCGACCCGTACCGCTCCGAGGAGTTCCCCGACAACATCCCCGACAAGATCTTCCAGGAGTTCTGGTTCGGGCCGGAGGACCTGAACCTCCACGAGAACTTCCTGATCGAGCACTACGGGCTCGGCTGGAACGAGAAGCGCAAGCAGGAGCTCCTCGACAGCGGCAGTGTGAGGTTCGCCAAGGTGCGCGGCCTGACGATGCTCAACTACAACAAGCTCGGCGAGGGCTCCGATCTCGAGGGGCGGATCGCGCACATGGTCGGCCACGCGGTCGCGATGCTGCACTACGGCAAGGGCGAGACGCTGCCCGACTGGCTCGAGGAAGCGTCGGCGTACTACTGCTCGTTCGAGCTGCTCGGCCGCAACACCGTCACGTGCTTCCAGTTCAAGGACACGCGCTACCTCGAGCCGGATCCCGGCGAGGAGGGCGAGAAGACGGTCCAGCGCGGGCTGCGCCAGTTCTTCAACGAGCTCGCGCTCGCCGAGGGTCCCAAGCTCAGCGCGCTCGCGATCATGTCCCTGTTCGAGATGGAGGACCCCGACTTCGCGAAGTCGTGGAGCATGTTCGACTACGTCGCGCGCAAGGAGGGTCTCGAAGGCCAGCTCTTCCTGCGCGCGTGCGGCGAGGCCGGCACGGTCGAGGAAGGCATGCTCGCGAAGTGGCGCACGGCCGCCGAGACGATCTTCGACGTGACCGGCAAGGACGTCTTCCAGATGATCGAGGAGCAGTGGCGCAAGTTCGCCGAGCGCGGCCAGGACAAGGGCGACAAGCCGCGGCGGCGGAGCTGAGACGCGAGCGGCGACGAGCGGCACCGCGGTGCGCGACGTACGCGGCGCAGCGCGCGGCGCGCCCGGCCCTTGGGCGGCTTCAGCCGAGCTTCCCGGCCGCCTCGAGCTGCAGCAGCTCGTCGCAGCCGCCGACGAAGTCGCCGTCGAGGATCACGATCGGCACTGTCGGGTGGTCGTAGCGCCGCTTGACCTCGGCGAGCTCGGCGGGCTTCGAGTCCATCGCGTGCTCGACGTAGTCGATCGAGTGGCGCTCGAGCAGCTTCTTCGCGCGCATGCAGAACGGGCAGTACGCGGTGGTGTAGATCTCGGCTTTCATCATCCGCTCCGATGCACGTCGGAGATGCACGTACCGTGCCGCGGTTACAGCCCCCTCAGCTCGCTCGTCGGGGCCGTCGCGCCGGTCGCGTCGATGCCGTCGAGCGCCCGCAGGAACGCCGCGAGCTGGGCCTTCTCCAGCGGCGTGAGCCCGAGCGGGACGATCGCGTCGTCGACGAGACCGTCCATCCGCTCGCCGCCGACGTCGTAGGCCTCGATCACCTCCGCGAGGGTCGCCTTCGAGCCGTCGTGGAAGTACGGCGCCGTGAACCCGAGGTTGCGCAGCGTCGGCGTCTTGAAGCGCGCGTGGTCGCCCGGTAGCCCGGTGACGGCGCGGCGGCCCGGGTCGTCGCCGTCGACGACGGTGACGTGGTAGGCGTCGAGGTGCTCGTCGGAGTACGTGCTCCCGAAGTGGCAGACCGAGCAACGGGCCTTGCCGTGGAAGAGCGCGCGTCCGGCGACTTCGTCGGGCAGCAGCCGGCCCGTTTGGCCCGCCTCGTACAGGTCCACGCGCGAGGGGTTCGAGACGATCGCGCGCAGATAGCTCGCGAGGCCGCCGGCGACGCGCGCGGCCGTCGCCCGCTCGGTGCCGTACGCGCGCTCGAACAGCGGCGCGTAGCGGGACGTGCCGGCTCCGTTCAGGTAGGCGAGCACGTCCGCGAGCTCCTGGTCCATCTCGAGCGGCGACTGGATCGGCAGCAGGACCTGCTCCTCGAGCGAGGGCGCGTGGCCGTCCATGCCCTGGTGCGTCGAGAACAGCCGGTCGAACACCGCCGGCGTGTTGCGCTCGGGCGTTCCGCCGACGCCCAAAGACAGCGCCGCGCCCGCGTCCGCGAACGCGGTGTCGGGTCGGTGGCAGCTCGCGCACGAGACCTGCTGGTTCGCCGACAGCGCCTCGTCGCCGAAGAGCGCGCGGCCGAGGTCGACCTTCGACTGCGTCAGCGGGTTGTCCGCGGGGACCTGCGCCGCGGCCGCTTCCAGGTGCGCCGGCAGCGCCGGCAGCCGCGGCTCCTTCATCCACGCCGCGCCCGCCGGCCGCGCGTACGCCGACGCGAGCAGGTCGTGCCCCACGTTCCCCGAGACGCGCAGCTCATCGATCGCGAGCCAGCGGTTCACGGGCGGCAGGTCGAGGCTCCCGGGCCCGATGAGGAGCGGCTGGTCCGTGTCCGCGATGCTCGCGAACGGCGTTTCGACCGACGCGACCGGCACGCCGTCGACGAAGAGCGTGAGCGTCCCGCTCGCCGCGCCGTCCGCCGCCGCGACGAACGTCATCGCGACGTGGTGCCAGCCGGCCTCGGCGGGATCGCCCGCGCGCCAAGGCAGCGAGCGGACGACGTCGACCGGCGAGACGACCGCGCGCCAGTCGCTCCCGCTGCTGACGATCCCCACGAGCGCGCCCGAAGCGTGCGCCGCGAGGCCGAACGAGGCGGGGCGCAGGACGAGCGGACGGAAGCCGTCGAATCCCGGCGCGGTCTCCTCGAGGTCGACGAAGAGCTGCACGGTGAGATCGCCCGTCAGCGCGTCGAAGGCCGGCCCGTCCGCGACGTGCACGACGCCGCGCTCGCCCGGCTCGTCGGGGAAGTACACCGCCTGGCCGACGAAGCCGCGCGAGCCGCCGCGCACGCCCGAGGGCAGCGGCAGCGTGCTGTCGCAGTCGCCCCAGGGATCGGTGCACGCGCCGATCGCCGCGAGGTACTCCTGGCGGAAGCGTGCGCCGCCCGTGAGGTGCGCGCTGTTCAGGTTGCCCGACGCGTCGCCCGTGCGAGTCACGTCGAGGCTCCAGTCCGGCCCGCCGACCTTGTAGCGGTCGAAGAACAGGTACTCGTTCATCGGGAGCACGAGCGCGTAGTCGTTCGCGTCGTACAGCGCCGCCTCGACGTAATTGAGCATCCAGCCGCCGACGAGCGGGAGGACGTGCGGGTGTCGCGTGTACGGCACGAGCGGGTCCTCGCTGATCTTCGTCCACGGCCACTCGCCGGGCGTCGCGCTCCCCGTCCCCGAGAACACGCGGTGGCGGATGTGGTCGCGCGAGCGGTTCGCCCACGCGTCGAGGTGCTGGACCGTGTAGTTGGTCGCCGTGCCCGCGAGCGCGAGCGCCGTGAAGCCGCGCGCGTTGAACACGAGGAACTCGCCGTCGCCGCTCCACGGGTAGTTGCCGTCGAACGGGTACTCGGCGGGGAACGGCGTGCCGTCGGCCTCGCGCAGCGGCTGCTCCGCGAGCCGCACGACGTCGCCCAGGCGGAGCGGGAGCTCGGGCGACCCGAGCAGCACGTCGCGGTCCTCGACCAGCCGGTTCAGCGGCTTGGGGATGCTCCAGCCCGTCAGCGCGAACGGCTCGGCGTTGTACGAGTAGTAGATGTGCTCGTTCGCGATCGGCGGCTCGTGCGAGCCCGTGGACGTCGGTGGGCCCTGCGGCAGCGGGAACGGCTCGTCGTTGAACGTGTTGATGAGCGTGTAGACCACGTGTCCGCGCGCGTGCGAGGGCTCGCTGCCCTGGAGCCCGAGCTGGAACGGGCCGACGTTGCCGACGAGGAACTGCGGGCCTTGGTTCAGCACCTCGGTGCGCTCGATCGCCGCGCTCGGCGTGCGCGGATCGCGCACGACGACGCGGACGTCGATGCGCGCGACGTGCGTCGCGTCGCCGACCCCCAGGGCCTGGAGCTCGTCGTTCGCGTCGAGCTCGAAGTGCCCGCTCGCCTCGTCGACCTTCCACGCGAGCATCCGCACGGGGTTCGTCCCGTAGTCGGTGAACGAGAGCGGCGGCGCGTACGGGAGCAGGCGCCACGTCGACGCGACCAGCACGTGCAGGTCGTAGGTCTCGTAGCGCGGCGGCCAGTCGATGGGCGCGAGCGGGTTGCCGTGCTCGTCCGAGGCGTACGGCGACGGCTTGCCGGGCATCCCCGCCGCCTGCGGCCAATGGAACGAGTACAGCGCGCGCTGCTCGAGCGGCGGCAGCGTCTGCGCGTGGAACGGCGGACCGGCGAGGGCGGCGCGCGACGTGGCGTCGAGGCCGTACGGCAGCACGAGCGCGTCGTCGGACCAGACGCCGCGCGCGCGGAAGTCGGGCGCGCCGGCGACCGTCGGCAGCGCCTCGTGCCGCAGGACGCGCACGCGCAGGCCGGCGGCGAGGAGATCGTCGACGAAGCCCTGCGGGTCGCTCGCGGCCAGCGAGGGGTGGCGCCCCGCCTGGACGTAGAAGAAGAGACGCCCATCGGGCGAGGGGCTGCACCCGGCCACGTTCGCGCTCCCCTCGGGGTCGAGCGCATGCGGCGGCAGGTCCGGGCTCGGGAAGCCGCCGAAGCCGCGGAAGGCGGCGTGCTCCTCGCTCGGCTTGCCGTGGCGCGGCACTTGTGGACGCGCGGAGACGGGACGCGCGGAGACGGCGAGCGACGCGGCGCACAGCAGCGCGAGGGTGCGGAGCAAGGCGGAGCTCGGGCTGGACGGCATGCGCACTCCGGGAGGGCCCGCGCCACGATGCGACGCAGGGAAGGGAAACTGGGGGGTCCGCTCCTCGGGGGGCGCCGAGCGCGAGCGATCGTCCCGATCTGGGGAAAGGGCCGGGGGGGGTCGCCGTAGCGAAGACCCAGCATACCCGCTGGCGGAACCTGGAGGGCCGTGCGGATGCGGGACGGCTGGTGGGGAAGGCCCGTCAGCGGGCCGCCGCTTCCTCGATCGCCCGGTCGTAGCGCGGCGCGAGCGCGTCCCACGCGAACCGGTCGGTGTAGGCGACGAGCGCCCGTCGCTCCTCGCTCCAGCCGCCGCGCCGCACCGCCTCGAGCGCCCGGACCAGTGCCGGCCCCGCGCCCTCGCCGCGGTCGTAGAGGAAGCGGCTCGCCTCGCGCTCGGCCTCGGGCAGGAGCTCGGGGTAGGCGAGGTCGCGCGGGAGCACGGGGACGAGCCCCGCGCGGATCGCCTCGAGCGTGCCGAGGCCGAAGAACTCGTGCCAGGCGGTCGAGAGGACGACGTCGCCGCCGCCGAGCGCGCCGAGGTAGGCGGCGCGGTCGGGGACGAAGCCGTGGTCCTCGAGGCGCGCGCCCAACAGCGCCCGCAGCCGCCCGAACGCCGGCGGCTCGCTGCGGAAGCGTTGGCCGAGCAGTCGCAGGCGGAAGCGCGGGCCGTGCTCGAGCGCGTGCTCGACCGCCGCGACGAGCCCGTCGGGGTTCTTGTCGTACTCGAAGCGGTGGTTCCACACGACGAGCGGCTCGCGCTCCACGCCGGCCGGCCGTGGCGCGCCCGCGGGGACGTCGGTGCCCAGCGGGAGCACGGCTGAGCGCGCGCGGATCCGCGCCGGGAGCTGCGTGACGGCGGCGTCGGGCACGTGCGCGAGCAGCTGCTCGAGCGCCGCGAGGAACGAGTCGCGGTGCCAGGCGGAGTTGAAGAGCGCGCGCTCCGCCGCGAGCAGGGCGTACACGTGCGTGAGCGCGTAGTGGTGGTCGCGCCGCTCGCCGTCCTGCAACGGGTAGGTGAGCTGGTTCTCGTGGAAGTAGACGAGCGCGCGCACGTCGCGGCGGCCGGGCGGGAGCAACGCGACGAGCTCGGCGAGGTTGAGGTAGTCCGAGACGAGCAGCACGTCGTGCGCGCCGCGCGCCACGGGCTCGGCGAAGTGGAGCGCGGCGGTGCGCATGCGCCACTTCCAGCCGCGCGCCGGCAGCGTCGCGATCTCGATCGCGTGCCGCGAGCACGCGCGCAGGCCCTCGAGGAAGCGCACGTGCGAGAGGGCGGCGTACGGCTCGAGCGCGAGCACGCGCAGACGGCGGGACGGGTTCGAGGGTACGCTCACGACGCCATGACCCTACCGACCCGCGACGACGACGTCGTGCTGCTGCACAACCCGCGCTGCTCGAAGAGCCGCGCGACGCGCGCCCTGCTCGAGGAGCGCGGCATCGCGTTCGGCGAGCGCCTCTACCTCGAGGATCCGCTGTCGCGCGCCGAGCTCGCCGACCTGCGCCGGCGCCTCGGCCGCGCTCCGCGCGAGTGGGTGCGCCCGGGCGAGAGCGTGTTCGGCGAGACCGGCCTGACGCAGGACGCGAGCGAAGACGAGCTGCTCGACGCGATCGCCGCGCACCCGATCCTGATGGAGCGTCCGATCGTCGTGCGCGGCGACCGCGCCGCGCTGGGCCGGCCGCCCGAGCGCGTCCTGACGCTCTTCGAGTGATACGGATCGATCAGGCCTCGGTCTTCTGGCGCTCGATGTCCTCGGCGTAGATCTCGTCCGGCGGCTCGACGTCGTCGGTCTCGGCGACTTCGGCGGCGGCCTCGTCGTGCGTCTCGTCCTCGTCGTGCGCTCCGGCGAACGGCTGGATCTCGACGTAGCCGTCCTCGTCCTCGGCGAGCTCCTCGACCGGCTGCGTGAGCAGCGCGGGCTCGGTCTTGCCGTAGCGGTCGGCGACGTGGTCCATCGCGTCGCGCGCGACGTCGACCCGGCGCTCGAGCTGCTCGATCTCGGTGCGGATGCGGCCGATCTCGGAGAGCTGCTGCTCGATCTGCGTGCGGCGGCCGTCGTTCGACGTGCTCTTGCCGTTCAGCTCGGTGCGCAGCGCGTCCTGGACCTTGGCCGCGTACTCGCCGAACAGGCGCTCGGTCAGGCGGTCGAGCGTCTTGGGGAACGCGACGTCGAGGTGCTCGACGACGCCGAGCCGCATCGCTTCCTTGCCCGCGTCGCCCAGGCGGCGCGCCTTGAGCGCGGCGGGAATGCGCGCGGTCGGCTTGCTCGTCGGGCCGAACATGCGCCGGCGCACCGACGCCTGCGTGCGGAACAGGATCCAGTCCCACAGGCTCTTGCGCACCGGGATGCGGTCCTGGTCGAGCTTGGGCGGCGTGGCGTCGGGGTTCGCGCGCGAGTCGACCTGGATCAGCGCGGCGCGGCCGATCGAATCGAGGTTGATGTTGGCGATCTGCAGGTCCTCGGCGGTCACCTGCGGCACGCGCAGGCCCGCCGCGCCGCCCGCGACGCGCTCGTGGATCGCGTCGTGGATCGTGCGCGTCAGCTCGATCTGGTAGCCCTCGATCACCGGCGCCAGGTCGTCGGAGAGCAGGCTGTTCAGGCTCGCGTCCGACTTGAACCAGCCCTCGATCGCGCCCGCGAGCACCGTCGACGTGCGCTCGCGGATCTGCCGCGCGGCGTCGCGGATGCCGACGGTGACCTCCTTGCGCAGCTCGCTCGTCGAGCGGTTCCAGTCGTAGCCGCGCAGCCGTCCGAGCACGTCGCCCATGTGACGCGCGCGGTTCGCGTCCGCCTCGAGGCTGACGACGCGGCGCGCGAGCTCGCGCACGCCGGGGTGCCCGCAGTGCGTCTTGATGTCGCTCAGCAGGCTGCGCGCGTGGCGGATGCTGTCGCCGAGGAAGGCGACCAGGTAGTCGGTGCTGTTGAGGTAGTCGGTCAGGTCGCCCAGGAACGCGTGGAAGTCGGCCTGGCCCTGGAGCGCGAGCAGCGGCTCGGCGTCGTTCGGATCGGGCTTGCCGCCGCGCAGGCGTCGGCTCGCGGCGCGCAAGAGGTCGACCGGATAGATGCGCAGACGGCCCTCGTCGGCGGCGCTCTTGAGCCGCGCGCTCATCGCGAGGCTCTCGAACGCCTGGATGATGCGCACCGGGTCCTCGCACTCGAGGCTCGGGGCGAGGCTGCCGTCGGGCTTGAGGTCCTTCTTCGTGCTGTCGAGGTTGACGACGAGGAAGATGCGGCTGAACAGCGCGAGCAGCTCGTTGAACTCCTCGAACACCTGCTCGAGGAACAAGTTCTCGCTCTTGACGACGAAGATCGCGCAGGCCGCCGTGTCGCGGAACTCGCGCGTCATCCGGTCGTAGCCGAACTTCATGCGCGTGTAGAGCCCCGGCGTGTCGACCAGGACCGCCCCCGACTGCTCGAGCTCGCCCGCCGGCACGCGCACGTCGATGCGGCGGATCGCGGCGGGGAAGTGGAGCTGCGCGTCGAATTCCTCGCCCCTGCCCTCGACCTGCCGGATGCGGTCGGCGAGCTCGGTGTGCGCGCGGTTGAGCATCACCCGCAGCCCCGTCAGGTCGGAGAACGTGTCGACCTCGCCGTCGTAGCGCGTGACCGTGAACTCGCGCGTCTGGCTGTGCGAGACGTACACCATGCAGGGGTACGCGGGCAGGCTGGTCACCTCGCTGACGTAGGCGGCCGCCATCGCGTTCATCAGCGTCGACTTGCCGCTCTTGAGCGGGCCGAAGATCAGCACGTAGGCCTGCTGCTCGCCGACCTTGTCCGCCACGACCTGGAGCTGGTGGCGCAGGTCGCGCAGCGCCGGGAGGATCGGGCGCGCGGGGACGGTCTCGGAGGCCGTGGAGAGCGTGTCGGAGGCGCTCTTCAGGGGGTCCAGCAGGGGGCGGACGGCCGCTTCGAATTCCTCGCAGAACTGGCTGAGCAGAGTGCGCATGGGAGTCGGACGACAGAGGTGAGGGGCCGGAGCCAGCCCACGTGCTCAGGAGTCGTCCGGATCCGGCCTGTCGAGGCACGCCGACGACGCAGGTCCGGCGGACCGGGCGGCTCCCGAGGCGCGCGGGATTGCTGCACGGCCTCTGAGCGGAAAGAGCGAGCGCGACGCGCGCACGGCGAACGATGCGGATGATAGCGAACGCGCATGCGCCGAACGAGGGTGCGCTCGGCCCGTTCGGCCCGAGATCACGATGTTTTCTCGCGCTGCGCTGCGCGCGTCGCGCGCACGCGCGCGTCGCGAACGCGCTTACGAACGAGCGCGGCCGCCGCAGGTCGCGTGACCTGCGGCGGCCGCCGTCCGTCCCGAGGACGGTGCGCTCGGGGTCCCCTGCCCGGCGCTCTAGCGGACGGGCACGAGCTCGTTCACCGGCGCCATCGCGCCGCGCGCCTGCTCGGCCTCGAGCTGCATCCGCGCCACGTCCTCGTAGTCGACGCGGCGCTGCGCGTTGGCGAGCGTGTCGAGCTCGGCCTCCTGGCGCGTCCGCACCTGGCCGAGGCGGGCGACGATGTGGTCGAGGCTCTGCGCCTCGTAGCGGCTGTGCTCCTCGATCGTGCTCTGGCGCTTCTCCATCAGTTGGATGAGACGCTCGTTGCGGGCGATCGCGTCGACCTGGCGGTCGAGCTGGGTGAGCTGCGCCTCGAACTGGGCGCGTTCGTTCTCGAGCTGGACCAGGATCTGCTCGAGGCGGGCGCCCTGCTGCTCGAGGTAGCCGAGGTCGTGCTCGGCGTCCGCGGCGCGCGCGGCGTACGCGTTGTTCGTGCTGCGGATCTGCGTGGCGCGCGAGTGGGCCCGCTCGATCGTGTACAGCTTGTTCTCGAAGCGCACCGTCGCCGCCGCGAGGGAGGCGTGGCTGCCCGAGAGGACCGCGTCGTTCGCGTTCGAGATCAGCGGGTCGAGCGCGGCGAGGTCCTCGGACGTCATCTCGACCACGCGCTCGGAGATCGCCTTCTCGCGCTCGAGCTGGCGGATCTCCTCGTGGATCTCGGCCAGGTCGGCCCGCACGGCGCCGATCCGCTTGGGGTACTCGGCCTGCAGCTTGCGCAACTGGTGCCGCATCGCCGCCGGATCGTCGATGCTGGTGTCGATGATCTCGACGACGCTCGTCTGGACGTCGCCGATGAAGGCCGCGGTCCGCTCGGAGCCGCCGACCAGGATCATGCCGCCGACCGCGACGGCGGTCAGGACGCCGAGGACCACACCCGTGCGAAAGATCGTCTTGAAGATGCCCATGTTCGTTCCTTGTCGTTCGGGCGCCCGGCCGAGCGGCCGAGCGCGGGGCTCGACGGGCCGGCTCGGCCCGTGCGTGGTTCTGTCAGGGTCGAGGGGACCCGGTCGCGGGACACCGACTTCGGCGTCCCGGGGTGGTTTTGGGAAAGCGGGAGCGGGGCTTTCAGGCGAGGCGGCGGCGCGTAGGTGGAGCGCGTACGTGGAGAATGAGCGGCGAGCTCGGGCGTAGGGGGGGCGTCTCGCGGCGGTTCAGCGCCGCGAGTCGGGCTCGCCCGCCGCTTCCCGCCTAGAATCGAGCTCATGCTCTCCGACGTCACCTCGAGCTTCGTCGCCCGGCTGCGGGCCCGTGATCCCCAGGCCTGGTTCGAGCTGTGGGAGACGTTCGGCCCGATCCTCCGCTCGCAGCTCTCCAAATGGGGGGGCGGCCGGATCGGCAAGGAGACCGTCCAGGATCTCTCCCAAGAGACCCTCGCGGCGCTGGCGGACGCGATCGACCGCCACGACCCCTCCCGCGGCGCCCGCTTCAGCTCCTGGCTGCTCGCGATCGCCAAGTACACTCTGGGCGGCGAGATCGACCGCCGGATGGCCCAGAAGCGCGGCGGCGGCCGCAAGCCGGTCGAGCTCGACGAGGCCTGGGCCGGCGCGTCGCCCGGTCCCGCTCCCGACCACCGCTACGAGCAATCGGTGTTCGACGCCAAGGTCGAAGCGGCGATCCGCCAGGTCGAGCGCGACACCGACTTCATGGATTTCTCGGTGTTCCGCATGCGCGTGCTCGACGGCAAGACCGGCCGCGAGGTGGCCGCGGGCCTGGGCGTCAGCGAGCCGACCGTGAGCCGGCGCCTGGCGCGCGTGCGCGAGCGGATGCGCGCGGCGCTGGGCCTGGTCATGGCGCGCTATTCGTTCACGCCCGAGGAGTTCGAGGAGGCCGAGCGAAACGGACTGGGCCTGAATCCCACCAAGGCCGACGACCAGCTCTTCGACGAGGCCCTGGCGGAGATCTACCACCGCCAGGTCGCGATGCGGTCCGCGCAGACCGTCACCGATGGGGGCTGACGGCAACGCCTGATCGCAACGCCTGATCGCACGCAATCGCCATGGGAGTCAATATCGGAGCGCTGCTCGCCGTCCTCGCCGTCACGGCTCTGGCGATCGCTCTGCCCGTCGCGCTGGTCTACGGCCTGTACAAGCTCTTCCAGGGCCTGATCTGGCTGTTCGGGGCGCTGTTCGGCGCGATCGGCCGCGTCTTCGGGGCGACGTTCCGCGGCTTCGGCGCTGCGGTCGGCCACTGCTGGGGGTTCGGCCGCGCGACCGTCGCCGACGCGCTGCGCACGATCGGCGGCCTCGTGACCGCGCTCGTGATGAGCGTCCTCGCGACGCTCAACGTCGTCTTCGGCCGCTGGTCGCGCGCGAACCACTACGGCCGCGCGATCGAGGAGGAGGGCCGGGGCGGTGCGCTCGCGCTCTACCGCCTCGTCGTCGGCAACCCGGCGCGCTTCCTCGGGCTCGGCGAGCTGACCGAGGGCATCGAGCGGCGCCTGCCCGAGGTGATGGCGCGCGCGCCGCGCGGCGATCGGCCCAAGGCGCTGCGCGAGTTCGACGGCTACCGCGTCCAGGGCGAGCTGCCGCGCGGCGGCTCGGGCGCGTGGCTCTTCCTCGCGCAGCCGACCGACGCGAAGCGCGCGGCGCTCGCGAGCGCGGGCCGCCTCGCCGGCGAGCAAGTCGTGATCAAGTCGTTCTCGCTCGACGACGGCTCCACGCTGCCGCAGATCGTGCGCGAGAGCCGCGCGCTCGAGGCGGCGCGCGACCTGGGGCTCGTGCTCGAGCACGAGCTGACCGACGAGCGCTTCTTCTACGTCATGCCCTACGTCGAGGGGCCGGACCTCGGCGAGGTGACCGCGCGCCTGCACCGCCAGGGCGGCGCCGGCGGGCTCGACGACGTCGCGCTGCGCAAGGCGCTGACGTACACCGCCCAGCTCCTCGAGACGCTGCACCGCTTCCACGCGAAGGGGCTGTGGCACAAGGACATCAAGCCGAACAACGTCATCGTGTCCGGCGAGCGCGCGCACCTGGTCGACCTCGGCCTCGTGACGCCGCTCCAGTCGGCGATGACGCTGACGACGCACGGCACCGAGTACTTCCGCGACCCCGAGATGGTGAAGCTCGCCATGCAGGGGGTGAAGGTGCACGAGGTCGACGGCGTCAAGTTCGACCTCTACAGCGCGGGGGCGGTGCTGTACTCGGCGCTCGAGAACTCGTTCCCGGCGCACGGGAGCCTCTCGCGCATGACCAAGCGCGCGCCCGACGCGGTGCACTGGATCGTGCGCCGCGCGATGGCGGACATGGTGAACCGCTACCGCAGCGCGGACGAGATGCTCGGCGACCTGCGCGCGGTGCTCGCGGCGAGCGACGCGTTCGCGCTGCGTCCGGCCGAGCTCCCGTCGATGGGCGGCGGGTCCGCTCCGGGCGCGACGCCGCCGATCGACCTGGGCGAGTACCCGACCGCCGTGTCGCTGCCGACCGCCGTCACCGCGTCGATGCCCGCGGCGAAGAACGCCGCGGTCGAGGCCGCGGCGCGCGCGAAGGCGAAGAAGCGCCGCAAGAGCCAGGGCGTGCGCTACGGCGTCGTCGTCGCCGCGCTCGTCCTCGCGGTGATCACGACGCTGCCGATCGCGATCGCGCTGTACTCGGCGACGGGTGCGCCGCACATCGCCCACGTCCACCGGTACGACATCCCGAGCGGTCCGTCCCTCGCCGTCACGCCGGCGCCCTCGCCTTTCGCGCATCGCGTTCCCGGCGAGGCCGAGCGCCTGTGGACGCCGCAGCAGATCGACGACCTCGCGCGCCGTCTCGAGGCGCAGCTCGGCGAGCAGGACGCGGACTGGCGCGCATGGCTGACGCAGGCGAACCGCGCCGCGTCGCGGACCGAGCCGCTGCGCATCCTGGTGCTCGACGACCTCGCGGCGGACCTCGACCGCGAGCGTCTGTACGAGCTGATGCACCACCTGCGCTTCGGCGACTTCGAGCTCGTCGGCGAGGACCTCGCGGAGCATCCCGGCGACCTCGAGCACGTCGCGTCGGCGCGCGTCCAGGCCGGGTTCCGCGACCTCGCGGACGCGGAGTCCGCCGAGCGCCTGCAGGACTTCGTCACGCAGACCGCGGACGTCGACCTCGTGCTCTGGGTCCGCAGCGCCGGCGAGCCGGAGAGCGTCGTCTACCGCATCGTCGCGAGCGCAGGGTCGCCGCTGAACGTCGGTCCCGCGCGCGTCGACTGGGACGCGGTCGCGCCCGCGCCGGCGCCGCCGGCGCACGAGCCGGTCGCGCAGCTCGCGTCGCAGGAGGCGGCCCTTCCGGCGTGGCTCAGCGAGGCGTATCCGCCGCTCGAGGAGCCGCGCCCGCGCCGCGTGCTGCTGCTCGACGACCTCGCGCCCGACTTCGACCGCTCGCGTCTGTACGAGCTGATGAACGGCCTGCGCCTGGGCCACTTCGAGCTCGTCGGCAAGTCCCCCGCCGGCGCCGACCAGCTCGCGCTCGCCCGCGCCGAGGCCGGCGTCGCCGATCCGCTCGGCGCCGACGCCGCCGGGCGTCTGCGCGCCTACGTCGAGGTCTCCGACGCGGTCGACCTCGTCCTGTGGGTCTGCCCCAGCGACGAGCCCGGCGCGCTCGTCTACCGCCTCGTCGCGCCCGACGGCTCGCCGCTCGAGATCCCACCGACGCGCGTCGAGTGGGACGACTCGCGCCGCAACTGAAGAGCGGGCGGCCCAGTCTGGCGGCCCGTCTGGCGGCCCCAGCACTGGCGGCGGGCGCCGAGCGGCGCAGACTGGTGCGCATGAGTCGCAGCAGGTTCGTCGCGCTCGCGCTCGGGGCGCTGTCGCTCGCAGGTCCGTCGGGCGCGGTCGATCCGCCGCGCGTCGTGTGGGACGAGATGGCGGTGGAGGACGTGCATTGGGGCGGCCGCCGCGTGTTCGTCCGCGGCCGTTTGGAGGGCGCGGCGAACCCGCACGACGTGCGCGGTCACGTCTTCCTCGGCACGGCGCCTCACGTCGCGTGGGACGACGTGCGCGAGCTGCCGGAATCGGACGTCGCGACGCGCCGGCTCGTGCCGGACGGCGACGGCGCATTCGAGGCGTCGTTCGACCCCGGCGATCTCTTGCGGCGCCCGCTCGTGACCGACTGGTTCCAGGTCGAGGTCGTGCTCGAGGACGGGACGAGCGCGGGGAGCGCCGTCCTCCCGCTCGCGGGGTCGCCGCCGATCGACGCGCTGCAGCAGATCATCGCCTCGAGCCCGGGGCTCGACCCCGACACGTTCGATCCGGCACGACTGAGCGCCGCGGCGAACGCGCTGCATCGCCTCGGTCGCGATCGCGCGCTCGCGGAGCTCGAGAAGTTCTTCGAGATCTCGATGCCCGGGAGACTCACCGACGCGCGCGTCGACAACCCCGCGGACGTCGACGCGTCCGACCGGACGGTGGTGTTCCTGCTCGTCCGCGTGCTGTTCGAACCGCCGGACCACGAGACGGTCGTCGAGCTCCAGGGGCGTTGGCTGCCGGAGGGCGCGAGCATGCCCGTCGCGCCGCGCTCGTTCCCGCCGATCGCCGCGGGTTTCGTGCAACGGGATCCCTTGGTCGGTCCGGCGTACGCGGGCCGCTATCCGATCGCCGAAATCGACGGGCTCCCTCTCTTCGTGCCGCGGATGGTCAACGGGCGCACCGGGGTCGAGCAGCACCCGCGCGACCACCTGCGCTGGGCACGCCAGCACGCGGAGCTCCGCGCGGAGCCGCTCGTCCTGCCGGAAGACCCGTTCGCCTCGGCGGACTCCGTCGTCGAACGCATCGAGCCCGTTCACTGGCCCGACTATCCGAGCCTCGTCCGACGCCAGGTGTGGCGCGCCGTCGAGCACGCGCTCGCGCTTCCCGCGCCAGCACGGGGTGCGATCTCCGACGAGCAGTGGAGCGCCCTGCGCGAGCGGGCGCGCGACGTCGGCCTGCGCTGGAGCGCGCAGGAGGACCGCTACGTCCGAACGATTTTCTGATGCCCACACGACGACGCATCCCGACGCATCCCGGCGAAGTGCTCCTCGAGGAGTTTCTGCAGCCACTCGGCGTGACCGCGAGATCGTGCGCGGGGAGTCAACGAGCTCGTACGCGGGCGGCGCGGTGTCAGTCCGCAGATCGCTTGGGAGCTCGAGCGCGTGCTCGGATGCCGGCCCAGAGCTCGACCCACGGCGCGCGTATCATGGGCTACGCCGGAAAGCCTTGCTCGCGCAGCAGCGCGAGCGCGCGCTCGGCGTCCGCGCGGCGCACGAGCACGCGCGCGTAGTCCAGCGGCGACGCCAGTCCGTACGCCGCGTCGACGTCGACCATCGCGAGCAGCCCCTCCGCGCGCAGGAGCGACGCGGCGCGCCCCGCGACGTGGGGGTCCGCAGCGTAGATCGGGACCGGGTCGTCGCCGGCTCGCTCGGCTCGTTGCGTCATCGCGACGGCCGAGCTTACCACCGTCCTCAGCGCCGCAGGTCGATGCGGCCGTTCGGGGCCGGCCAGCTCGAGCCGTCGAG
>CAZGTQ010000077.1:0-30046 GCA_964528575.1 uncultured Planctomycetaceae bacterium | reverse complement strand
CCGCGCGAGCTCGAGGTCGAGGTCGAGCGAGGTGCTGCTCGAGTCGAAGCAGACGAAGTCCGGCTTCTCGGCGACGATCGCGCGGTGCGCTCGTTCGAGATCGAGCCCGAGCGCGTCGCTGTCGTGGATCGCGACCTCGTGCCCGTCGGCCTCGAGCACGGCGGCGACGTGCGCGAGCTCGATCGGCGGATAGAGCAGCTCGCTGTTCACCGCCATCCCGAAGCCCCCCATGAGCCCGCGGCTGACGCGGAACTCGGGCGGGCTGGGCGGATTGACGAGGAGGACCTTCAACGGGGGGGACGGGCGCGTGAGCGTCGCTCCAGTCTATCGGCCACGCGGGCAGGGGGCTCACGCCTCTCCGCCCCAGACCCACCGCCACCCCCTCCCACCCGGGCAGACCGCGCGGGAGCCGCGAGGGTGACCGTTCGCGCCCGAAAAATCGTCGCGCGGCGAGGGAACGCTGCGGAGCGGCGAGCGCGGACGCGAGCGCGGAGAGGCGAGCGCGGGCGCGGGCGCGGATGAGGACGCCGACGCCGAGCGCCGAGCTCCCCCCCCGTCACTCGCGGCGCAGCTCGCCGCCGAGCGCGGCGACCTCGCTCTCGACGCGGTCGAGGAAGCGGTGCAGGTCCTTGTCGCGCAGGGTGCGGTCGGGCGACTGGAGCACGACGTGGTAGGCGAGCGACTTGCGGCCGGTGCCGACGCTCTCGCCGGCGTACAGGTCGAAGAGCTCGAGCGCGGCGACCAGGCCCGCTCCGGCGCGCTCGATCGCGGCTCGGGCGTCGCCGGCGAGCGCGTTTTCGGGCAGCGCCAGCGCCACGTCGACCTTGACGCCCGGGAAGCGCGGGATCGGGCGGTACGGCGGACGGAGGTCGGCGAGCGGGAGCCACGCGTCGAGCGAGATCGTCGCGACCGCGACGTCGGACTCGGCGAGGCCGAGCGCGCGCGCGACGCCCGGCTCGAGCGCGCCCAGCCACGCCCGCGGCGCGCCGCCGGGGGCGTCGCTCGGGTGCGCGCACACCGCGCGCGCGGGGTGCGACCACGGCGGGAGCTCGCCCGGCTCGGCGCGGCGCCAGGCGAGCGGCAGCCCGACCAGGTCCTCGACGACGCCCTCGAGGTGCGGGAGCGAGCCCGCGTCGAAGCGCGCGCCCGCGGGCGGCGGCGGCGCGGCGCGCACCAGCGCGACCTCGTGAATCTCGCGCGGCTCGCCGCGCTCGTTCGCATGCTCGGGCAAGTAGCCCTTGCCGACCTCGAAGAGCTGCACGACGTCGCGGTGGTGCAGGTTGTTCTCGACGACGCCGAGCACGCTCGGCGCGACCGAGCGGCGCACGCGCGTCAGGCCCTCGGCGACCGGGTTCTTGACCGTGACGTAGCGCTCGTCCGCGATGCCGAGCCGCGTCGCGAGCTCGTCGGACAGGAACGAGTACGTCAGCACCTCGTGGTAGCGCGCTCCGCCGGCGAGGCGATCCTGGACGCGACGCACCGTCGCGCGACGCACGTCGCGCGGGATCGGACGCAGCGTCCCGACGAGCGGCCGCTCGGGGATGCGGTCGTAGCGCAGCATCCGAGCGATCTCCTCGACGAGGTCCTCCTCGATCGTCACGTCCTTCGTCGCGCGCCAGCTCGGCACGCCGACCGCCATCGCGCCGTTCATCCCCGGCTCGACGGCGAAGCCGAGCCGCGCGAGCATCGCGGCGACCTCGTCGCGCTCGATCTCGACGCCGAGCAGCGCCCGCACGCGGTCGGGCCGCAGCGCGATCGCGCGCGCCGGCGACTCCCACGTCCCCGCGTCGGTCGGCGGCGACGGGAGGCGCAGGTCGGGCTGGATCGCCTGGAGCGTACGCACCAGGTGCCCGGCCGCGTCGAGCGGGAGCGTCGGGTCGAGGTGCTTCTCGAAGCGCGCCGACGCGCTCGAGCGCAGGCCGAGCCGCATCGCGGTCCGGCGCACCGTCGCCGGATGGAACGCCGCGACCTCGAGCAGGAGCTCGTCGGTGCCGGCGCCGACCTTGGTCCCCTCGCCCCCCATCACGCCCGCGAGCGCGACGGGGTCGTCGCCGTCGCAGATCAGCATGTCGCTCGGCAGGAGCTTGCGCTCCATGCCGTCGAGCGTCGTCATCGTCTCGCCCGCGCGCGCGTCGCGCACGACGATGCCCTCGCGCGACAGCCGCTTGCGGTCGAACAGGTGGTTCGGCTGCCCGAGGTCGAGCATGACGAAGTTCGACACGTCGACGAGCAGATCGATCGGCCGCTGGTCGGCGGCGAGCAGCAGCAGCCGCAGCCACTCGGGCGATCGCACCGCGCGCACGCCGTCGATCGGCAGCGCGAGATAGCGGAAGCACGACTCGCTCTCGATGCGCACCGGGAACGGCGCGCCGCCGCCGCACGCCGGCAGCGACACGTCGAGCGGCAACAGCTCGAGCCCGCGGATCGCAGCGATCTCGCGCGCGAGCCCGCGGTGGCCCCAGCAGTCGGGCCGGTGCGTCAGCGACTTGTTGTCGATCTCCAGGACCCAATCGTGCGCGCCGTGGACGCGGCCGAACGCATCGGTCACGGACACGCCGAGCGGAGCGTCCGCCGGCAGCTCCCAGATCCCGTCGTGGTCCTCGCCGAGGCCGAGCTCGCGCTCGGAGCAGATCATCCCCGACGAGCTCTCGCCGCGGATCTTGCTCTTCTTGATCTTGACGTCGCCCGGCAGCACCGTGCCGACCTTCGCGACCGCGACCTTGAGCTCCGCGCGCACGTTCGGGGCGCCGCACACGATCGAAAGCGGATCGCCCTCGCCCACGTCGACGCGACACACCGACAGCTTGTCCGCATCGGGGTGCTTGGCGCGCTCGACGACGTGGCCGACGACGACGTCGTCGAGCACCGGCGCGAACGGGTGGACCCCCTCGACCTCGGCCGTGCGCAGCGTCAGGTCGCGCGCGATCTCTTCGGGGTGCACGTCGCGCACGTCGACGTGGCGGCAGAGCCAGCGGTAGGAAACGTGCATGGCGTGTGTCCGCTCAGAACTGCTCGAGGAAGCGCAGGTCGCCGCCCATGAAGTGGCGGATGTCGTCGATCCCGTAGCGCACCATCACGAGGCGGTCGAAGCCGAAGCCGAACGCGAAGCCGGACCAGCGCTCGGGATCGAGGCCGCCGGCGCGCAGCACGTTCGGATGGACCATGCCGCAGCCGCAGAACTCGATCCACGTGCTCTTCTTGCACACGCGGCAGCCTGCGGTGCAGAACGGGCAGCGCGCGTCGAGCTCGAATCCGGGCTCGACGAAGGGGAAGTATCCCGGCCGCAGGCGCACGTCGACGTCGCGCTGGAACAGCTCGCGCAGGAAGCTCTTCAGCGTCCCGGTCAGATGGCCGACGGCGATGCCTTCGTCGACCACGAGACCTTCGACCTGGTGGAACGTGTGCTCGTGCGTCGCGTCGACCTCCTCGTGGCGGAAGACGCGGCCGGGGACGATCGCGCGGATCGGCGGCTCGAGCCGCTCCATCGCGCGCACCTGGACCGGCGACGTGTGCGTGCGGAGCAGGAGCTTCTGATCGTCGTCGCCCGTGCCCTTGCACCAGAACGTGTCGTACTCCTCGCGCGCCGGGTGGTCGGGCGGGAAGTTGAGCGCTTCGAAGTTGTAGTAGTCGAGCTCGACCTCGGGGCCGTCGAGCACGAGGTAGCCCATCGACGCGAAGATGCCCTCGACCTCGCGCACGATGTGCGTCATCGGGTGCAGCGATCCGCGCGACGCGGGCGCGGCGGGCAGCGTCGGATCGAAGCCGCCCTTGCGCTCCGCCTCGATGCGCTCCTTCTCCAGCCCCGCGCGCCGCTCGTCGAGCCCAGCGAGGATCGCCTGCTTCAGCTCGTTCGCGCCGCGGCCGACGTCGCGCCGCTGCTCCGGCGGCAGCGTCGGGATCGACGCGAGCAGCTCCGCGACGACGCCCTGCTTGCCGAGGTAGTCGCGGTCGACCTGACGCAACGCCTCGTCGTCCGCGGCGGCGGCGATGCGCGCGCGCGCCTCGGACGCGAGTCGCGCGAGGTCGCCGGTGGACTCGTCGCTCATGAACGCTGTTCCTCCCGAAGCGACGACGGCCGTCGCGGAGCGAGCCCCGCCGACGGCCGTGCGGTACGGCGCGCGCCGATCAAGCGCGCGCGGAGCGGGCCTCGGCGACGAGCGCCTCGAACGCCGCGGGGTCGGCGACGGCGAGCTCGGCGAGCTGCTTGCGGTCGAGGTCGATGGCCGCCTTCTTGAGGCCGTCGATCAGCGCCGAGTACGACATGCCGTGCTGGCGGGCCGCCGCGTTGATGCGGATGATCCACAGGCGGCGGAACTGGCGTTTGCGCTGGCGCCGGTCGCGGTAGGCGAACGCCCAGGAGCGGATGATCGTCTCGCGGACGGTGCGCCACAGGCGCGAGCGGCCGCCGCGGAAACCCTTGGCCTGCTTGAAGTAGCGGTTCTTCTTCTGGCGCCGCGCGGCGCCGAGCTTGACGCGTACCATCGCTCAGCTCTCCAGCATCCGGCGGATGTTCCGCGCCCACGTGCCGGTCAATACGATCCGCTCGCGGAGCTTGCGCTTCTGCTTGGCGGTCTTCGGCGCGTGCATGTGGCCGCGGCCGGGACGGCTGCTGATCACCTTGCCGGTCTTCGACACGCGGAAGCGCTTGGCCACCGCGCTCTTCGTCTTCATCTTGGGCATCGCACTGCTCTCGTGCAGGGCCGCCGCGCGCCGCTTCCTTGCGGCCGTCCTCGGCGACGTCGATCGGGCCCCGCTCGCAGACCCGCCGCAGACGTCGGGACGGGTCGCTCACGGGGGCCGGAGCCGCCCTCGGCCCCGGACTTGGAGCGCGACAGGATACGGATCGGCGGCCGCGAGACAAGCCTGAGCAGGAAGGCACGAACCAGGGGCCGCGCGCGGGCCCGCCCGGGGTGCTCCCGCCTACTTGCGGGCCAGGAGCATCGTCATCCGGTTGCCGGACATCCGCGGCGTGCTCTCGATCTTGCAGATGTCGCCGAGCTGCGCCGCGACCTGGGCCATGACGTTGCGGCCGAGCTCGGGGTGCGCCATCTGCCGGCCGCGGAAGACGCAGACGACCTGGACCTTGTGGCCTTCCTCGAGGAACTTGCGGCCGCGGTCCAGCCGGTAGGAGAGGTCGTGCGGGTCGATCGCGGGTCGCACGCGCAGCTCCTTGAGCCGCGAGGCGCTGCGCCCCTTCGCCGAGCCCTTCTCCTTCTTGCGCTGCTCGTACTTGAACTTGCCGAAGTCCATCACCCGGCAGACCGGGGGGTCGGCGTTCGGCGCGACCTCGACCAGGTCGAGGTTCGCCTCCTCGGCGCGCCGGCGTGCGTCGTCGGTGTCGACGACTCCGACCTGCTCACCGTCGTGATCGATCAGGCGGACCTGGGGCACGCGGATCTGACGGTTGGCGCGATAGCGAGGCGGCTGGGGACGAAAACGCTTGGATTGGGCCACGTAGCTCCTGGTTAGGGTGAAGGGTTCGATTCCTCGGGAAGCATAGACCGCGCCGCGCGATTCCGCCAAGAGCCCCCTCGTCGAGAGCGCTGGCAGCCGAGGCGGCGGGCCCGCCCGCGCGGATCCGGTGCGCGCTCGCGGCGCGCTGCGCGCGTCGCGAGCGAGTCGAGAGCGAGCAAACGCGGTGCCGGGCTGCCGCGGCGGTGCGCGCGGCGGAGCTGCGTCCTCGACAGGCTCCTACCGGCCTTCGTCCAAGGCGCGGCCCGCGAGCTGGATGTGCACTTCCGCAAGCTGCTGGGGCGAGACGCGCGAGGGCGCCTCGCACATGAGATCGGACGCGGACGTCGTCTTGGGAAAGGCGATCGTGTCGCGAATGTTGTCCAGACCGAGCGACAGGGCGACCGTCCGGTCGATGCCGAGGGCGAACCCGCCGTGCGGGGGCGCGCCGTAGGACAGGGCCTCGAGCAGGAAGCCGAACTTCTCGCGCTGCTCCTCCCGGCCGATGCCGAGGATCTCGAAGACCTTCGCCTGGACGTCCGGGCGATGGATCCGGATCGAGCCCGAGCCGAGCTCCCACCCGTTGAGGACCAGGTCGTACGCGCGGCTGGGCATGCTCCCCAGGTCGCCCGAGAGCGACCAGTCCGTGGGCGCCGTGAACGGGTGGTGCGAGCTGAACCAGCGCTGCTCGGCGGCGTCCCACTCGAACATCGGGAAGCTCGTCACCCACAGGAAGTTCCAGCCGGGCCGGACGAGCCCGAGCCGCCGGCCGAGCTCGAGCCGCACCTGGCCGAGCGCCCGCTGCGCGACGCGCTGGGCGTCGGCGACGAACAGCGCGAGGTCGCCCTCGCCCGCGCCCAAGAGCGCCGCGAGCGCGTCGCCCCGCCCCTCGCCGCAGAAGCGCGCGAGCGGCCCGCTGCCCCCGTCGGGGCCGACCTTCCACCACGCGAGGCCCTTGGCCCCGTGCTCCTTCGCGAGGTCCTCGAGCGCCTGCACGTCCTTGCGCGAGAGCGCGCCGCCGCCGGGCACGCGCACGCCGAGCACGCGCCCGCCGCCGTCGACGGTGCCGCGGAACACCTGGAAGTCGCTCGTGCGCGCCCAGTCGCCGACGTCGACGAGCTCGAGGCCGAAGCGCGTGTCCGGCTTGTCGACGCCGTAGCGCGCGAGCGCCTCGTCGTACGGCATGCGCGGTAACGGCGTCTCGAGCTCGACGCCCAACGCCTCGCGGAACGTGTCGGCGAGCGCGCGCTCCCACACCGCGAAGATGTCGTCCTCCTCGACGAAGGACATCTCCATGTCGAGCTGGTGGAAGTCGGGCTGCCGATCGGCGCGCAGGTCCTCGTCGCGGAAGCAGCGCGCGACCTGGAAGTAGCGGTCGAAGCCCGAGATCATCAGCACCTGCTTGAAGATCTGGGGCGACTGCGGGAGCGCATAGAAGCGTCCCGGGTGCACGCGGCTGGGGACGAGGTAGTCGCGCGCGCCCTCGGGCGTGGCGCGCGTCAGGACGGGCGTGTCGATCTCGACGAAGCTCTGGCGCTCGAACGCGCGCCGCATCGAGTTGACGAAGCGCGAGCGGTGGATCAGGTTGCGCTGGAGGGGCGCGCGGCGCAGGTCGACGTAGCGGTAGCGCAGCCGCGTCTCGACCGACGCCTCGAGGTCGTCGATCACCTCGAACGGCGGCGTGCGCGACTCGGAGAGCACCTCGACGCGCTCGGCGACGACCTCGATCTCACCGGTCGGCCGCTCGGTGTTGACGTTGCCCGCGCCGCGCGCGACGACCTCGCCGTGGACCGAGAGCACGAACTCGGGGCCGACCTTGAGGTCGCCGCCCACGCGCTCGCCGATCACGATCTGCGTGACGCCGTAGCGGTCGCGCAGGTCGAGGAAGTAGATCCCGCCGTGGTCGCGGCGCGCGTCGACCCATCCGTTGAGCGTGACGCGCTGGCCTACGTGCTCCTGGCGCAGGTCGCCGCACGTGTGCGTCCGCCGCCAGTCGTCCGTTGCGCGCAGCGCCGCCGCGCCCTCGCTCGACACGGCGCCGCTCGACGCGGCGCCGCTCGACGCGCCTCCGCCCGACACGGCTCCGCCCGATCCCGTGCCCGACACGGCGCCGCTCAACCTTGCCCCTTGAGGCGCAGCCGCAGGAGGGCGCGCCGGAGCGCGGCCTCGGCCCGCAGGAGGTCCTCCGAGGAGACGCCGGAGCGGATCGCGCTGATCCGCTCCCGCGCGCGCCGCTCGGCCTCGCGCGCACGCTCGATGTCGATCGCGCCGATCGGCTCGCTCGCCTCGGTGACGACGCGCACGGTGTCGTCGCGCACCTCGGCGAAGCCGCCGGAGACGAACAACTCCTGGCGGCCGCCGCCCGGCATCTCGTACACCACGAGACCGGCCTCGAGCGCCGTCACGAGGTGCGCGTGCCGCGGCAGCACGCCGAGCGAGCCGTCGACACCCGGCATGCGCACCGACTCCACGGTCTCGTCGAGCACGATGCGGTCGGGGGTGATGACGCGCAGGGTCAGGCTCCGAACCATCAGCGGGCCATCTCCTTGGAGGTCGCGATGACCGAGTCGATGCCGGCCTTGTACATGAACGCCTGCTCGGGCAGGTCGTCGTGCTCGCCCTCGACGATCTCCTTGAAGCTGCGCACCGTCTCCTCGCGCGGCACGAACACGCCGGGCGTGCCCGTGAACTGCTCCGCGACGAAGAACGGCTGCGAGAGGAACTTCTGGATGCGGCGCGCGCGCGACGACCAGCTTGTCGTCCTCCGCGAGCTCCTCCACGCCGAGGATCGCGATGATGTCCTTGAGGTCCGCGTAGCGCTGCAGGATGCGCTGCACCTCGCGCGCGACGCGGTAGTGCTCCTCGCCGACGACGTTCGGGTCGAGCATGCGCGACGTCGACTTGAGCGGGTCGACCGCGGGATAGATGCCCAGCTCGGAGATCGAGCGCTCGAGGATGATCGTCGAGTCGAGGTGGGCGAACGTCGCGACGGGCGCGGGGTCGGTGATGTCGTCGGCGGGCACGTACACGGCCTGCATCGAGGTCACCGAGCCCTTGTGGGTCGACGTGATGCGCTCTTGCAGCGCGCCCATCTCGGACGCCATCGTCGGTTGGTAGCCCACGGCGCTGGGCATGCGGCCCAGGAGCGCGGACACCTCGGAGCCCGCCTGCACGAAGCGGAAGATGTTGTCGATGAAGACGAGCACGTCCTGGCCGCGCACGTCGCGGAAGTACTCCGCCATCGTGAGGCCGGAGAGCGCGACGCGCAGGCGCGCCCCGGGCGGCTCGTTCATCTGGCCGAACACGAGCACCGCGTTGTCGAGCACGCTCTGCTCGTTGCCCTCGGGGTCCTTGTAGGTCGCCTCGCTCATCTCGCGCCAGAGGTCGTTGCCCTCGCGCGTGCGCTCGCCCACGCCGCAGAACACCGAGAAGCCGCCCTTCTCGACGGCAGTGATGCGGATGAGCTCCTGGATGAGCACCGTCTTGCCGACGCCGGCGCCGCCGAACAGACCGATCTTGCCGCCCTTCGCGAAGGGGCACAGCAGGTCGACGACCTTCAGACCCGTCTCGAAGACCTCGGAGATCGCCTCCTGCTCCTCGTACAACGGCGCCGGCCGGTGGATCGGCATCGTCTCCTTGGCGTGGAACGCGCCGCGCGCGACGGTGTCGAGCGCCTCGCCGAGCAGGTTGAAGATGCGGCCCTTCGTGTTGTCGCCGACCGGCACGTTGATCGGCGCGCCGGTGTCGACGACGGCCATCCCGCGCCGGAAGCCGTCTGTCGTCGACATCGCGACGCAGCGCACGACGTCGTTGCCCAGGTGCTGGGCGACCTCGAGCGTGAGGCGCAGCTCGCGCGCGGCGTCCTCGAGGTGCAGCGCGTTGAAGATCGCGGGCAGGTGCCCGGCGGGGAACCGGACGTCGACGACGGGGCCGAGGATCTGGGCGACGCTGCCGTGATTCGTAGTGGTCATGGTTCGTGTGTCAGCGCAACGCTTCGGCGCCGCCGACGATGTCGAGCAGGTCCTTGGTGATCGTTTCCTGGCGCTTGCGGTTGAACACGCCCTTGAGAACGCTCTGCATGTCGTTCGCGGCGTCGGTCGCGTTCTTCATCGACACGCGCCGGCTCGCGTACTCGGAGGTCAGCGCCTCGAGCAGAGCGTTGTAGATGCGCGTCTCCAGGTAGCGCGGAACGAGGCGGTCGAAGATCGTCTCGGCGTCGGGCTCCAGGATGACGTCGCCCCGCGTCGCGCCGGTGTCGGCGATCGACGTCGGCTGGACGGGGAGGAACGGGACGTTCGAGGGCACGTACTTCACCATCGACTCGAACGCCGTGTAGAGGATGCGCACCTCGCGCACGCCGCCCCCGAGGAACACGTCGACGAGCTCGCGCGACACGTACATCGCGCCGCGGTAGTCGAGCTTCTCGAGCGGCGGCTCCGCGAAGTAGCGCTCGACCTCGCGCCCGCGCCTCAGGAGGTACTGGTACGCCTTGCGCCCGTACACGAACCAGCGCACCGGCGTGTCGCCCTGCGCGCGCAGCCACACCTCGAGCGCGCGGAACACGTTCGAGTTGTACGCGCCGCACAGGCCGCGGTCCGACGAGACGACGAGCATCGCGATCGCGTCGCCCTCGCCCTCGCGGAACAGCGGCTTGTCCGCGACGTCGTCGCCGAGCACGCTCGCCAGGTGGCCGACGAGGTCGGCGATCTCGTGCGCGTACGGCCGCGACGAGACCGCGCGGTCCTGGAACCGACGC
The DNA here is from genome assembly GCA_964528575.1 of uncultured Planctomycetaceae bacterium. GTDB lineage: Bacteria > Planctomycetota > UBA1135 > UBA1135 > CAZGTQ01. The sequence goes on along the minus strand of CAZGTQ010000077.1, from coordinate 19,839 downwards.
AGCTTCGTCGTCGCGACCATCTCCATCGCGCGCGTGATCTGCTTGATGTTGCCGACGGACTTGATCCGTTGGCGCAGCTCCTTGATGCTCGCCATCGCTCAGCCGGCTGCTGCGACCTGCAGGTGCACCGCCTTGACGGCGTCGGCGATCTTCGCCTTGGCCTCGTCGGAGAGCTTCTTCGTCTCGACGATGCTCCGGCCGACCTCCGGGTGGACGTCGCGCATCTGCTGGAGGAAGGCCTTCTCGAACGCCTGCACCTTGCCCACCGGGAGCTCGTCGAGCGCGCCCGACGTGCCCGCGTGAATGATCATCACCTGCTCCTCGACCGGCATGGGGACGTACTGCCCCTGCTTGAGGATCTCGACGAGCCGCTCGCCGCGGCGCAGCGTCTGCTGCGTCGCCTTGTCGAGGTCGGAGCCGAACTGCGCGAACGCCGCCAGCTCGCGGAACTGGGCGAGCGCGAGGCGCATGCCGCCCGCGGTCTTCTTCATCGCGGGGATCTGCGCCGCGCCGCCGACGCGCGACACCGAGATGCCGGCGTTCACCGCGGGACGAACGCCCGCGTTGAACAGGCTCGACTCGAGGAAGATCTGCCCGTCCGTGATCGAGATCACGTTCGTCGGGATGTAGGCGGACACGTCCGCCTCCTGCGTCTCGACGACCGGCAGAGCGGTGAGCGAGCCGCCGCCCGCCTTGAAGCGCGGGTTGACCTCCGGCGCGTTGTCGGCGAGCTTCGCCGCGCGCTCGAGCAGGCGGCTGTGCAGGTTGAACACGTCGCCGGGGAACGCCTCGCGGCCCGGCGGACGGCGCAACAGGAGCATGACCTGGCGGTACGCGAGAGCCTGCTTGTAGAGGTCGTCGTACATCACGACGACGTGGCGCCCCTCGTCGCGGAAGCGCTCACCCATCGCGCAGCCCCCGTAGCACGACAGGTACTGCATCGAGGCCTCCTCGATGGCGCTCGCCATGACGACGATCGTGTACGCCATCGCGCCCCGCGCCTCGAGCTTCTGCACGACGTCGACGACCGTCGACTGCTTCTGGCCGACCGCGACGTACACGCAGATCACCTGCTCGGGGTTGTCCGGATCGCCGCCGCCCGAGGTCTTCTGGTTGATGATCGTGTCGATCAGGAGCGCCGACTTGCCGGTCTGGCGGTCGCCGATGATCAGCTCGCGCTGGCCGCGGCCGATCGGGATCATCGAGTCGATCGCCTTGATGCCGGTCTGGAGCGGCTCGGTCACCGGCTGGCGCTCCACCACCGACGGCGCGGGCTGCTCGATCGGACGCAGGTCGTCGGCGGTCGTGCCGAGCGGGCCGCGGCCGTCGACCGGGTCGCCCAGGGCGTTGACGACGCGGCCGAGGAGCTGCGGTCCGGTCGGCACGGAGATGACGCGCCCCGTGCTCTTGACCTGGTCGCCCTCCTTGACCTTCATCGCGTCGCCGAGGAGCACGGCGCCGACGTTGTCCTCCTCGAGCGACAGCGCCACGCCACGCACGCCGTTCTCGAACTCGAGGAGCTCGTTCATCATGCAGTCGTCCAGGCCCCAGATGCGCGCGACGCCGTCGCCGACCGACAGCACGGTGCCGACGCTCTGCATGCGGGTCTCGCCCTCGTACGCCTCGATCTCCTTCTCGAGGATCGAGGTCACTTCAGCGGGTCGAAGATCCATGTCGTTGTTCTCGTCCGGTGGTGGTTGTGTTTCGGTGGATCAGCCGCGAGCGACCGTGAGCGGCGACTCGAGCATGCGCCGGCGCAGCCCGGCGAGGCGTCCCTGGACGGAGCCGTCCATCATCTGCCCGCCGACGACGACGCGCACGCCGCCGACGAGCTCGGGCACGATGCGATTCTCGAGCACGACGTCCTTCGAGAGCCGCGCGCCCAGCGACTTCGCCAGACGGTCGATCTCGCCGCGCTCGAGCGGCCGCGCGCTCTCGACGACCCCCTCGACCGCGCCGCGCTCCTCGAGGCTGCGGCGCCGCCAGACGGCCGGGACCTCGCGCAGCACGGCTTCGCGGCGCTTGTCGAAGAGCAGGTTGACGAAGTTGCGGCCCAGCGGAGACAGCGCGTCGATGAGCTCCGCGAGCATCGCGCGCCGCTCGTGCACGTCCAGGCGCGCGTCGAACACGAGCCTCGCGCGCGGCTTCTGGAGCTCGGCCGCGATGCGCTTCACGTCCGCGTCGACGGCCGCGAGCTGGCCCTTGCGCTGCGCGAGGCGAAACAGCGCCTCGACGTAGCGGCCGGTGACGGCGCTCGCGATCACGTGCCGGCCCCCGCGGACGAGCCGGCGACGACCGACTCGACCAGGCGGCGGTCGTCCTCGGCGCCGACGTTGCGGTCGAGCACCTTGCTCGCCGCGTGCAGGCTGAGCTCGACGACCTCGGTGCGGATCGCGGCGAGCGCCTTCTCCTGCTCGGCCTGGATCTGCGCCTTGGCGGAGTCCACCATCGCCGCGGCCTCGGACTTGGCGGACTCGAGGATCTCGCGCTCCCGAGCCTCGCCGCGCTCGCGCGCCTCCGCCATCAGCCGCGCGGCCTCGGAGCGCGCCTCGCCGAGCTTGACCTCGACCTCGGCGCGCGCGGCCTCGGCGTCGGCGCTGGCCTTCTTGGCCTCCTGGATGGCGCGCACCACCTGCTCGTCGCGCTCCTCGAGCGCGCGCGCGACGGGCCCCATGACGACCTTCCAGATGAACGGCAGGGCGATCAGGAAGATGACCCAGGTCCACAGGACGTTGCCGGCACCGGCGACGTCCATCGGATCGAAGCCGCCTTCTTCGGCGAGAGGAACGAGGAGCAGCAGCATCGGCGCTTCCATTCGATTGGGGGGGAGCGTTGGTCCGAGCCGGCGGCGGCGCGCGCCGTCCGGCTCGGACGCCGGTCGAGTCCCAGAGATCTCAGCCAGAGGTCTCAGTCCAAGAGCTCGGTCGAAGAGCTCAGCCCAGCGCGATCAGCAGCGTGACCACGACGGCGAACAGGCAAACGCCCTCGATGAACGCGGCGAGAATGATCGAGCCGCCGCGGATGTCGCCGGCGGCCTCGGGCTGACGAGCGATGCCCTCGTTGGCGGCGGCGCCGATGCGGCCGATGCCGATGCCGGCGCCGATCGCGGCCACGCTGGCACCGATCGCGGCGCCCATCTTCGCAACGTCTGCAACCGCCTCGGCGGCCTCTTGCGTGGGAATCATGGTTCGGGGGTCCCTCCTCGGGGGGCGCGGCACGAGCCGCGGACTGGGTTCTGGAGTTTCGGTGGAGAAACGTGGCGGACAGGATCCTCCGCGACGCGCGCGGAGGTGAGAAACGCGAGGCTGGCTCGCTCGCTGGCTGACTAGTGCTCGGGGTGCAGCGCGGCTCCGACGAACAGGATCGAGAGCTGCGTGAAGATGAACGCCTGCACCATCGCGACGAACGACTCGATGATCATGATGAACACGGCGAAGCCCACGGCGACGGGCGACACCGCCCAGCCGACCGTCGCGCCCTGCTCGGCGGCGAAGAAGAAGATCAGGCCCATGAGCGAGAGCACGACCATGTGCCCGCCGCTCATGTTCGCGAACAGACGCACCATCAGGGCGAACGGCTTGATCACCAGGCCGAGCACCTCGACGAGGAAGAGCAGCGGCCACAGCGGCAGCGGCACGTGCGGCACGAGGTTCTTCCAGAACGCGATCGGCCCCTGGGCGACCATCCCGCCGACGATGATCAGCACGAGCGTGGTCCCCGCCATCGCGCCGGTGACGAAGATGCTCGCCGTCGCGGTCGCACTGCCCGGCACGAGGCCGAGCAGGTTCATGAACAGCAGGAAGAAGAACAGCGTGAGGAAGTAGGGCACCCACGGCCGCCCGCGCTCCTTGCCCAGCGTCGCGTACACCATGTCGTCGCGCACCCACATCGCGAAGCCGGTGAAGAACCGGCTGAGGCGGTCCATGCGGCCCGCGCGGATCTGACGCGGCAAGCCGATGAAGCACGCGACGATCAGGAGGACCGCGGCGACCTGGAAGATCTGCAGGTTGAACAGCCGCAGGTTCCCCGTCGGCAATCCGCTCTCGTCGATCGTGAAGACGTCGAGGAACGCGGGCAGCGGGATCGCGAGCAGCGGCTGCGTGACCTCCGCGTGCGTGTCGGTGACGAGCGGCACCGGCGTCAGGTGGTGGTAGAGCTGGATGAACGGGTTCTCGACTCGGCCGTGCGGCGTGAACTGCCACGCGACGAAGAGCGAGGCGACGAGCACGGCCGCGATCAGCAGCAGGCGCAGGGGCAGGCTCACGAGGTGCGCTCCTTGCGGGCACGGGTGGCGTCGGGCAGCCCGACGACGAGAAGCAGGCAGATCGCGACGGTGAACGCGAGCAGGAAGCTGCGGTAGTCGACGCGCGCCGCGGCGGGCTCGACGTAGCGCAGGACGAGCGCGGCGGCGAGCAGCACGCCGAGCTTGGCCGCGAAGCCGGCGACGAACGCGCCGAGCGCCCCGTCGGGGCGCGTGCGCACGGTGTGCGCGAGCCACGCGAGCGAGATCCCGCCGAGCACCGCTCCCGCGCAGAAGCCGCACACCGCCCCGGCGCCGAGCGCACCGCCCATGGACCAGCCGACCACGCACGCGGCGGGCAGTCCGAGGAAGATGGCGAGGGAGGTGCGGTTCATCGGGTCGTCAGTCTCGGGAGATCGAGTCGGTGTCGTCGCCGCCGTCGCGGGTGGGCTTGCGGCCGCCGACCGGAGGGATCGCGCGGATGATGGAGAACGTGCCGCCGACGAAGCCGAGGAGCAAGCCGACGATCAGGAAGAGCGGCGACGTGCCGAGCTTCTCGTCCGCGTACCAACCGAGCCAGGTCAACAGACCGATCGCGGCGGCGAACTGGATGCCGAGGCCCGCGTAGCGGCCGTAGTCGGACCCCGACGGACCCCGACCGCCGGTGCTCCGGGCGATCTCGGAGAACTTCTTGAGCGGGTCGGGCGACATGACGGCATCCGGTGAAGTGGAGCGCGGACGCGGCGGCGCGGTTCGACTCGATCTTCGGGCGGCTTCGCTGCTTCGAGAATTCGCTGTTTCGAGAGCTCGCTGCTTCGAGAATTCGACTGCTTTGAGAAACGGCGGGACGGGGCGGGGCGCGAACGGCGGCGAGAGCCGCGCTCGCGTCCCTTTTGGGCCGATAACTCTAGGGACGGCGCGGACGCGGTCAACCAGCCCGTCCGAATTTCGGCGCGTCGCGCACGGCCCTTGCTGGACCGCTCGCTCGCGTCCCGCGGACGAGGCATCGAGGCTATGCTGCGCGGCTCGCGCGGCCCCGGCGGCCGCTTTCCGCACCCCCGCACCCGAGGAACGCCGACCCGTGGAACGCACTCTCGTCCTGCTCAAGCCCGACGCCGTCGAGCGCGGCCTGATCGGCCGCATCCTGACCCGTTTCGAGGAGAAGGGCCTCAAGGCGATCGGCCTGGAGCTGCGCCGCTACCCCGAGGCGACGATCCGCGAGCACTACGCCGTGCACAGGGAACGCCCCTTCTACGCCGACCTCGTCCGCTACATGACGTCCGGACCGGTCGTCGCGCTCGCGCTCGAAGGCAAGGACGCGATCGAGGTGACGCGCACGCTCATGGGAACGACCAACAGCGCCAAGGCCGCGCCCGGCACGATCCGCGGCGACTTCGGCATGTCGTTCTCGCACAACCTCGTGCACGGCTCCGACAGCGCCGAGTCCGCCGAGCGCGAGCTCGCGCTCTTCTTCCCCGACGCGAACCGCGTCTGCGAGTGGACGCCGCGCCTCGAGGAGGTCGTCTACAACGTCGAGGAAGAGCTCCGCTGACGCACGCGCACGCGCTGACCGCGGAGCATCTCGGCGAGCTCGTCGCCGAGCTCGCGCCGCTCGTCTCGGGCCTCGTCGTGCGCGACGTGCAGGCGCTGCCGCCGCGCGACGTCCTGCTCGTGCTCGCCGAGCGCGACGACGACGACGCCGTGCTGCGCGTGCGCGTCTCCGCCAACCCCGACGGTCCGCGCCTGCACCTGCAGATCGGCCGCGTCCACGGCCACAAGGGTCCGGTCGGCCCGTTCTTCCAGCGCGTCGCCGCCGAGCTCGCCGGTGCGCGCGTCGCGCGTCTCGTCCAGGTCGGCGACGACCGCATCGCGCGTCTCGAGCTGCGCGACGTCGCGTCCGGCGGCCGCGCGGCGCTGTGGGCCGAGCTCGTCGGCCGCCACGCGAACCTCGTGCTGACCGACGGAGCAGACCGCGTCGACGCGCTCCTGGTCGAGCAGCCGGCGAGCGCGAAGCGTCCGCCGCGCCTCGTGCGCGGCGAGCCGTGGGCTCCCCCGCCGGGGCGCGCGACGCGCGGGCCCGCGGGCGAGTCGCTCGCGCAGGTGCTCCCCGAGCCGCCGCCGCCGCCCGGTCCGCCCGACGGCCGCGCCGCGCGTCTCGTCGCGCTCGCGCCGCTCTCGTGGCGCGTGGAGTCGAGCTTCGGCGCCGGCGTCGACGAGGCGCACGTGCAGCGCGAACGCAAGACGCTCGCCGAGCGCGCGCAGCGCAAGCTGCGGCGCGCGCGCTCGCTCGTCGCGGGCCTCGAGCAGCGGCGCGTGGCGACACAGGGCGTCGAACGCGGGCGCCAGGACGGCGAGCTGCTCAAGGCGTCGCTCGGCCAGGTGCGCCGCGGGATGACGTCGATCGAGCTCGCCGACTGGTTCGAGGACGGAGCTCCGCCGCGCGCGATCGAGCTCGACCCGAAGCTCTCGCCGCAGCAGAACCTGCAGCGCCTGTTCGACCGCGCGAAGAAGCTCGAGCGCGGCGGCGCGGAGGTCGAGCGCGAGCTCGCGCGGGCGCGCGCCAAGGCCGAGGCGCTCGCCGCGCTCGTCGAGCGCGCGGCCGCGTGCGAGGACGTCGACGCGCTCGACGCGCTCGAGCGCGAGGCGACGGACGCGGGGCTGCTCGACCCGCCGCAGAAGGCGCCCGAGCGCCGCACCGCGACGGTGCGCAAGCCGTACAAGAGCTTCGCCGCGGGCGGCGGCCAGGAGATCCGCGTCGGCCGCAGCGCGCGCGACAACGACGAGCTCAGCTTCCGGCACGCGCGCGGCAACGACGTGTGGCTGCACACCACCGACGCGCCGGGCAGCCACGTCGTCCTGCGCGTCGAGAGGAACGCGGAGCCGTCGCAGGACGACGTGCTCGACGCGGCGCACCTCGCGATCTGGTTCTCGCCGCTGCGCGACTCCGGCCGCGCGTCGGTGCACGTCGCGCGCTGCAAGGAGGTGCACAAGCCACGCGGCGCGAAGCCCGGGCTCGTCACGCTCTCCGGCGGGCGCACGCTGTTCGTGCGCATCGAGCCTGCGCGGCTGCGCCGCCTGCTCTCGCCCGAGAGGGCCGCGGACGACGCCTGACGGGCGCCTCGGGGGCTCTCCCCTGCGGATTCGGTAGTCGGGTCCCGCGCCGGCCACTACCATCGCGCGTCGCCCGCTCCGCCGACCCCTCCCCACCGGCACTCTCGATGAAGCCCACCGCCCCCACGTTGGCCGCCGTGCTCGCTGCGCTCGCCCTCGCCTGCCAGAGCTCGCCGAGCGAGCAGGATCCCGAGCAGCAGTTCCGCCTCTACAAGGAGACGGCGCTCGCGCACTGGAACAACAACGACATGCTGCGCGCGCAGTCGCAGGCCCTCAAGGGCCTCGAGATCGAGCCCGAGGACCGTGAGCTGCGCCTGCTCGTCGGCTGGGCGAAGCTCGTCGTCGGCACGCGCGACGACCTGCTGCTCGCGCACTCGATCTTGGAGGAGCAGCAGGGGTCCGACGACTACCGCGCGTGGCTCGGCCTCGCGACGGTCAAGGAGCGGATCGGGCTCGGCTACGCGGACGCAGCGCGTGACTTCCGCGCAGGCCGCCGCTTCGCCAAGGACGACGCGCAACTCAAGGCGGACGAGCTCGACGCGAAGGCGCAGGCGTACTGGGCCGACTCGGTCGCGCTGTACGAGCAGACGCTCGCGAAGCGGCCCGATGAGCGCCAGGCGATCCGCGGCATCCAGCGCGTCGAGGCGTACCGCGGGGACTTCGCGAAGAGCACGGAGTGGTCGGAGAAGCTGCTCGAGCTCACCGGCGCCGAGCTCACGTTCTTCCGGCGCCAGCTCTCGCGCGAGGACCTCTCGCTCGAGGCGGAGGACCGGCTGCGCAAGAACGAGGAGGACATCGTGCGCGTGCAGATCGCGACGCGCGAGCTCGCCGCGAAGGGCTATCACGAGCTCGGCGAGTACGAGCGCGCGCTCGAGCACCTGACGCGCATCATCGAGCTCGACCCGAACCGCGCGCACACGTACGGGCTGCGCGCGCAGATGCTCCACCTGCTCGGCCGCTACGGCGAGGCGATCGCGGACCTCGACCAGTTCCTGCGCCTGTCGGAGCACACGTTCGACCACCCCGACGTGCGCCGCGCGTACGAGCTGCGCGCCGCTTGCGAGCGCGCGCCGAAGGCCGGCTGACGCGGCAGCGGAGCGCGCTCAGGGAACGTCGGGTACGCGGTCAGGGACGCGCGGTCAGGGACGCCACGTGCGCTCGCGCACCTGATCCCAAGCGTCGTAGAGCACGACGTCGATCGGGTCGTTCGGCTCGCGCGCGGCCATCACGGCGCCGATCGTCTCGAGGCCGCGGACCTCCTCGCCATTCAGCTCGACGAGGACGTCGCCGGGCGCGATGCCCATCAGGTGCGCGTAGGAGCCGGGCAGCGTGCGCTGGACCATGGCGCCCGTCCCCTCGCCGAGCGAGAGGCGCTCGCGCACCTCGTCGGAGACCTCGGTGACGAAGACGCCGAGATAGCGCCGGTCCTGCGGCTGACCGACGCTCGGGACGGGCTCGGGCTGCTGCGGCGCGCCGGCGTCGGGCAACGCGCCGGGCAGGCCGCCGCCGAAGCCGAACAGGTCGTCGCCGAGCTGCAGGCGCAGTCCGGGGCCCAACGAGCCGCCGCCGCCCAGGCCCAGCTCGTCGCGCAGCCCGGGGTTCTGGTCGAGGATGGCCTCGAGCGAATCGCCCGTGTACTCGCGCGTCTGTTCGACGCCGTCGACGGTCTCGCTCACGCGCAGCCGCGCGCCGCCGCTCGCGTCCTGCTCGAGCTGGAAGCTGCGCTGCTGGCTCGTGCCGCCGGCGCCCGGCTGCAGGAGGCCCTGCTGCACGCGGCGCAGCATGTCCTCGATGCGCTTTTGGAGCTGCTCCGCGTCGAGCGCGCCGCCGCCCAGGCCCAGAGCGCCGAACGGATCGTCGAGCCCCAGCCCCGAGAACGGGTCGCGGCCGAGGCCGAAGCGGCCCATCCCGAACGGGTCGAGCCGCTGGTGCCCCAGCGAGCGTTGGGCCTCGCGCAGCGCGAGCCGAGTCGTCCAGGCGAGCTCCGGCTCCGCCGCGTCGGCCGCGCGCTCGCGCAGCCACGCCTCGGCGCCCGGGTCGACGCGCGCCTGGTCGACGATGCGCTCGAACCAGACTTCGCGGCGCGCGAGGTCGCTCGTCGTCAGGCGCTCGTGCCACAGAGAGCCGTCGAACAGGCCGAGCTGCGTCGTGCGGCCGGCATCCTGCCCGCCGCCGAACGGCTTCACCTGGACGAGGCCGCCGCTCTCCTCGGCACGGTCCTCGGCACGGTCCTCATTCTGCGGAACGCCGGTCGGCGTCTCGTCGGTCGGGTCCTGCACGAGCGGTCCGGCGACCGCAAGCGGGAGCGCGACGCCGAGCAGGCCCCCCAGCGCCAGGGCGCCGGCGGCGCCCCGAAGGATGCACGTTCTGTTCATGACTCACCTCCGTCGGGGAACCCTCCCCGGCAGTCGTTTCGCTCTGCGGCTCGTCGAGCTCCTCGTCGAGCTCCAGCGCGCGCGCACGTTCGTGCTAGCGCAGCGCCGGGAAACGATCGCTCGCGGTCTGGACCAGCGGAGCGGCCTGCGGGCCCGTCATCGGCACGAGCAGGAACGGCACCACCTGCCAGCGCGCCTCGTCGGCGAGGCGCGCGTCGTCGGTGCCCGCCCGGCGCAAAGCGCCCGGGCCCGCGAGCGCCGCGGGCACCGCGCGCAGCGTCTCCACCCCGGCCAGCGCGTCCGGAGCCGCGCTCGCGCCCTCGAGCGCGAGCGGGGCGTCGAGCAGCCCTGGCTGGTCGAGCCCGGCGCCCGTCCCCTCCGGCCCGCTCGTGATCCACAGCACGCCGACCAGCAGCGCCGCGGCGGCCGAGACCAGCCCGCCCCAGGCGAGCCCGTTGCGGGTGAGCACGGGAACGGGCCCTCGGGCCGCGACACGCGACCGGGGCGCGTGGACCAGCCCCCCGGCGACGAGCGCCGCCCGGATGCCCTCCCACAGCTCCGGCGGCTCGTCCGTCACCGCCGCGGAGCGGTAGACGATGCGGGCCGCGCGGGCGCGTGCGGCTCGGGCGGCGCAGCGGGCGCAGGCGCGCACGTGGCCCGCCACGGAGCGGCTCTGAGCCGGCTCCAGGTCGCCCCCCACGTAGAGCGGGAGGAGGCCTTCGAACTCGGTGCAACTCGGTGTGTTGGCGTTCATCGCTCGATCCGGCGGGGTCTACGGCTCCTCGCCGCGGATGTTGGCGTCTCGGCTGGCGTCTCGGCTGGCGTCTCGGTTGGCGTCTCGGCTGGCGTCACGGCTGGGCGTGCTCGTCGGCGTCCTGGGCGGGTCCCCCGAAGTCCTCCCGCAGCGCGCGGGCGCCGGGGCTGTCGGCCAGCCGCTGCCGCCGCTCCCACTCGTCCTGGAAGAGCTTGCGGCCGCGGTGCAGCCGCCAGCGGACCGTCACGTGGGTCGCGCCGACGATCCTGGCGATCTCGGTGCAGGGCAGACCCTCGAGCTCGCGCAGGACCAGCACCGCCTGGAAGTGCGGCGCGAGGGCCTCGATGCACGCGCGCACCCGGGTCGCGGTCTCGGAGCGCTCCAGCGCGTCCGAGGGCCGGTCGACCGACGCGTCGGCCAGCTCGAAGTCCGGCTCGTCCTCGCCCGGCGCCGCCGTGCTCATCGCCGGCCGCCGCTTGCGCAGGTGGTCGATCCCGAGGTTGGTGACGATGCGGTAGAGCCAGGTGCTGAAGTCGTGCTTGAAGTCGAAGCGCTCCAGGCTGCGAAAGACGCGCAGGAACGCCTCCTGGACGAGATCGGCGGCGTCCTCGGGGTTCGCGACGAGGTTGCGCGCGACCCGCCACGCGCGCCGCTCGTTGCGTCGCACGAGCTCGGCGAACGCGTCCTCCTCCCCCGCCTGCGCGCGCCGGATCAGCGCGTGGTCGATCTCCGCCTCGGCGTCGCTGGGGCCCCCCTCGAGGCCGTCCTCCAGGCCCTCCTCGAGTCCGTCCTCGACGTCCTCGCCGGCGTCGAGCTCCAGCTCCTCGTCGACGTACGCCGCGCGCTCGTCGTCGTCGAGCGGGTCGCGCTCGCGCGGATCGCCGCCGAGCGGGTCGGAGTCGAGCGGAGACGTCATCGGACGCGGTCGGATCCGGCGCGGGGGGCGCGCGAGCGAGCCGCCGCCGGCCGCGTGCCGACGGGACCGTGCCTGACCGATCGGACCGAGCATAGTACTTCGCTCGGATACGTCCCAGGCGCTCGCGCGTTGGCGCGCGCCCCCTCGTCCACGCTCGCCACCGGGCCGGCGCGCGACTCTCGCGGCGACCTCAGACCGCTTCGGAGAGCTGCGGGAAGCGGCCCTCGATCGCCGCGATGTGGCGGTACTTGCGGCGGCGCCGCGCGACGAGCTCGCCGCGCGGGACCTCGTCGAGCTCCTCGAGCGCGGCGAGGATCGCCACGCGCACGGCGCGGATCGCCGTCTCCGGGTCGCGATGGGCGCCGCCGGTGGGCTCGGGGACGATCCCGTCGATCACGCCCAGGCGCCGCAGGTCGTGGGAGGTGAGCTTGAGCGCCTCCGCCGCCTCGGGGGTGCGCTCGCCGTCCTTCCACAGGATCGCGGCGCAGCCCTCGGGGCTGATCACCGAGTAGTAGGCGTACTCCATCTGCAGCACGCGGTCGCCGACGCCGATGCCGAGCGCGCCGCCGGAGCCGCCCTCGCCGATCACGACGACGACGATCGGCACGCGCAGCGAGAGCATCGCGAGGATGTTCTCGGCGATCGCCATCGCCTGGCCGCGCTCCTCCGCGCCGATTCCGGGGTAGGCGCCGGGCGTGTTGACCAGGCACACGATCGGCAGGCCGAGCTTCTCCGCGAGCTTCATCTTGCGCAGCGCCTTGCGGTAGCCCTCGGGGTGCGCGCAGCCGAAGTTGCACTCGAGGCGCTCCTTGGTCGTGCGCCCCTTGCGGTGGCCGACGAGCATGAAGCGCCGGTCCGCCATCGTCGCGAGCCCGGTGACGATCGCGCGGTCGTCGCCGAACGTGCGGTCGCCGTGCAGCTCGAGGAAGTCGTCGAGCATTCCGAGGTAGTCGGACGTCACCGGCCGGGCCGGATGGCGCGCGACGTTGACGGTGTCCCACGCGGACAGCTCGGCGTAGGTCGCCTCGATCTTCTCCTTCAAGCGGGCGCGGAGCGCCTCGAGCTCGTGCGAGATGTCGAGCTCGGTGTTCTCCGACAGGCTCTCGAGCTCGGAGATCCGCGCTTCCATCTCGCGGATCTCCTTTTCGAAGGCCATCCCGCCGCCTGCTTTCTCGCGCTTCTCGTCGGCCATACGGCGACCATGGTCGCGCGGCCGTCCGAGCCGCGCAAGAGCGCCCGCGCTCGGGCCGCGACGCTTGGGCGCCGACGCGGCCGACGCTACCCTGGGCCATCAGGCTGACCGCGACACCGAATCCAGCCCCGATGAGCCGAGCTCGAGACCCTGGCACGTGCCCCGACGCCTGGCGCGTCGAGGTCTTCCGCCGCGCCGGCGGCCATGACGCCGGCCACGACGCCGTCCATGATCCGGACGGCGCCCACGCCCTGGCGGCGGTCCGCGAGCTCGGCATCGCGAGCGTCGTCGCGATGCGCCTGGGCCGCGGCTACCTGCTCTCGCCCGAGCTCGAGCGCGAGCGGGTCGAGCGGTTCGCGCGGGACGTGCTCGCCGATCCGGTGCTCGACGAGCTGCGCGTCGTCGCCCCGCGCGAGGCGCCGCCGGCGGGCTCGGCCGACCACCGCATCCTCGTCGCGCCGCGGCCCGGCGTCATGGATCCCGAAGCGAACGTCGTGCGCGACCTCCTGCGCCGCGGCGGCCTGCGCGACGTGCACGTCGCGACCTTCCGCGCGTGGGAGCTCGAGGGCGCGCCGAGCGCGACCGAGCTCGGCGACATCGGCCGCCGCGTCCTCGCGAACGAGACGATCGAGCAGTGCCTCGTCGACGCCGAGGGCCTCGCGTTCGACGTCCCCGGCGGGGACAGGTCCGGCCGCGGCCGCGTCGAGGTCGCGCTCCTCGACCTCGCGCCCGCGGAGCTCGACGAGCTGTCGGCGCGGGGCCAGCTCTCGCTCACGACCGAGGAGCTGCTCGCGATCCAGGCGCACTTCCGCGCGCTCGAGCGCGAGCCGACGGCGTGCGAGCTCGAGACGATCGCCCAGACGTGGAGCGAGCACTGCAAGCACAAGACGCTGACCGGCGTCGTCGAGTTCGAGGAGCCGGGCGGGCGCACGCGGCGCATCGACAACCTGCTCGCGAGCACGATCAAGCGCGCGACGCACGAGCTCGACCGGCCGTTCTGCGTCAGCGTGTTCCACGACAACGCCGGCATCGTCGCGTTCGACCAGGACCAGGACGTGTGCTTCAAGGTCGAGACGCACAACCATCCGAGCGCGATCGATCCGTACGGCGGCGCGGGCACCGGCATCGGCGGCGTGATCCGCGACGTGCTCGGCGCGGGGCTCGGCGCGAAGCCGATCGCGAACACCGACGCGTTCTTCGTCGGGCCGACCGACCTGCCGGCGGACGAGCTCCCGAAGGGCTGCATGCACCCGCGGCGGATCCTGCGCGGCGTCGTCGCGGGCGTGCGCGACTACGGCAACCGCATGGGCATCCCGACGGTGAACGGCGGCGTGTGGTTCGACGAGGGCTACGTCGCCAACCCGCTCGTCTTCGCCGGCACGGTCGGGCTGATCCCGCACGACATGGCGCACAAGGAGGTGCGCCCGGGCGATCGCATCGTCACCGCCGGCGGGCGCACGGGCCGCGACGGCATCCACGGCGCGACGTTCTCGTCCGCCGAGCTGCACGAGGAGTCGGAGACGCTCTCGAGCTCCGCCGTGCAGATCGGCGACCCCGTGACGGAGAAGGCGGTGCTCGACGGGCTGCTCGTCGCGCGCGACCGGCGGCTCTACCGCGCGGTGACCGACTGCGGCGCGGGCGGCTTCTCGTCCGCGGTCGGCGAGATGGGCGAGGACTGCGGCGCGGACGTCGAGCTCGACGACGTGCCGCTGAAGTACCCCGGGCTCGCATCGCACGAGATCTGGATCAGCGAGGCGCAGGAGCGGATGGTCTTCGCCGTGCCGCCCGAGTCGCTCGACGCGTTCCTCGAGGCGTTCCGCGACGAGGGCGTCGAGGCGACGGTGATCGGCACGTTCACCGACACGAAGAAGCTCGTCGTGCGCGACCGCGGCGAGATCGTGGGCGAGCTGGACATGCGCTTCTTGCACCAGGGCACGCCGCGGCCGGTGCGGCGCGCCGCCTGGACGCCGCCCGACGCCGGCGACGGCGGCTGTCCGCCGGCGGACGACTGGGACCAGGCGGTGCTCGCGCTGCTCTCCTCGCCGAACGTCGCGAGCAAGGAGTGGATCGTGCGCCAGTACGACCACGAGGTGCAGGGGCGCTCGGTCGTGCGGCCGCTCGTCGGCGCGCGCGACGACGGCCCGGGCGACGCGGCGGTGCTGCAGCCGCTGCCGGGCTCGCGGCGCGGCATCGCGATCGCGTGCGGCGCGAACCCGCGCTACGGCGTGCTCGACCCCGCCGCGATGGCCGGCGCCGCGATCGACGAGGCGCTGCGCAACGCGGTCGCGGTGGGCGGCGATCCCGACCACACCGCGATCCTCGACAACTTCGCGTGGGGCAACTGCGACAAGCCCGACCGGCTGGGCTCGCTCGTGCTCGCGGCGGAGGCGTGCTACGCGACCGCCGTCGCGTTCGGAACGCCGTTCATCTCCGGCAAGGACAGCCTGAACAACGAGTACCGCGTCGGCGGCGAATCGCGCTCGATCCCGCCGACCCTGCTCGTCAGCGCGCTCGCGCGCGTGCCCGACGTCGCGCGCTGCGTCACGATGGACGCGAAGCGCGCCGGCGACCGCGTCTATCTCGTCGGCGCGACCGGCGCCGAGCTCGGCGGCTCGCACTGGCACCTGGTGCGCGGGCTCGACGGCGGGCGCGTGCCGCGCCCCGACCTCGAGCGCGCGCCGCGCCTCTTGCGCGCGCTGCACGCCGCGATCGCCGCGGGCCTCGTCGCGAGCGCGCACGACCTCTCCGAGGGCGGCCTCGCGGTCGCCGCGGCCGAGAGCGCGTTCGCGGGCGACCTCGGGCTCGCGCTCGAGCTCGCGCGCGTGCCGCTGGAGAGCGAGTCCCTGCCCGCAGGCTACGACGACGACGCGGTGCGGCTGTTCTCCGAGTCCTGCACGCGCTTGCTCGTCACGGTCGCCCGCGAGCACGTCGACGCGTTCGAGCGACACCTCGCGGGCCTGCCCTGTGCGGCGATCGGCACGGTGATCGCCGAGCCCGAGCTGCGGATCGCGTCCTGCGGCGGAGCGCCGCTCGTCGCGCTCCCGCTCGACGCGTTGCGCCGCGCGCACCGAGACGACCAGAGAACGGACGTCCACAGTACGGGAGGATGCGAAGGATGAGCGACGTCCGCGCCCTGGTCCTGCGAACCGTCGGCACGAACTGCGACGGCGAGACGGTGCACGCGCTCGAGCTCGCCGGCGCCCGCACGGACCGGCTCCACCTCGCAGCGCTCGCGCGCGAGCCGCAGCGGCTCGACGACTACGACGTGCTCGTCATCGCCGGCGGCTTCAGCTACGGCGACTACGTCGGCGCGGGCCGCGTGTTCGCCGCCGAGCTCGAGCGTGCGCTCGGCGGCGGCGTGCGCGCGTTCAAGGACCGCGGCGGCCTCGTCCTGGGCGTCTGCAACGGCTTCCAGGTGCTCGTGCAGACCGGGCTCTTGCGCGGCGACGACGAGGACGGCCCGCGCGACTTCGCGCTGCACCAGAACGAGTCCGACCGCTTCGAGTGCCGCTGGGTCACGCTCGAGTCGCAGGACTGCGCGTGCCCCTGGATCGTGCCGGGCGAGCGCTTGCCCGTCCCCGTCGCGCACGCCGAGGGCCGCTTCGTCGTGCGCGACCGCGCGGTGCTCGAGCGCCTCGCGGCGCGGCGCCAGATCGCGTTGCGCTACGTCGCGCCGGACGGCGGCGCGGCGCAGTACCCCGACAACCCGAACGGCTCGGTCGACGGCATCGCCGGCATCTGCGATCCGACCGGCCGCGTGCTCGGCCTGATGCCGCACCCAGAGCGCAACGTCACGCCTTGGCACCACCCGCTGTGGACGCGCCGCGGCGCGCGCGAGGAAGGCGAAGGCCTCGCGTTCTACCGCCGCCTCGTCCGGACCGCCGCCGACGTCGCGCCCGCGAGCGCGACGACCTGACCACGCTCCACCCGACAGCGACCCCACCCATGCGAACGACACAGCTCTTGCTCGTGCTCGCCCTCCCGCTCGCCGCGTCCGGCTGCGCCGTCACCGCGGGCGCCGTCGCCGGGTACGTGCTACACAAGGAGGCGAACCCGACGAACGTCCTCGCGCACGTCACGTACGACTACGAGGACGTCTGGGACGTGACGAAGGACGTCCTGGACGACCTCGGCGCGGCGGACGTGCAGGTCGTCGAGGCGATCCCGCGCGAAGCGTCGGCGACCTACGACGGCGCGGACGTCAGCGTCGTCGTCACCGCGCACGACCTCGACCGCACCGTGATCGAGATCACGGCGCAGCGCAGCGGCGTCGCGCGTCCGGCGACCGCACAGCGCGTGCTCGACGAGATCATCGAGCGGCTGCAGGACTGACGGGCCGCGGCGTCAGGAGCCCGACACGCCGTCCGTACCGTCCGTACCGTGCGCGCCGTGCGCGCCGTGCGCGGCCGCGCTCGGCTGCTCGCCGCCCTCGCGCTCGCGCTTCTTCGCGCACGGGCGGCAGTAGCCCGACAGGCGCAGCGTGTGGCTGACGAGCGTGAACCCCTTGCGCTCGCAGGCCTCCTCCTGGAGGCGTTCGATGCGCTCGTCGTAGAACTCCTCGATCTTGCCGCATTCGATGCACACGATGTGGTCGTGGTGGCGGTGCCCCATCACGTGCTCGTAGAGCAGCTCGCCCTGACCGGCGTCGAGCGACTCGAGGAAACCGCCCGCGACGAGCAGGTTGAGCGTGCGGTAGACCGTCGCGCGCGAGACCGCCGGCCCTTCCTCCTCGCCGAGCCAGCGGAACAGCGTCTCCGCCGTGAAGTGCTCGTGGGTCGCGAAGGCGCGCTCGAAGATGCGCTTGCGCTGGGGCGTGAGCTTGAGCGCCTCGCCGCGCAGGTAGTCGCGGAAGGCGCGCAGGATGCTGGCCTGGTTCACGTGCTCCCCCTCGCGTCGTTCTCGGTCGCGTACGCGCGCGCGAGCCGCGCCGGATCGGCGCCCGCGGCGTAGCGCAACGTCAGGTGCCAGTTGCGCAGCGTCCGGCGCAACGCGCCCTCGCGCTGCCAACGGCGCGGCGAGACCCACAGCTCGGCGCCGTCGGCGAGCACGATGCGCCCCCGCCGGCGCAGGCGCCGCGACAGGTCGACGTCCTCGAACAGCGGCAGCTCCGCGAACCCGCCGGCCGCCTCGTACGTCGCGCGCCGCGTCGCGAGCCCCGAGTCGCCGTACACGACGCCGAGGCGGCGCACGCGCGCGTCGGCGGCGCGCTCGACGAGCCGGTAGAACAGGCCCGCGGCCTCGATGCGCTGGCGCATGCCGGCGGCCGCGACGCGCGGATCGGCGAGCGCGCGGCGCACCGCTGCGAGCGAGCCCGGCGCGGGCACCGTGTCCGCGTGCAGGAAGACGAGCACGTCCTCGCTCGCCGCGCGCGCGCCGGCGGCGAGCTGCGTGCCGCGGCCCGGCGCAGCGTGCACGACGTCGGCGCCCGCGGCGCGGGCGAGCGCGACGGTGTCGTCGGCGCTGCCGCCGTCGGCGACGATCACGCGCTGCGCGCGGTCGTCCTCGGGTGCAGTGCGTGCGAGGGCGGCGAGGAGGCGCGGCAGCCGGGCGGCCTCGTTCAGCGCGGGAACGACGACCGCGACCGTGGGCGCGGCCGCGTCGGGGAAGTCGAGCGCGTCAATCCACGCCACGCTCGACGGGCGCCCCCCCCACGCCGGCCCCGATGCGGCGCGCGCGCCGCGGCGCCCCGATGTCGCGGCGGCAGAACGCGCCGTCCCAGCGGACGTGGTCAGCCGCCTCGTACGCGCGCGAGCGCGCCTGGTCGACGTCGGCGCCGAGCGCGGTCGCGCAGATGACGCGCCCGCCGGACGTGACGACGCGCTCGCCGTCGAGGCGCGTGCCCGCGTGGAACACGACCGCCTCCTCGAGGCGCTCGGCCACGTCGAGCCCGCTGATCGCGAGCCCCTTCTCGTACGGCCCGGGATAGCCGGCGCTCGCCTTGACGACGCCGACGACCGGCCGCGGATCCCACTCGGGCGCCTCGAGCTCGCCGAGCCGTCCGTCCGCCGTCGCCTCGAGGAACGGGACGAGGTCGCCGCGCAGCCGCCGCATCAGCGCCTGCGTCTCGGGATCGCCGAAGCGCACGTTGTACTCGAGCACGCGCGGCCCGTTCTCGGTGATCATCAGCCCGACGAACAGCGTCCCGCGGAACTCGACGTCCTCGAGCCGCAGCGCGTGCAGCGTCGGGAGCAGGATGCGCTGCTCGATCTGCCGCATCAGCCGGCGCGTGACTCCGCGCGCGGGCGACACGACGCCCATGCCGCCGGTGTTCGGTCCGGTGTCGCCGTCGCCGACCTGCTTGTGATCGACGACCGACTCGAGGATGAGCAGCGCCTGGCCGTCGGTGAGCGCGTGCACGCTCACCTCCTCGCCCTCGAGGAACTCCTCGACGACGATCTGCGCGCCGGCGTCGCCGAGCTTGCGCTCCTCCATGAAGCCGTCGACGACCGAGCACGCTTCGCGCAGGTCGGAGCACACCGCGACGCCCTTGCCCGCGGCGAGCCCGTCGGCCTTGACGACCTGCGGCCATTCCTTGCACGTCTCGAGATAGGTCTTCGCGGCGCCCGCGCGATCGAAGCGCCGCCAGGCCGCCGTCGGGATGCGGTTGCGCTGCAGCAGCTCCTTCGACCAGATCTTGGAGCCTTCGAGCTGCGCTCCGGCCCGGCCGGGACCGAAGACGCGGATGCCGCACTCGCGCAGCGCGTCGGCGAGCCCGTCGACGAGCGGATCCTCGGGGCCGACGACGACGAGGTCGACCTCCTCGCGCTGGGCGAGGCGGACGAGCCCCGGCACGTCGTTCGCAGCGACGTCCACGTTCTGCACGGCGGCACGCTGCTCGCCAGCACGCTGCTCGCCAGCAGTCTGCTCGCCAGCACGGTGCGCGACCCGAGCGGTCCCCGCGTTGCCCGGCGCGCACAGGACGGTGCGCACGCGCGGCGATTGCGCGATCTTCCAGACGAGGGCGTGCTCGCGTCCGCCGCCCCCGACCACCAGCACATCGATCTCGCCCGACATCGCCCGCAGCTCCTGGACTTCGCGCTCTCCCGGCCGTCGTCCCGGGAAGCGCAAGCTACTGGCTCGCGGGGCCCGCGCCAACCCCCGAGGCCGCGCGTCGCCGCCGGGCACGTCGCTGCGGGCGCCGCCGTGCGGTACGCTGATTCGCCACGGGGAGTACCTCAGTTGGTAGAGGCGTAGCTTTGGGTGCTACGAGTCGTGGGTTCGAATCCCATCTCCCCGACCTCCACGGCGCTC
>CAZGTQ010000076.1:0-5160 GCA_964528575.1 uncultured Planctomycetaceae bacterium | reverse complement strand
GCGCTGGGGCTCGCGCTCCCGGCCCGCGGCAAGAGCCCCGCGCCCGGTCGCGCGGTGCCGGCGCACGAGATCGCCGACGTGCGCTACCTCCCGCGGCCCGGCGCGGTCGTGCGCGGCGTCTATCCCGGCGCTCGGGGCGAGCCCGAGCGTGTCGTCGAGTACCGGATCAACGAGCACGGTTTCCGCGATCGCCCGTACCCCGTCCGCAAGCCCGCGGGCACGTTCCGGATCGCCGTGGTCGGCGACTCGTTCACCTACGGCACGGCGATCGCGCGCGAGGAGACGTATCCGTACCTGCTCGAGCGCGCGCTTGCGGCGCGGGGGACGGCGCGACCGGTCGAGGTCCTGAACTGGGGCGTCTGGGCGTACAACACGCTCCAGGAGGCCGCGCTGCTCGAGCACTTCGCGCCCGGCCTGGAGCCCGACCTCGTGCTGCTGTGCGCGTACGTCAACGACGCGTCGGGCGAGGACCGCGACGCGCCGCGGCCGGCGGAGCGGGAGCCGGCGTGGGAGCTGCGCTGGATCGAGCGGCTCGGGCTGACGTCGGGCATCTGGGACGGAGACGAGGGGATGACGCCGGCGCGCCGGCGTGCGCGGGCGGTGCGCCGGGTCTCGCGACTCGCCGACCTCGCGTGCCACCACGTGCACGAGCGGCTCGCGGGACGCGCCGCGCTGCGCCATTACCGGGAGGACTGGTCGGAGGGCTCGCCGGGGCTCGCGATGGTGCGCACGTCGCTCGCCCGCGCGCGCGCCGTCGCCGACCGCGAGGGCTTCCGGCTCGTCGGCGCGATGTACCCGCATCTCGGCTCGCTCGACGCGCACTATCCGCACCGCGCGGCGCACGAGCGGATGGGCGCGCTCTGCGCGGAGCTCGAGCTCCCGTTCGTCGACCTGTTCCCGGCGCTCGAGGGCCGCGACGCGGCCGCGCTGCACGCGCACGCGCACGACCGACACCCGAACGGCGTGGCGAACGCGCTCGTCGCGGAGTACTTGGCGGACGCGCTCGCGCCGTACGTGCGTTGAGAGCCTCTCATCCCATCTCAGCCTATGCCGGGGCTGCAGGCGCCACCGGCGACTCGAGCTGGAGCGTCACGTGGCCGACGTGGAAGCGCTCGCGCACGAGCGCGGCGATCGCGGCGTGGACGTCGCCCGTTTCAGAGATGCGACAGTCGTCGACGACGACGTGCGCCGTCATGCAGACGTAGCCGGACGTGATCTCCCAGACGTGCATGTCGTGCACGTCGAGGATCGCGGGGACGCCGTCGATCAGAGCCTGGCGCACGGTGTCGGGATCGGCGCCGGCCGGCGCGAACTCGAGGAGGATCGCGGTCGATTCGCGCAACAGCCCGAAGCCCCACACGAAGATCACGATCGCGACGAGCACGCTGAGCACCGGGTCGATCCAGTTCCAGCCGGTCGCCCACAGGACGCCGCCGCCGGCCACGATCGCGACCGACGAGAGCGTGTCGCCGAGCATGTGCAGGTACGCGCTGCGCGTGTTGAGGTCGTGCGTGCCCGCGCGCGCGAGGATCACGGCGGTGACGACGTTCGTCACGAGGCCGAGCACGGCGATCAGCGTCATCTCGCCGCCCAGGATCGGCGTCTCGATCTGCAGCCGCTCGAACGCCTCGTAGAGGATGAAGGCGGTGAACGCGAGCACGCCCAGGCCGTTCAGGAACGCGCCGAGGATCTCGGTGCGGTACATCCCGAAGTGCGAGCGCACGTGCCGATCGCGCGTCGCCAGGCGCAGCGCGACGTAGCTGACCGACAGGGCGAGCGCGTGCGAGAGCATGTGCGCCGCGTCGGAGAGCAGCATCAGGCTCCCGGTCCACAGGCTGCCCGCGATCTCGCCGGCCATCATCGCGACGGTCAGCGCGATGCAGAGCAGGAGCGCGCGCCGCTGGCGGGGGCGGTGCAGGCCGCGGCCGTGCGCGTGGACGTGGCCGTGGCCGATGTCGTGCGCGTGGTCGTGGCCCGGCCCGTGGGCGATCGGGAGCGGTTCGTGCCGCGGGGTGCAGTCTTCGGGAGTCATGCCAGTCCGAGCTAGCTCTGGAACGAGCGCACGATGTCGATGAGCTCGTCTGCGAACTCCTCGATCGTCCCGTCCTGGGCGGCCATCTTCATGTGGTCGGAGACGAAGCCCTCGAGGTAGGCCGCCATCAGCCCGCGGTGCGCGCCCTTGATCGAGGCGAGCTGGCGCATGACCTCGTAGCAGCGCTCGTCCGCAGCCTCGTCGTCGTCCCCCGAGAGCAGCTCCTTGATCGCCTCGAGCTGCCCGATCATCCGGTTGATCCGTCCGATCAGCTTGCGGCGGTCGCGCTCGATGTGGGCCATGAGACGGGCGAGGGTAGCATAGTCCCCCAGACTATATCGACCAGACGAGCCGGCCAGACGAGTCGGCCGGCGGAGCCAAGCTCTTGCAGACGTTCCCCGGTAGACTTCGCCTCGCGATGAGCGAGCAGAGCCTGCAGGACCGGTTCGCGCCCCACAACCGCTGCTTCGGCTGCGGTCCCGCCAACGAGAAGGGGCTGCGCATCAAGAGCTTCGTCCGCGGGGACCTGGACGGCGACGGGGCTGGCGACGCGGCTGGCGACGGCGTCGAGGTCGTCTGCGACTGGACCCCGCAGCCGCATCACGAGGCGTTCGACAACGTGCTCAACGGCGGCATCTGCGGAGCGCTGCTCGACTGCCACTGCAACTGGACCGCGGCGCACCACCTGATGCAGGCCGCGGGCGCGACCACGCCTCCCTGCACCGTGACCGCCGAGTACACGATCCGGCTGAAGCGGCCGACGCCGACCGATCGCCCGCTGCGCCTGCGCGCGCGCGTCGTCGAGTCGCAAGGCGACCGCGCGGTGGTCGAGGGCACGCTCGAGTCCGGCGGCAAGGTCACGGCGACGTGCACGGGGACGTTCGTCGCGGTGCGCGAGGGGCACCCGGCGTACCACCGCTGGTAGCGACGTCCCCGGCTCCGACGAGTGCCGTCGCAGCGCTGCTCAGCCGCGCGCCGCCCAGGCCGCCGCCACGCCCAGGTGCGCCGCGGCCGGCCACGCGCCGAAGCTCGCCTCGAGCCGCGCGAGCCGCGCCGCCACGCGGTGCGCCGCGCGGTGCGTCGCGAGCCACGGCGGGCTCGGCCACGGCACGAACGGGCCGTGGAGGATCGTCTTGCGGGGCGCATCGAACAGCAGCGTGTCGTGCACGAAGCCGATGCCGCTGTCGACGTCGGCGAGCGTGTTGCCCGGGTGCGCGCCCCACGGCGGGCTGGCGAGGGCGTACGCGAGCGCCGGCCACGGGCCGATCGCGACGGCGCCGTAGCGCAGCTCGTCCGCCGCGCGCTCGAGCGCGTGCGCGACCGTGGGCTCGGCGAGCGTGCGCGGCGACGCGAGGACGCCGCACGAGAGCGAGCCGAAGACGCGCTCGTTGCACAGGCGCGTCGCCTCGTCGAGGAACGCCGGGCCGTCCGCGTCGAGCGCCGTCTCGGCGAGCACGCCGCACCACGCTTCCTCGCGGAACGCGAGCTGGTCGGCGCCGGGATCGAGCCCGCACGCGAGCGCCCACGGGAGCCGCTCGTCCTCGCGCGCGCCGCTCTGCCGCACGCCGTACTGCCGTGCGTCGGCATACGCGCCGAGGAAACGCTCGTAGCGCTCGACCGCTCCGGGATAGTACGCGCGCCGCGGCGCGATCGACGCGAGCACGCCGGCGAGCCGTTCGAGGAAGCGCTCGCGCTGCGGCCAGCGCGACGACGTGACGAGCAGCTTCGCCGCGTTGCAGTTGAACGACGCGTTGTTGACGAGCATCGACGCGACGTTCTGCGCCTGGAACGCGAGCTCGCGCTCGCTCCAATCGCCGGGCACGAGGACGAGCGGCGTGACGCAGCCGAGCTCGCTCGTGACGCGCTTGTCGAGCCGCGGCGCGCGGCGCTCGGCGTCGTCGCCCCACACGATCGCGTCGTGCACGGCGCGCGAGCCCGTCAGGTGCACCGCGTCGACGTCGGGGTGGTGCACGAGGTGCGCGCCGGTGTCCGCGCCGCCCGCGACGATGCGCAGGAAGCCCGGCTCGACGAGCGCGGAGAGCGCGCGCTCGAGCAGCGGCCCGAGGTAGTCGTTGACCGGGTGCAGCTTGAGCACCGCGACCTCGTTCTCGACGAACGCCTTGGAGAGCACGTCCATCGGGCCGATGCTCGAGACGTTGCCGGCGCCGAGCACGGCGCACACGCGGCCGCGCTCGTCGCGCCCCGGCCTGTACGCGGCGGCGGTCGCGTCGAAGAGCGCCTCGCGCGTCGTCCCCGGAGGGAAGAGCACGTCGGCGCGGTAGCCCGGGAGCATCAGCCGGTCGCGCGGGCCGAGCGGGAACACGCGCGCGACGGCCTCGCCGCGGCGCTCGCGCGCGACGGGCTCGACGAGCGCGCGCACGCCGCCGCGCGCGAGCGTCCGCAGGCTTTGCCGCAACAGCCGCACGTTGCGCAACACGGAGACCGGTCCGCCGAGCCACTCCTCGGCCGCGACCGGAGCGTCGTGCGCGATGTCCTTCGCCGCACAGGACGCGCGCACCCAGTCGTCCGCCACGGCGGCCGTGTCGCGCGCGATCCGCTCGAGCAGCGCGATCCGCGACGCGAGGTCGCTGCGCGCGAACGCGGCCGCGCGCGCGCGCACGTCGCTCACCGCGCGGTCGAGAGGGGTCGTGGTCGGGCTCATGCGCGGGGCCCAGGCGAGATCGACGGGCTAGCCCTGCGCGCGGATCGCTTTCACCGCTTCGGTGAGCGCCGGGACGATCTCGAAGGCGTCGCCGACGATGCCGTAGTCGGCGATCTTGAAGATCGGCGCGTCGGGGTCCTTGTTGATCGCGACGACGACCTTCGCGGTCTTCATGCCGGCGAGGTGCTGGATCGCGCCCGAGATGCCGACCGCGACGTAGAGCTGCGGGGACACGGTCTTGCCGGTCTGGCCGACCTGCTCGGCGTGCGGGCGCCAGCCGGCGTCGACGACCGCGCGGCTCGCGCCGACCGCGGCATTGCCGAACGCGGCGGCGAGCTCCTCGAGCATCGCGAAGTGCTCGGGCGCCTTGAGGCCGCGGCCGCCCGACACGACGACCGGGGCCTCGCTCACGTCGAGCTTGCCCTCCGGCTTCGCCGCGATCGCGGTGAGCAGCGCCTTGTAGTCG
>CAZGTQ010000075.1:0-26678 GCA_964528575.1 uncultured Planctomycetaceae bacterium | reverse complement strand
GTCCCCGCGTCGAAGTCCGCGAAGCCGCTGCCCGTGATCGTCGCGCTCGTCCCGCCCAGCGACGTGCCGCTCGAGGGCAGCACCGCCGTCACCGCCGGCAGAGCGTGGTACCCGAAGCCGCCGGCCAGGAGCGCCGCACCGTTGTCGTTCGCGACCTCGACGTCGACGCTCGCTCCCGCCGACCCGGCGGGCACGTCGCACGTGATCGACGTGTCGCTCGCCACGACGACGTTCGTCGCCGCGACGCCGCCGAACGTCACCGCGCTCGTCCCCGCGTCGAAGTCCGCGAAGCCGCTGCCCGTGATCGTCGCGCTCGTCCCGCCCAGCGACGTGCCGCTCGAGGGCAGCACCGCCGTCACCGTCGGCAGAGCGTGGTACGCGAAGCCGCCGACGAGCGACGCCGACCCGTTGTCGTTCGCGACGTCCAAGTCGACAAACGCGCCGGCCGTCCCGGCCGGCGTCTCGCACGTGATCGTCGTGTCGCTCACGACGACGACGTTGGTCGCAGGAGCCCCGCCGAACGTGACGAGGTTCGTGCCGGCCGCTTCGAACCCGGAGCCGGTCAGCGTGACGCTCGTCCCCCCGAGCGAGGTGCCGCTGCTCGGATCGACGGAAGACAGCGCCGGGACGACCGCGGGGCCGCCGGCGGCGGCCACAGTCGTCCAGAGCAGGAGCACCAGCAGGGCGGAGAGCGAGCTGGAACGGGGCCGGAGGTGGGGCATTCGCGGAGGTCGAGCTACGTTCGCTCGCAGCGCTGAGGGGGATGCAAGGGGACCCTGACGCGCCTCCCGCAGGGGGGCCGGAGAGGGGGGCGAGCGCGGTCTAGGGGGCGAGACACAGTCTATGGCTCTAGCGAAATCTGGACCATACGCCGTCCGGCACCGTCGGGGTTCCCAACGCGCAGTAGCGACCGGTCGGACGGCGCGCAGGTCCGTGATCCTGCTTCGGAAGAAGCGCGCCCGAGGCTCCAGCCGCCCTCCCCTTTTGCACCATCCGCCCTTTGCACGTTCCTTCGACGCACACCCGAGCGCGCCGGTTCCGGGCGAATCCGCCCGCCTGGCCTAGCCCGCCGCCGTCCCCTCCGAAGGCTCCGGACGCCCCCGCCACGGCGGCCGCGGCGCCTGCGGCACGGGCTCGAACAGCTCCGCCACGGCCTCCTGCGCCCGCTCCGCCAGCCGCTTGCGGTCGTCCGCTCGCACGGGCGCTCGCGCCCACCGCACCCGCGCCACGACGCGGCCCAGGCCCAGGAGCCGCCACAGGTGTGGCCAGAGCGGCGCACCGCCCCACCAGCACACCGTCCAGGACGGCGCCCACGGCTCGCCCGGCGTCCGGTACCCGAGCGCGACGGGCAAACAGCCGATGCCGCGCGCGGGCTCGAGCAACGCCGGGTGGAAGCGCTCGACGCGCTCGCCCCCCGAGGTCCCGCCCTCGGGAAACATGAGCACGGCGAGACCGTTCGCGAGCGTGCGCTCGATCTCGGCCGCGACGCGCGGGATGTCGCGCCCGCGGCCACGGTCGACGAAGAGCGTGCCGCCGACCCGGCTCAACAGGCCGAGCAGCGGCCAGCCGGCGATCTCGTGCTTGGCGACGAAGCGGCCGGGCAGGACGGCCGCGAGGACGAGCACGTCGAGGTACGAGAGGTGGTTGGCGACGACGAAGCGCGCGGCCGGCGGCGGCTCCGCCGGCAGGTCGAGCTCGATCCCGAGCACCCGCAGCGTCGCCCGGGCCCAGAGCGTCTGCACGCCGACCGCGAAGCGCAGCCAGCGCCGCGGCGCCAGCGCACGCAGCGCGTAGGCGGCGAGCGCGACCGGCAGCAGCACGAGCGTCGGCGCGAAGCCGAGCGCGAGCCGCAGCGTGCTGCGCAACGGCCGCGTCATCGCTGGCCCGCTCGCTCGAACAGGTGCACGCTCATCACGGCGCCGATCGGGAACGCCGTATGGCGCGGGTGGCTCGCCCGCAGCGCGTCGACGACGTGCTGCGGGTAACGGTAGCGGACGAAGATCCACACGCGCTCGTGCTCGAGCGCCTCGCGGAAGCGCCACGTGGGGTACGTGCGCGGGACGCTCGCCGTCGCGGGCGCATAGTAGTCCCACGCGGTCGGCGAGCGCACGGGGTCGAGGTCCCAGATCGGCTTGAGCACGAGCGCGTCCCCCGGCTCCGCGTGCGCGAGCACGTGCGCGATCGCGCCGCGGTAGTCCTCGGAGCCCGGCGACGCGATGTTGACCGCCGTGACCGCCGCGGCGGTGACGAACACGACCGCGCCGAGGATCGAGAGGACGACGAGGCCCGCCCCCGAGGCGGCCCGCCGCGCGCCGAGCCCCGCTCCGAGCACGACGAACGCGGCGCCGAGCGACCCCGCGACGTAGTGCAGGTTGTAGTGCGCGCGCTGCCAGACCCAGGCCACGAGCAGCGCCCAGACGGGAACGCCGATCGCGAGCGCGAGCGCCACCACCGCTCCCGGGCTCGCGCGGCGCGCCAGCCGCACGACGCCGACCATCGCGAGCACCGCCCCCGCCGCGGCGCCCGGCAGCGCGACCGCGTTCGTCACCCACGCTCCTCCCAGGCTCGCGTTGACGAAGAGCAGGTGCGCGAAGCTCTGCAACCAGCGCGGGAGGCTCTTGTCGTCCGACCCGGGCGACAGACCGTGGCCGAGCTGCTCGACGAAGCCCCACAGGAGCCACGGCACGAAAGCGGCGGCGCCCGCGAGCGCGGGGAGCACGAGCGAGCGCGCGCGCGGTCGCAGCGGCGGGCGCGCGACCGCGAGCGCGACCACCACGAGCGCGAGCACGAAGCCGTTGTGCAGGAAGTAGTAGTGCGTGTGGAGCCCCGCGGCGACGAGCGGCGCGACGAGCCAGCGCCCGCGCGGCTCCCCGTCGAGCGTCCGCGCGACGACGACGCCGAGCGCGAGGACGAGCGCCGCCAGGAGCGCGTACATGCGCGCCTCGGTGAACGTCATCAGCGCGTACGACGAGACGAGCGAGAGCCAGAGCGCGGCGCGCGCGCCCTCCGGCGCCGCGCGCGCGGCGAGCCGCGGCACGAGCGCGACGAACGCGAGCCCGGCGAGGAGCGACGGCAAGCGCAGGGCGAGTTGCGACTCGCCGAAGAGGGCGCGGCTCGCGCGCAACAGCAGGAACGACAGCGGCGGGTGGTTGTCGCTGCGCACCGACGCGAAGAGCTCCCCGAGCGTGTCGAGGCGCGCGTGGTGCAGGCTGTGGAACTCGTCGCCCCACAGGCTGCGCGTGAAGCAGCCGACCGTCCACAGGGCGGCCGCCGCGGCGAGCGCCGCCGCGACCTCGCGCGCGGAGACGCCGGGTGACGAGGGAAGGCGCGCGCTCACTCGCCCTCCCGCGGATCCTCGAAACGGTGCACCCACAGCGCGTAGCCGAAGCGCCGCTGCTCCTCGGCTGCGTAGCGCGCGCGCAGGCGCTCGAGCAGCTCGAAGCGCGCTTGTAGGCCCCGGTGGAGCAGCACGACGCCGGCGTGACGAGCGAGCAGGCTCGGGTCGCGCAGGTGGTAGCGCTCGTCCAGCTCCAACGGCTCGGGCGCACCCGCCGGTCCGGCGAGCCGCGCGGCATAGTACGTCCAGCCCGGTGCGGGCGGGAAGAACGCGGGGCCGGGCTCGACCGCGACGACCGCGTCGCCCGGCCGGAGGCGCTCGAGTGCGTACGCGACCGCGCCGCGGTAGTCCTCGGTGCCGCGCGAGGTCGCGACCGGGACGGCGAGCAGCGCCATCGTCGCGGCGAGCGCGGCGAGCGCGGCCAACGCGGGGCGCGCGCGCGGCGCCTGCGCGGCGAGGAGCACGCACAGCGGCGCGGTCGAGCCCGCGAGATAGGTCCAGGCGAAACCGGCGCGCGGCACGAGCGCGGACGCGACGGCGGCCTGCGCGGGCACGCCCAGCGCGAGCGCGAGCGCGAGCCAGCCGACGGGCTCGGCGGCGCCGCCCTCGCCCGCGCCGGCCTGCGCGTCGCGCCGGCGCACGAGGCGCCACGCTCCGAGCGCGGCGAGCACGGCGGCGAGCGCTCCCCCGCCCAGGACCACGGGGCGCAGCGCGGCGGGCGCGGCGCCGAGCTCGTAGAAGAGCAGATGGAACAGGCTCTCGGCGAACGCCGCGAGCGTCGCTCCGCTGCCGCCCGGCTCGAGATCGCCCGCGAGCTGGCGGCGGAAGCCCCAGACGTACCAGGGAACGGCGACGAGCGCTCCCAGCGCGACGCCGGCCGCCGCGCGGGCGACCCCCGCGCGCCAGCGAGCGCGCGCCACGGCGAGCGCCGCGAGCGCGAGGCTCGCGAGCGCGAGGTGGTGCAGGAAGAAGTAGTGCGTGTGCAGGCCGACGGCGGTCCACGCCGCGACGGCCCAGGGCCGGCGGCCCGCGGCGAGCGTCGCGACGAGCGCGTCCGCGAGACCCACGACCGCGAGCGCGAGGAGCGCGTACATGCGCGCCTCGGCGCTCACGGCGATGTGCAGCGTCGAGAGCGCGACGAAGAGCGCGCACCACAGCGACTGCGCCGGCGGCAGCGCGCGCCGCGCGAGCCGCGCCGCGAGCCAGACGGTCGCGACGCCGCACGCGATCGACGGAACGCGCAGCGCGAGCGGGGCGTCGCCCAAGAGCGCGACGCTCGCCCGCAGGAGCAGCGGATAGAGCGGCGCGTGGTTGTCCCGCACGAGCAAGGCCAGCGTGTCGTCGAACGTCGGCAGCCGCGCGTAGTGCAGGCTGTGCAGCTCGTCGAGCCAGAGGCTGCGCGACGCGGCCGCGACCACCCGCAGCACGAGCGCGACGAGGAGGACGAGCCCCAACGGTCCCGCCGCGAGCCGAGCCATCAGCCCGCGCGGCGGCGGCGCTGCTCGGCGACGACGTCCGCGACGATCGTCTCGAGCGGCGTGCTCGGGCGGAACCCGGTCGCGCGCTCGAGTCGCGACAGGTCCGGCACGCGGCGCGCGAGGTCCTCGAAGCCGGGGCCGAAGGCGCGCTCGTACGGCACGTGCACGATCGGCGAGCGGCTGCCGGCGGCGTCGCGCACCAGCGCGGCGAGGCGCGCGATCGTCACCTCGTGGTCGGAGCCGACGTTGAACACGCGCCCGTTGACGTGCGGCGCGCGCACGCGGTCGGCG
Source organism: uncultured Planctomycetaceae bacterium (assembly GCA_964528575.1). Classification (GTDB taxonomy): domain Bacteria; phylum Planctomycetota; class UBA1135; order UBA1135; genus CAZGTQ01. The sequence continues at coordinate 21,572 of CAZGTQ010000075.1, read as the reverse complement.
AGCAGGAGCAGCGCGCTCACGGTGTCCTCGACGTGGCAGAAGCAGCGCGTCTGCGCGCCGTCGCCGTGCACGGTCAACGGCTCGCCCGCCAGGGCCTGGCTCGCGAACGTCGGCAGCACCATGCCGTAGCGGCCCGATTGCCGCGGCCCCACCGTGTTGAAGAAGCGCGTGACGACCACCGGCAGGCCCGCGTCGCGGTGGTGCGCGAGCGCGAGCCACTCGCCCTGCGCCTTCGAGCACGCGTACGCCCAGCGCGCGCAGCTCGTCGGCCCGAGCACGAGGTCACCGTCCTCGCGGAACGGCAGCGCGGTGCCCTTGCCGTAGACCTCGGAGCTCGAGGCGAGCACGAGCGGGACCCCTCTGTCGGAGCACGCGCGCACGACCGCCTCCGTGCCGAGCACGTTCGTCTCGAGCGTGCGCAGCGGCTCCTCGACGACGAGGCGCACCCCGACCGCGGCCGCGAGGTGCAGCACGAGGTCCGCCGAGCGGACGAGCTCGGCGACGCGCGCGCGATCGGTCACCGAGCCGACGACGAGCTCGAAGCCGCGCTCGCGCCGCAGCGCCTCGACGTTCTCCAGGCGACCCGTCGAGAGGTCGTCGAACGCGACCACGCGGTCGCCGCGCCGCACGAGGGACTCGCAGGCGTGCGAGCCGACGAAGCCGGCGCCACCGGTCACCAGGATCCGCATCGAGCGCACAGGTTAGGCGAGGACGGCGCCCCGTTGGAGCGTCATGTTGCGGAGCGTCATGCGCAGGGGGCCGGGGGTCCCGCCCGGGGCGAATCCGACGCCGCCGCGCGCCCGCTATTCCCCGCTTTCCCGTCCGGGCCAGTCGCCAGCCAGTCGCAAGCTAGTCGCCCGGCCTCTGACTCGGGGCGCTCCGGCGCCGCGCGAAGACCAGCCGGCCCGCCTCGGGCGGCAGGCGGCGGTAGCCGAGCAGGTGCAGGACCTCGACCGGGAACCAGCGCGCGACGCGCGGGTCGACGAGGAGCCCGCCGGCGCGCTGCGGGTGGCGCCGCACGCCCGGCATCAGCGGCAGCAGCGACGCGAGCCCGAGCCGGCGCAGGCAGAACGAGACCCACAGCCACGTCGGCTGCACCGACCGGCCGATGAAGAAGCCGTCGCTGCCCAGCCCCTGATACAGGGGCAGGAGCACGAGCCCGTCGTCGAACGCGCGCACCTCGCCGGAGCGGTCGCGCGCCAGGACCTGGCCCGCGCGCACGCGGTGGAACGTCTGGAAGCCGGGCTCCATGACGAACCCGTGGCCCGCGAGCAACTCCTGGCGGAAGCGCACCTCGACGACGCGCGGGAAGCCGCGCGCCGCCCCGTCGAGCAGCGCGTGGCTGCGCGCGACCTCGGGCCAGTCGCGCGGCGCGACGACGCCCGCGGCGGCGAGCGCGATCCAGATCGCCGCCTCGTGGTGGTCGACGGTCTGCGGGTCGGCGTGGCGGCCGCCCTCGAAGGCGATCGCGACGTGGCCGCGCTCCTGGCAGAACTCGAGCAGCGAGCCCTCGATCGACTCCTCGATGCCCAAGAGGATCGGCACGCCCAGGCGCAACGCGATGCGCCGGCTCGGGAGCGCGTCGCTGATGCAGCAGAACGGCGGGCCCGGCGCCGAGCTCGTGTGCAGGTCGAGCACGACGAGCGGGCCGCGCGCGCGGGCTCCCTCGGCGTCGAGCAGCGCGAGCAGCGCGAGCATCTCGCGCTCGTCGGGGCTGCGCTCGAGCGCCTCGCGCGAGCGGACCCGCGCCCGCGCCGGCGCCGACCAGATGCGGTTCAGATCGTGCTCGAGGAAGCGGCGGTCCGCCGCGAGCCCCGCGAGGTTGCCCGCGAGCGCGACGAAGCGGCCGGCGAGGGCGTGCTCGCCCCCCGTGAGGGCGTGCTCGCCGCCCGCGAGGCGCGCGAGCACGCGCTGCGCCGCGTGGACGCCCGCGGGCTCGTTGCCGTGCAGGCCGCCGACGACGACGACCGTCGCGCCCGCGCGCCCGGCGTCGAGCTCGCCGAGCACGTGCTCGGCGAGCCGCAGGCCCGTCGCGCCGCCCTCGGACAGCGCCTCGCTCAAGATTCGCTGAGCTCCGCCTCGAGCAGCTTGCGGGCCACGGCGATGAAGTCGTGCTCGGTCACGATCCCGACGAGCTTGCCCTCCCGCACGACCGGAAGGCAACCCACTTTGTGGTCGCCCATCATCCGCATCGCCTCCAGGGCGGTCGTATCGGGCGTCGCGGTCACGGGATCGGCCGCCATGATGTCGCGGACCGCGATCGGCGCGGCGCTGCTGTTGCCCCGTGCGACGAGCCGCAGCAGCCGCCGGTGCGACACGAGCCCGACGAGCTTGCCCTCGGCGTCCTCGACCGGCACGTAGCGGATGTGCTCCCACTCCATCAGGCTCGCCGCGAGGTCGACGAGATCCTCGGGGTGCGCCGTGAAGAGGTCGGTCGTCATGAACTGGCCGACGGTGCGGAAGCCGTCGCGCCAGTCCTGCGTCTCGGACGTCTGCGCGAGCGGCCACTCGTGCACCGGCGCGCCCGACTCGGCCTTCTTCACCATCTCGAGGACGAGCGTGCGGTAGCGCTCCGCGCGGACGACCTCCTGCAGCTTCGCGATCGAGTCGAGCATCCACTGCGCGCCCGTGCGGCCGGTGCGAGTGCGCTCCTCGATCACGCCGAGGTAGCGCTCGATGCTGTCCTCATCGACCTCCGTCGCGCGCAGGCCCTCGCGCGCGATCGGGAGCAGCGCGAGCACGAGCTCGGGCGCCGCGTGCGTCTTGCCGTCGAGCCAGACGAGCCGCGCGCCCAGGCCGTAGCGCGCCGCCGCGTGGAAGTTGCCCTTCGCGTCGTCGAATGCGAGCGCGCTCGTCACGTCGACGCCCTCGACCGCCAGACCCGAGAGCAGGCCGAAGAAGAACGCGGCGTTGGCGATCTCGTCGACGACGGTCGGCCCCGCCGGCAGCGCGCGGTTCTCGATGCGCAAGTGCGCCGTGCCGTCCTTGACGCCGTAGCACGGTCGGTTCCAGCGGTACACCGTACCGTTGTGCAGGCACAGCGCGCGCAGCGGCGGCGTCTCGCCGCGCCGCAAGAGCTCCATCGACGGCTCGCCCAGGTCGCCCGACAGGAGCACGCGGTAGCGCGCGACGTCGTCGCGGAAGATCTCGAGCACCGACTCGCGGATCCAGCGGTCGCCGAAGCTGACGCGCTGGCGCGAGCCGCGCTCCTGGTGCGCGCGCGAGCGCGAATCGAGCGATTGCTGGAACAGCGCGACGCGCGTCTCGTGCCACAGGCGGTGCTGCAGGAGCAACGGCGAGTTGACCGCGACGGCGAGCACGGGCGCGGTGACCGCCTGCGCGAGGTTGTAGAAGCGCGCGAACTCGTCGGGCGCGACCTGGAAGTGCACCTGGAAGCTCGTGTTGCACGCCTCGAGCATCACGTTGTCGTGCGTGATCTGGAGCTCGTCGACGCCCTTGATGTAGCCGAGGAACTCGCGCCCGCGCAATTGGCTCATCACGCGGTTCAGCTCGTGGTAGCGCGGGCTCGGCGTCATGTACTCGAGCGTCAGGTGGCGCTTCTCGAGCGTCGGCAGGATGCCGGTCATCACGACCTGCGCGTGCGCCTCGGCCGCTGCGATCCGCACGCGCGCGATCGAGGCGTCGAGCTCCTCCTCCATCGCGCGCAGGCACCCGCCGCCGAAGACCTGCGGCCGCATGTTCGCCTCGACGTTGAAGCGGCCGAGCTCGGTCGTGTACTCGCCGCCGAGCTGCTTCAGCCGCTCGAGCACCTCGGTCGCGACCGGCGCGGGATCGCCCGAGCGGTCGACGAGGAACAGCTCCTGCTCGGCGCCGATGCGTCGCACGCCGCGCTCGATGCGTCCCTCGGCGCACATGCGCTCGAGCGCCGCGACGTCCTCGAGGAGCGCGCGCATGAACTCGCGCAGCTTGGTGTTGTCTCTCGCGGACTCGACTTCGTGCTCGCCCATGCGGTCCTACTCGGCCGGCTCCGCCGTCTCGTCGACGTACACGCGGTCCTTCCCGTCGAACGCCGGCGAGAAGTAGGAGAGCACCGTCGTCGTCTCGTACGTCTCGACCGCGTGCACCGTGCCGCGCGGTACGTGCACGAGCATCCCGGGGTGCAGCTCGTGCCACGTCGTGCCGAGGCGCATGCGCGCGCGGCCTTGCGTGACGTAGATCGTCTCCTCGTGGTCCTCGTGGTAGTGCGGCTGGAGCGAGCCCTGGAGCGTCGAGACGAAGACCGAGTGCGACGGCGTTTCGACGACGAGCTCGGTGCCGAACGACTCGCCCTCGGGGATCGCGGGGACGACGGGCGCCGCGACGAGCGGCCGGTCCGAGCGGCGCGCGCTGCACGCGCACAGGAGCACGAGCGCGGCGGCGAACGCGACTCCGCGCGCCTCCTTGCTCCATCTGCTCCTCGTCGACGCTCGCACCGCGCGAGACTAGCATCGGGAGCGTGAGCATGGAATCCGCCGCGCCGATCGACGACGGCGCTCGACTCGCCGCGCTCGAGCCGCGCCTGCGTCTGTTGTGCGTGCACCTCGCCGGTCCCGCGGTGCGCGCGCGCGTCCCCGTCGAGGACCTCGTCCAGGAGGTGTACCTGCGCGCCGTCGCCGCGCCCGGCGGCCTGCCTGCGGCCGAGCCGGGCGAACGTCGTCTCGCGCGCTGGCTCACCCGCATCGCGCGCCACGCGGTGATCGACGCCGCCCGCGCGATCCGCGCCGCGCGCCGCGACGGGAACGTACGTCCGCTGGCGCGCGCCGACTGGAGCCGCAGCGGCGCCGGCTCGAGCCGCTTCGCCGCGCCCGCTCCGGGCCCCGCGACGCGCGCGGCCGACGCCGAGCTCGGGGAGCGGACGGCGCGCGCCTTCGCCGCGCTCACCGGCGAGCACCGCCGCGTGATCGGCCTGCGCCAGCTCGAGGGCCTGTCCGCGGCCGAGGCGGCGCAGCGCATGGGCCGCTCCGAGGCCGCCGTCCACTCGCTCTACCGGCGCGCCCTCGCGGCCTGGGAGCGCGCGGCGGCGATCGAGTAGCGTTTCGGCGGCGAGTCGGGCGCTCGCCGACGCCTGGAACCGCATGACCACAGAACCGGACGCACCCGAGGGCCTCGGGACGCTGCTCGACCGCCTCGTCGCGGAGTACTCCGACCGGCTGCAGGCCGGCGAGGCGCCGCCGCGGCAAGACCTGCTCGAGCGCGTGCCGCCCGAGCAGCGGCCGGAGCTCGAGCGCTGCCTGCGGATGATCGAGCTCGGGATCGCGAGCGCGCCGGCCGCGTCCGCGCCGATCGTGCCGGGGACGAAGCTCGGCCGCTACCGCATCGAGCGCGAGCTCGGCCGCGGGGGGATGGCGCTCGTGTTCCTCGCGCGCGACGAGGACTTGCGGCGGCCGGTCGCGCTCAAGGTGCTGCGGCCGGGGCTCGCGCTCGAGCGGCGCCACGTCGACCGCTTCGAGCGCGAGGCGCTCGCGGTCGCCAAGCTCGACCACCCGAACGTCGTCAAGGTCTGGGAGGTCGGCGAGACGCGCGGCTGGCACTGGCTCGCGATGGAGTACGTCGACGGACCGTCGCTCGCGACCTTGCTCCAGCGGCTGCCGCGCGAGCGCCAGCCGCTCCTCGAGCGCCTGCCGCACGAGCGCCAGCCGCTCCTCGAGCGCCGGCCGCACGAGCGCCGGCCGACGCGCGACGATCTCGTGAACGCGACCGGGATCGCGGCGCTCGCGGCGCTGGGGGCCGACTACGAGCGCGTGATCGCGGCGCTCGTCGCCGACGTCGCCGGCGGGCTCGCGAAGGCGCACGCGCTCGGCATCGTGCACCGCGACGTCAAGCCGTCGAACCTGCTCGTGCACCGCGACGGACGGCTCGTGCTCGCCGACTTCGGCCTGGCGAAAGAGGACGGCAACCCCGCGCTCTCGCTCAGCGGCGACCCGATCGGGACGCCGAGCTACATGGCGCCCGAGCAGGCGGGAGCGCTGCGCGACCGCATCGACGGGCGCACGGACGTGTACGCGCTCGGCGTCGTGCTGTTCGAGGCGTGGTCGGGCCGGCGGCCGTTCGAGGGCGACTCGGTGATGGCGATCATCGACGCGATCCGCACGACGACGCCGCCCGGGCTGCGGGCGGTCGCGCCGCACGCGTCGCGCGACGCCGAAGCGATCGTCGACAAGGCGATGCAGCGCGAGCCGGAGCGGCGCTACGCGAGCGCGGCCGAGCTCGCCGCGGACCTGCGCCGCGTCGCGCGCGGCGAGCCGACCGAGGCCCGGCACGAGCTCGGCGGTCGCGCGCGGCGCACGCTGGGCCAGGTCGCGCTCGCGCTCTCGGGGCTCCCGTACGAGTACCGCTCCCCGCGCACCTGGCTCGGCGTGCCGCTCGTGCACGTGCGCACGGGCCGGCGCGGCAGCGGCGCGCCGGCGCGGGTCGCGCGCGGCTGGCTCGCGATCGGCGACGTCGCGCTCGGCGGCGTCGCGCTCGGCCAGGTGGCGGCCGTCGGCGCGATCGCCGTGTCGGGCGTGCTGTCGCTCGGCGTGTTCACGCTCGCGGGGGCGCTGAGCGTCGGGCTCGCGCTCGCGACCGCCGGCTGCGCGGCGATCGGCGGCGCCGCGTTCGCCGGCGGGTTCGCGGCCGGCTACGTGGCGCTCGCAGGCGGCATGGCGCTCGGCATCCACGCCGCGGTCGCGGGCGGCTTCGCGTGGGCCCGCTACGCGCTCGCCGGCGGCAGCGCGAAGGGCGAGCACGTGATCAGCGAGACCGAGCGCGACCCCGAGGCGGTCGAGCTGTTCGGGCGCTTCCTGCCGTGGCTCCTCGAGCGGTGAGCGGCGCCGGGGAAGCGCAGCGCACTTCGCCCTACACCCGACGCCGAGGCCCTAGGCCTTGCGCACGCCGATCGCGATCGGCGTGCCGTCGAGCTCCGCCTTCGTCGCGCTCGCGTCGTCGGGCGCGGCGCCCAGGCCGAGCTCGACCGCGAGCGTCTGCTCCATCACGTAGGCGCGCCACGGGCCGAGCGCGTCGCGTACCGCCGCGCCCGCGTCGACCCACAGCGCGATGCGGTCGGAGACGTGCAGGCCGGCCTCCTTGCGCGCGCTCTGCACGAGGCGCACGACGTCGCGCGCGACGCCCTCGCGCTCGAGCTCCGGCGTCGTCGCGACGTCGAGCACGACGAGCATGTCGCCGCCGGGGAGCGCTCCGATCGCGACGGCGCCCAGGCCCTCGCGCGGCAGCAGGCGCAGCACGTACTCGCCCTCCTGGAGCGCCTCGCCCGCGACCTCGACGCCTGCGTCGGTGCGCCGCCACGCGCCCTTCTTCGACGCCGCGATGACGTCCTTCATCTTCGGCCCCAGGCGCGGGCCGAGCGCGCGCGCGTCGACCTTGAGGTCCCAGCGGCCGAACGACTCGAGCTCCTCCGACGTCTCGACCGCCTTGACGTTCACTTCGTCGCGGACGAGGTCGAAGAACGGCCGCAGCCGCTCGGCGCCCGGGCCGGCGACCGTCAGATGCGCGAGCGGCAGGCGCACGCGCAGGCGGTGCTCCTCGCGCAGCCCGAGCGCCGTCGAGCACACCTCGCGCACGCGATCCATGTCGGCGACGAGCGCGGGATCGGACGGCAGCTCGTCCGGGTCGGGCCAGTCGCACAGGTGCACGCTGCGCTCGCCGGTCAGCCCGCGGTGGACCGCCTCGGTGACGAGCGGCAGGAGCGGCGCGGCGACGCGACAGAGCACGACGAGCGACGTGTAGAGCGTGTCGTACGCGTCCGCCTTCGCCGCGTCGTGCTCCTTCGACCAGAAGCGCGCGCGCGAGCGCCGGATGTACCAGTTGTTCAGCGCGTCGAGGTACGCGCGCACGTGCGCGCACGCGCCCGGCAGGTCGTAGTCCTCGAGCGCGTCGCCGACGCCCTCGGCCAGCTCGCGCGTCTTCGCGAGCACGTACCGGTCGAGACGGCCCTCGGCATCCGCGCGCATCCGCCCGCGCACGCCGTCGGCGTTCGCGTACATGCAGAAGAACGCGTACGCGTTCCAGATCGGATTGAGCACGAGGCGCACGACCTCGGCGATCCTGCTCCCCGAGCGGTCGATCTCGAGGTCGCCGCCGCGCAGGATCGGCGACGAGACGAGGAACCAGCGCAGCGCGTCCGCGCCGTGCGTGTCGAAGACCTCGTTCGGGCTCGGGTAGTTGCGCTTGCGCTTGGAGAGCTTCTGCCCGTCCTCGTCGACGACGACGCCGTGGCACACGCAGCTCTTGAACGGCGGCTTGTCGAACAGCGCCGTCGCGAGCACGACGAGCGTGTAGAACCACCCGCGCGTCTGCGCGATGTACTCGGTGATGAAGTCGGCGGGGAAGTGGTCCTCGAACCACTGCTCGTTCTCGAACGGGTAGTGGATCTGCGCGAACGGCATCGAGCCCGACTCGAACCACCCGTCGAGCACGTCGGGGATGCGCCGCATCGTGCTCGCGCCGGTCGGATCGTCGGGATTGGGCCGCACCAGCGCGTCGATCGCCGGCCGGTGCAAGTCGGTCGGCCGCACGCCGAAGTCGCGCTCGAGCTCGTCGAGGCTGCCGTAGACGTCGAGGCGCGGATAGCGCGGATCGTCGCTCTTCCAGATCGGCAGCGGCGTGCCCCAGAAGCGGTTGCGCGACAGGTTCCAGTCGCGCGCGCCCTCGAGCCATTTGCCGAACTGGCCGTCGCGGATGCGCTCGGGGTACCAGTGGATCCGTTGATTGAGCGCGACCATGCGGTCGCGGATCGCGGTCACGTCGAGGAACCACGACGTCATCGCGCGGTAGATCAAGGGCTCGTCCGTGCGCCAGCAGTGCGGGTAGTTGTGCTCGATCGTGTCGTGGCGCACGAGCACGCCGCGCTCCTTCAGCGCGCGAACGATCGGCTTGTTCGCGTCGAAGACGAGCTGGCCCGCATAGTCGGGCACCTCGTCGGTGAAGCGGCCGCGGTCGTCGACCGGGCACACGACCTCGATCCCGTGCTGCGTGCACAGCGCGTGGTCGTCCTCGCCGAAGCCCGGCGCCATGTGCACCGCGCCGGTGCCCTCGGCGACGTCGACGAAGTCGCCCGCGAGCACGCGGAACGCGTCGCGGTCGGCGAAGTAATCGAACAGCGGCCGGTAGCGCCGGCCGACGAGCGCGGCGCCCTTCAGCGTCGCGACCTTGGTCGCACCCTCGAGCTCCTTCGCGTACTTCGACGCGGCCCCGGCGCCGAGCACCCAGCGCTCGCCGTCGTGCTCCCACACGTCGTAATCGAGCTCGGGGCCGACCGCGACCGCGAGGTTGGACGGCAGCGTCCACGGCGTCGTCGTCCAGATCAGCACCGACGTCGGGCCCGGATCGGCGTCCGTCGGCTCGAGCCGCACCGCGACCGTCACCGCGGGGTCCTGGCGCACGCGGTACGAGTCGTCGAGCCGCGTCTCGAAGTTCGAGACCGGCGACTCGGCGGCCCACGAGTACGCCATGACGCGCTGGCCCTCGTAGAGCAGCCCCTTGTCGTGCAGCGTCTTCACCGCCCACAGGACGCTCTCCATGTAGTCGAGGTCCATCGTCCGGTAGGCGCTCTCGAACTCGACCCAACGCGCCTGCCGCGTGACGTAGTGCTCCCACTCCGCGGTGTAGCGCATCACCGCCTCGCGGCAGTGCGCGTTGAACTTGTCGATCCCGTACTCGGTGATCGCCTTGCGGCCGGAGATGCCGAGCTCGCGCTCGGTCTCCATCTCGGCGGGCAGCCCGTGGCAGTCCCAGCCGAAGCGGCGCTCGACGCGGCGGCCGCGCATCGTCCGAAAGCGCGGCACGACGTCCTTGATGAAGCCGGTGAGCAGGTGCCCGTAGTGCGGCAGCCCGTTCGCGAACGGCGGGCCGTCGTAGAACACGAACTCGTTGCCGCCGCGCTCGCCCGCGGGGCGCCGCTCGACCGACTCCTGGAAGATCCCCTCGCGCTTCCAGAACGCGAGGATCTCCTCCTCGACCGCGGGGAAGCGGGGCTGGGAAGGGACGTCGGGATACGGGCGGTCGGCGGCCATCGCGTCAGGATCGTCGATGGGCCCGCGCGATTCCACGGCGTTTCCCGCCTCGGGGGCCACGCCGCTCACGCGCTGGCGGTGGGCTGCTCGACGGGATGGCCCGCCGCGACCCACGCGGCCGTGCCGCCGAGCACGTTGACGAGCCGCGCGTGCCCGGCGCGCGCGAGCAGTCCGCTCGCCGCGCTCGAGCGGTAGCCGCCCGCGCAGATCACCGCGGTCGGCCGCGTCGGGTCGACTCGAGCGACCCGCTCCGCGAGGCCGTCGAGCGGGACGCTCGTCGCGCCCGGCACGTGGCCCGCCTCGTACTCGCCGGGGCGGCGCACGTCGACGACCGCGAGGTCCCCGTCCGCGGCGAGCCGCCGGCGCAGCTCGTCGACGTCGATCTGCTCGATCTCGGCGACCGGCAGCCCCGCCGCCCGCCACGCGCCCATCCCGCCGGCGAGCACGCCCTCGACGCGCTCGAGACCCACGCGCGCCAGACGCATCCGCGCCTCCGCCGCCTGCTCGTCGGACGCGGCGACGAGCACGAAGCGCGTGTCCGCGCCGAACAGCGTGCCCGCCCACGACGCGAGCTGACCGCCCAGGCCGAGGTTGATCGCGCCGGACACGTGCCCCGCGCCGTACTCGACGTTCGTGCGCACGTCGAGCACGAGCGCGCCGGCGCGGGCCCGCTCGCGCACGTCGAGCGGCTCGAGCGCAGCCGGCGCGCGGAGCTCGCCGAGCGCCGGCGCGCCGCGTCGGTTGTACTCCGCGTCGTGGCCGAAATAGCGCGGCGGCACGCCCAGACCGTCGGTCGCCAGCGCGACGAACGCCTCGCGCGCCATCGGCCGCAGCGCGTGGTTCGTGCGGCGCTGCTCGCCGAGCGTCGAGCTGCGCTCCTGCGAGATGTTCTTCCCGCACGCCGAGCCCGCGCCGTGCGCCGGCCAGACGCGCACCTCGTCGGGGTACGCGAGGATCTTGTCGTGCAGCGAGTCGTACAGCGTCCCGGCCATCTCGGCGGCCGTGTAGCCCCGTGCGCCCGCGAGGTCGGGCCGGCCGACGTCGCCGACGAAGAGCGTGTCGCCGGTCAGCATCTCGAGCGGCCGCTCGCTCGACACGTTCGTGTCGTAGACGAGCACGGTCACGCTCTCGGGCGTGTGCCCGGGCGTCTCGAGGAAGCGCAGCACCACCGCGCCGACGCGCAGCTCGTCGCCCTCGTGGATCGGCTCGTGCTCGAACTCGGCGTTCGCCCGGTGGCTCACCCAGATCGTCGCGCCCGTCCGCCGCGCGAGCTCGCAGTGGCCCGACACGAAGTCCGCGTGCAGGTGCGTCTCGACGACGTGGCGGATCGTGAGCCCGAGCTCGCGCGCGCGCTCGAGGTACACGTCGACGTCCCGGCGCGGGTCGACGACAACGGCCTCGCCGCCGTCCCCGATCAGGTACGAGGCGTGAGCGAGGCAGGCGAGGTAGATCTGCTCGAAGTGCATCGAGGCCGTTGTATCAAAGCAAGCCCCGGTACGCGCCGCCGTCGCACGGCAGCGCCGCTCCCGTGAGGTAGGACGCGCGGTCGGACGCGAGGAAGGCGACGAGCGCCGCGAGCTCGGCGGGATCGCCGGCGCGGCCGAGGGGGATCGCGGCCTCGGCGCGCGCGCGCTCCTGCGCCGCGCTCGTCCCGTTCTTCGCCGCGCGCGCCTCGAACAGGGACGCGAGCCGGTCCGTCGCGAACGAGCCGGTGCAAACGCTGTTGACGAGCACGCCGTCGCGGCCGACCTCGTCCGCGAGCGTCTTCAGGTACGCGGTGAGCCCCGCGCGCATCACGTTCGAGTACGCGAGGTCGGCGAGCGGCTGGCGCACCGCGATCGACGTGAGCGCGACGATGCGGCCGTGTCGCTGTGCGCGCATCCACGGCAGCACGGTGCGCACCGCGTGCACGCCCGACGCGAGCGTCGTGCGCGCCGCCGCGTACAGGCCGTCCACGTCGACGTCCACCGCGGCGGCGACCGGGGGCCCGCCGCCGTTGACGACGAGCACGTGGACGGTCCCCCAGCGCGCGCGGACCGCCTCGAGGTGCCGCGCAAGCGCGAGCGGGTCGGTCACGTCGAGCGCCTCGCCCAAGAGCCGCTCACCCGCGCCGCCGAGCGCGCCCAGCGCCCGCGCCAGGCGCTCGGGATCGCGGCCGGAGATCGCCACGCGGGCGCCCTCCGCGGCCAGCTCGCGCGCGCACGCCAGTCCCAGGCCCGCCGTCGAGGCGAGCACGACCGCCACCCGATCGAGGAGCCCCAGGTCCATGCGCCCAGGAGCGTACCCGACGCCCCCGGTACATTAATGGCGGTCGCTCTCTTGCAAAGCTCGAACAATGCTACCGTCCGGCCATGCTCGCACGGCGCTGGGACCCGGCCTGGCTCGCTCTGCTGCTCACGGTGCTGGCCCGTGCGCTCGTCGCCCTGTCACGCATCGACGAGATCGAGATCGACCGCTACAGCGGCACCTTCGCCTGGGCTCTGCTCCAGGGGATGCCGCTCGACCCCGAGCAGCTCCCCGTGATCCCGCACAGCCGCGGCTCGGTGATCGTGGGGCTGCTCCTCGTCCCGCTGGTCGCCGTGCTCGGGCCGACGTACTGGACGGTCAAGCTCCTGGCGATCGCGCTGTCGGGCCTCACGGCGTTCGTGCTCGCGCGCCTCGCGCAGCGCTGCGCGGGCGACGTGGCGGCGTGGACGGTCGCGGTCCTGTACGCGCTCGTGCCGCCCTCGTTCCAGATGGTCGACGTGATCGCGCTCGGCAGCCACGGCGACTCGATCCTGTGCGTCGCGCTCGCGGCGTACCTCGTCCTGAACCCCGAGCGCGAGCGGCTGCGGCGCGCGCGCTTCGTGCTCCTGTTCGGCCTGGTCTGCGGCATCGGCTACTTCGTCAGCCTGCAGTTCCTGCTCGCGCTCCCCGCGCTGCTCGTCGCGTGGCTCGTGCGCGATCGGGCGTCGCTGCTGCACCCGCGCGCGCTGCTCGCGCTGGTGCCGTTCGCCGCGCTCGCCTGGCTCGCCTCCGTCGTCACGACGTCCGCGCAGATCGTCAACCGCAGCCTCGGCGAGCGCGTGCTGCGCTTCGGCGTCGCGCAGCACGCGGAGAAGCTCGTCGACACGCTCACGCACGACCTGCGCCGCTCCTGGCTGTTCGAGGAGCACGGCGGAGCGCTCTTCTCGTGGCTCTGGGCGGCGGCGATCCTCGCCGGGCTCGTCCTGTGCTTGCGCGAGCTGCGCCGCCGTCCCGCGCTCGTCTCGTTCTGCCTGCTCTACCCGCTCGCCGCGCTGGGCGCCTACGTCCTCACCGACTTCCAGCTCAACCTGCGCTCGACCGCGGACGGGATGGGGAGCCGCTACACGATGCCGGTCACCGCGGCGCTCGTCACGTGGGTCGCGATCGGCGCGCAGCGGCTCGCGCGGGAGCGCCGGCCGGCGTTCGCCGCGCTGCTCGTCGCCGTGCCCGCGCTCGCCGGCGCGCGCTCGCTCGTCGCGCTGCTCGACCCCGGCTACGCGTTCCGCCAGCCCGACACGAGCTGCGTCGACCTCGCGACGTTCCACGGCCACGTCGAGCATGCGAGCGACGGGAGCTTCCCCGCGCGCCTCGAGTGGGTCCAGCGAGTCGACGCGGACTGGCGCGCGTTCCAGCCGCTGCGCTACGACGTGGCGTTCGTCCCGCCGGGCGCCGGGGCCGGGGAGGTCGCCGACGACCTCGCGCTCGCGCTCCAGCTCGAGCCCCCGCTGCGCTGGCACGCGCTCGTCGCGCTCGGCTTCCGCCACGGCGACGCGTGGGCGGACGAGGAGGGCGAGAGCGAGCGCCAGCTCGAGCGCGCCGCCGCGACGTTGTCCGGCGAGGATCTCGGATGGCTCGCGCGCGGCGTCGGGCGGAGCTGGACGCTCGCGCTGTTCGAGAAGGTCGCGTTCAAGTCGAAGCGCGTCGCGTCCCCGGGCAGCGTCGACTTCAGCACGGTCGTCGCCGCGCCGGTCGCTGCGCGGCTGGCGCTCGTCGAGGGGATGGGCTTCCAGGCGGGCCTGCGCCTCACGCCGTACGAGCCGTATCCGCTGCTCGCGCTGGAGCGCGCCGAGAGGCTGCCCAAGCCGCTCCATCGGTCGTTCTTCGAGGCGCTCGGCTGGGGCTATCGGATGCGCTTCTGCGAGCAGGGCTACGTCGCGCCGGAGCTCGGCGCGCTGCGCATCGAGCGCTGGCTCCCGCCGCTCGCGCAGCGCCACTTCCACGCCGGCCTGCGCACCTCGGCCGACGCCCTGCGGCGCGCGTTGGCGGAGCGGCTCGGCGAGCTCACGGCCCGTTGAGGGCGCGGCCGGCTCCGAGGCGTCGCCCGCTTCGGGTAGAGTCGAGGGCGATGGCCCCCGTGATGGCCCCCGTGCTCGCCCTCGCCGCCGCGGCCGCGGCGCTGACCTTCGGCTCCCCCGCTGCGCGCGACGCGCTCTCGGACGCGCAAGCGCTGTGGGAGGCCGGCCGGCGCCTGGAGGCCGTCGCGCGGCTGGCGGACGCCGGCGATTTGGACGCGGGCGCGCGGCTCGCGCTCGTGCGTTGGGAGCTCGCCGTGCACCGCTACGCCGCGGCGCTCGAGCACGCCGAGGGGCTCGACGAGCGCGCCGACCCGCTGCGCGGGCTCGCGCTGTACCGGCTCGGCCGCTTCGCCGAGGCGGTCCCGCTGCTCGACCCGAGCGACGGCGAGCTGTGCCTGCGGCGCATCGACGCGCTCGAGGCGCTCGGGCGCTTCGACGAGGCCGCCGAGCTCCTCGACGACCTCGCGCGGGCGCTCGGCGCGGAGCACGCCGAGGTGCTCGCGCTGCGCGGCCACGAGCGCGCGCGCGCGGGCGACGACGAGGGCGCCGTCCGCGCGTTCCGGCGCGCGCTCGCGGCGGACCCGGTCCACGGCGCCGCGACGTTCGGGCTCGGACGCGCGCTCCTGCGGCTCGACCGCGCCGACGAGGCGCTGGCGGTGCTCGAGCGCCACCGCGCGCTCGTGCCCCTGCTCGACCAGCTCGAGTTCGCGCGCCAGAGCCTCGATCTCGACCCGCTGCACGGGCCCAACCACGCGCTGGTCGGCGACGCGCGGCGCGCGCTCGGACGGCTCGCCGCCGCGCCCGCGCTGCTCGCCCAGGCCGAGCGCGACTACGAGCGCGCGTGCGAGCTCGCCGCGGCGGACGAGCTCGTGCCGATCGCGCTGCGGCTCGCGCGGCTGCGCGCGGAGGACCTCGGCGACGTCGACAGGGCCGTTGCGGCGCTGGACGCCGCCGCGGCGCGCGCGGACGACGTGCGCCTGGCGGTGCGCGCCGGCGACGTGCTGCTCGACGCGGGCCGCGCGGCGGAGGCGGCGCGGCGCTACGAGACGGCGCTCGCCGCGCGGCCGGGCGACCCGCAGATCGTCGCGCGGCTCGAGCGCGCGCGCGCCGCGCGGGCGGAGGGCGGGCGGTGAGCGCGGCTGTCGCGCTCCTCGCGCTCGCGCTCGCGCCGCCGGCCGGCGGCGACGGCGACGGCGACGACGAGCCCGCGGCGCGGCCCTGGTTCGTCGACGTCACGGCCGCGTGGGGCGTCGACTACGTGCACGACGCGGGGTTCAGCGCCGAGAAGCACTTGCCGGAGACGATGGGCGGCGGCGCGGCCGTGCTCGACGCCGACGGCGACGGCCGGCACGACCTGTACTTCGTGCAGAGCGGCCCGCTGCCGGTCGGCGCGGCGCGCGAGCGCACGGACGCGATGCCCCCGAACCGGCTCTTCCTCGCGAACGGCGGGCGCTTCGTCGACGCGACGGCGGAGTCGGGCGCGGCGGCGCACCGCGGCTACGGACAGGGCGTCGCGGTGGGCGACGTCGACGGCGACGGCGACGAGGACCTGTACGTCACGAACTTCGGGCCCGACGTGCTGCTCGTCAACGACGGCGCGGGGCGCTTCGCGGACGCGACGGAGAGCGCGGGGATCCGCGACGAGCGCTGGACCGCGGGCGCGACGTTCTTCGACGCCGACGCCGACGGCGACCTCGACCTCTACGTCACCGGCTACGTGCAGATCGACGTCGACGAGCCGCCGTGGTGCGGCCGCCACGAGGAGGGCTGGCGCTCGTACTGCCACCCCGACCACTTCGAGGGTCTCCAGGACCGCTTCTGGCGCAACGACGGCCGCGGCAAGCTCGTCGACGCGACCGAGGCCGCGGGGCTCGCCGATTCGGCCGGCAAGGGGCTCGGCGCGATCGCGGGCGACTTCGACTCCGACGGCGACGTCGACGTGTACGTCGCGAACGACAGCGTCGAGAACCGCTACTGGGAGAACCGCGGCGGGACGTTCGTCGACGCGACGCTGCGCGCGGGGAACGGCGTGAACGGCGACGGCGCGACGGAGGCGGGCATGGGGCTCGCCGCGGGCGACGTGGACGGCGACGGACGGATCGACCTGTTCGTGACGAACTTCGACGACGAGTCGAACACGCTGTACCAGAACCGCGGCAAGGGGATGTTCGTCGACCGGACCGCCGTGGCGGGACTCGACGCGCCGAGCCGGATGCAGGTCGGCTTCGGCTGCGTGTTCGAGGACTTCGACCACGACGGCGACCTCGATCTCGCGGTCGCCAACGGCCACATCATCGACAACATCGACCTGTACCACGACGGCAAGCGCTGGAAGCAGCGCGCGCAGGTCTACGCGAACGACGGCCGCGGCCGCTTCGCCGAGCTCGACGCCGCGCGCGCGGGCGCGCTCGTCGCCGAGCCGTTCGTCGGCCGCGCGCTCGTGTCGGGCGACCTCGACGGCGACGGCGACGCAGACCTCGTGCTCGTCCAGTGCGGCGGCCCCGCGCGGCTCTGGCGCAACGACGCGGCGACGCGGCCGGCCCGCGTGCTGCGCGGCCTGCCCGCGGGCGCGCGCGTCGAGGCGCGCACGAGCGGGGGCCGCACCCTCGCGCGCGTCGGCGGCGGCGCCCCCTCGTACTACGGCCGCTGCGCGCCCGAGGTGTTCCTCGCCGCCCCGCCGGGCGAGACGCTCGAGAGCGTGCGCGCCTGGGCGCCCGGCGGCCGCGAGATCGAGCTCGAGTAGCGGCGCCTACTGCGCGTAGGCCGGCAGCGACGTGACGCGCGGGTCGTGCACCGCGCCGCCGACCGTGAAGTGGTACAGGCTCTGGAACCGGCGGTCCCGCAGGCCGAGCAGCGCGTGCATCGGGTCGTCGAAGTAGCAGCCGATGCCGGTCGCGGAGAGGCCGCGCGCCTCGGCCTCGAGGTAGAGGACCTGGCCGACGAGGCCGCACTCCCAGTACAGGCGCGGGTAGGCCCACGCGCCCTCGGCGTCGAGCGACGCCTCGAAGTCCGCGAGCATCGCGACCGCGAAGCACCCGGCGCCGGCGATGTCCTGCATGCACGCGATGCGCGCCGCGATGCCGCGCAGGTCGCCGCGGTGCAGCGCGAAGAGCGCGAGCTCGTCCGGCGCGCCCGGCGGCCGCTCCCAGAGGAACTCCGCGCGCGCCCGCTCGCGCCACGCGTCGACGCGCGCCGCGTCGCGCGCGAACAGGTACAGGCCCGCGTCGAGGCCCTCGACGCGGTGCGCGAAGAGCACGAGGTCGACGCGCGGCGGCCACGGGAGCGCCGCGCACGGCCCGGCGCGCGCGTGCAGCGCCGCGAGCGTGCCCCACAGGTCCCCCGCCGTCGTCGTCGTGCGGTGGTCCATCGCGACGGCCGAGCGGCGGCCGCGCGCGACGCGGCGTAGCGGCTCGGACGCGCGCGCGCGCTCGGCGCCGGCGCGCACGGGCTCCGGCTTCGGCTCGGGCTCCGGATCCGGCGCTGCGACGCTCGGCGGCGCGGTGCGCGGCTTGCGCGTCGCGGCCGCAGCCGCCTCGACCGCGTCCCAGTACCGGTGCCCCTCGCTCAACGTGTTCGGCTCGCCGCGCCAAACCGCGCGCGCGAAGGCATCGAAGCGCGCGGGCGCGACGGCACGCGGCGCGGGACCGACGGCGAGGAGCACGTCGGCGTGCTCGGGCTCGGGTCCGTCGGGCGCGCCGCTGCCGGCGCCGAGCACGCGCTCGACGTCCTCGGTCGCGAGCTCGTCGAGCGCGCGCACGCGCCAGCCGAGCGCCGCCGCCGCGACCGCGACCGCGCCGATCGCGTGGCCGACGTCGTGCTGGCAGTAGCGGAACGAGCGCTCGCCGTACTTCC
The DNA here is from genome assembly GCA_964528575.1 of uncultured Planctomycetaceae bacterium. GTDB lineage: Bacteria > Planctomycetota > UBA1135 > UBA1135 > CAZGTQ01. The sequence goes on along the minus strand of CAZGTQ010000075.1, from coordinate 3,409 downwards.
ACTCCTCGCGCCACAGCACCGACGAGAGGCCGACGACGAACGCTCCCTCGCCGAGCTCCGCGGCGACGGGCTCCCACACGTCGGGCTCGAGCTCGGCACGCACCTCGAGCGCGTGCTCGCGCGGCGCGTAGTGCGCGACGCAGGGCCGCTCCGTGAGCCCCGGCACCGCTCCGCCGACGAAGTACGCCTCCGTCGGGTGCAGGTTGCCCGACGAGGGGTTCACGCGCAGCGGCCAGCGCGCGGAGCCGGCCTGCTTCCACGCGCTGAGCGCCATGCTGTCGTAGAGCAGCGCGGCGAGCGAGCGCGCGTCGAGCGGCACGGCGCGCAGGCCGCCGGCCAGCACGTCGGCGTAGGGCGGCGAGTCGTCCTCGTCCGGCAGCGCGAGCGCGACGAGCCGCGCGCCCGCGTAGCGGCGGAACGGATCGGGCTGCGTCGCCCAATCGAGGTCGTGCGGGCCCGCCGCGTACGCGTGGAAGTCGTGCTTCGTGCGCTGGTGGTACGCGCGGATCACGGCGAGCGCGCGCTCGCTCTCGCTGGGCTCGCTCTCGCTCTCGGGCTCGCTCTCGCGCCGGCGGCGGAACAAGGGCACGGCGCGGCTCAGCTCGCGCCGCCGTCGATGGCGATCGCCTGGCCGGTGACGTAGGCCGCGGCGTCCGAGAACAGGAACGCGACGAGCGCCGCGACCTCGTCGGGACGGCCGAGGCGGCGCAGCGGGACCTGCTCGCGGATCTGGTCGAGCGGGAGCCCCGCGAGCATGTCGGTCTCGACGTAGCCGGGCGCGACGCTGTTGGCGGTGATGCCGCGCTTGGCGAGCTCGAGCGCGATCGACCGCGTCGCCGCGATCAGACCCGCTTTCGACGCCGCGTAGTTCGCTTGGCCGCGGTTGCCGCGCAGCGCCGAGACCGACGCGATCGACACGATGCGGCCGCCGTCGCGCAGGCGCACCATCGGCATGACGAGCGGCCGCACGACGTTGTAGAAACCGTCGAGGTTCGTGCGCAGGACGCGGTCCCAGTCGTCGGGCGCCATCATCGCGAACGGGCCGTCGGCGGTGACTCCGGCGTTGACGACGATGCCCCAGAACGGGCCGTTCGCAGCGAGGTCGGCCTCGAGCGCGGCGGCGGCCGCGGCACGGTCGGCGACGTCGAACGCGAGCAGCGAAGCGCGACCGCCCCCCGCCTCGATCTCGGCCGCGAGCGACTCGGCCTCGGTCGCGCGCGAGCGGAAGTTGATCGCGACGGCGAAGCCGGCGCGGGCGAGCGCGGCGGCGATCGCGCGGCCGATGCCGCGGCTGGCGCCGGTGACCAGCGCGCGCCGCTGCGCGGGAGGCGGGGGCGAAGGGGCCATCGCGGGCATCGTACGCGGGACGCGCGCGGCACCCGAGCCTGCGCTCCTGGAAACCCGCGGCGCCGCGCGGCGTAATGAGCGGCCGCTCTCGAAACGCTCGCCCTCCCGTCCGATCCTCTCCTCGCCATGAACGATCCCCTTCGACCCCGAATGCTTCGACCCCGGATGCATCGCTGCGTGGTCCGCTCCGCCCGTCCGTTCGCCGGCCGTCCGTTCGCCGGCCTCGCGCTCGCGCTCGCCGCGTCCCTCGCGGGCTGCGGCGGCGGAGCGGATCCGGCGGACGAGCCCGACGACGCGGGCGCTCCGACCGACGTCGACGAGCCGGGCGCGGGCGCGGCGGGCGGCGGCGGACGGGCGCCGATGGCGAGCGGAACGCCGACCGACGATCCCGCAAAGGTCGGCACGATCTCGGGCGTCGTGACGTTCGAGGGCACGCCCCCGGCGATGAGACCGATCCCGGGGCCGATGAACGAGCCCGGCTGCGCCCACCACGACGAGACGCCGGTGCAGGAGACGGTCGTCGTGAACGACGGCAAGCTCGCGAACGTCGTCGTGTGGGTCGCGAAGGGCTTCGACGAGAGCGCGGTGATGCCGCCGCCGGACGAGCCGGTGCTGCTCGACCAGCACGGGTGCATCTACGCGCCGCACGTCGTCGCGGTGCGCGAGGGACAGACGCTCGCCGTGCGCAACTCCGACGCGACGACGCACAACGTGCACGCCAAGCCGCGCATCGCGCAGGTCGAGGGCGGCGTCAACCGGACGCACCAGAAGGGCGCGGCGGACCAGGAGTGGAGCTTCGATCTTGCGGGTGCTCGCTCGGAGGAGGTCGCCATCGAGCTGGTCTGCGACCTGCACCCGTGGATGAAGGCGTGGGTCGCGGTGTTCGGCCATCCGTACTTCGACGTGAGCGCCGAGGACGGGACGTTCTCGATCGGGCCGCTCGAGCCGGGCACGTACGAGCTGCGCACGTGGCACGAGGAGTGGACGCGGCCGAAGCGAGCGAGAGTCGAGATTCCCGACGGCGGCGGCGTCGTCGTGGACTTCAGCTACGAAGACTGATTTCGGAACGAGCGCCGCCCCGTTGACGGGGCGAACGTCATTTTCGATCCTTTTCCGGCTCGCTCTCGGCGCGGACCGTCGCGCGCGAGTCTCGTCCAACTCCGGCTCGAAAGGCGAAGCTCCGTCATGCACTCGCACAGTCTTGCGGCAATCAGTCTCGCGGCCCTTGCAGACCTGGACCTCGGTCAGCTCACCTTCCGCTGGATCCACTTGATCGCGGGCGTGCTCTGGATCGGCATGCTCTGGTTCTTCAACTGGGTCAACGCAGCGTTCGCCGCGACGATGGACGCGGAGACCAAGCGCAAGGTCATCCCCGAGCTGATGCCCCGCGCGCTGTACTGGTTCCGCTGGGGCGCGGCGTTCACGTGGATCTCGGGCGTCGGGCTCATGATGCTCCTGTACTACTCGAGCAAGAGCGGGTACCTGCTGGCCGACGGCACCGCGCCCGAGCTGATGACCTGGCTCCCGGCCTTCATCGCGCTGATCGTCGGCTTCGCGATCTACGACGTCCTCTTCAAGTTCATGAACAAGGGCGGCGCGCACATCGCCGGCGTCCTGATCTGGGCGGCGATCGCGATCGCCTTCGCGTACGTCATGCAGAGCGCCTGGGAGTACTCCGGCCGCGCCGTGCTGATCCACATCGGCGCGCTCTTCGGGACGGCGATGGCGGCGAACGTCTGGATGCGCATCTGGCCCGCGCAGAAGCGCATCATCACCGCGATCAAGAACGGCGCAGCTCCCAACCCGGCCGACCCCGCGCTCGCCGGCCTGCGCTCGAAGCACAACACCTACATGTCGGTCCCGCTGCTCCTGTTCATGGTCAGCGTCCACATGACCGGCCTGCTCGGCGCGGAGCGGCTCTGGCTCGTCGTCGCCGTCGTCCTGGCGATCGGCTGGCTCGTGACGTTCGGCATCTACAAGCACGTCGCGAACGTCAAGGGCTTCTGAGAGGAGCCCGGCTCCCGCGTGCGCGGCCCGTTCGGACGAGCTCCGGGCGGGCCGC